>JBATEB010000058.1:0-2495 GCA_049663805.1 Burkholderiales bacterium | reverse complement strand
CGGCACTGCGCGTGCGCATAGCGCACGCCGGCGGCTCGTTCCAGTCCGTCGCCGTTCGCGGCGACGACCTTCCCGTCGCGGATGTAGATGACCATCGGATAGGCATCGTACGCGCCGCGCCGATTCTTGTCGGTGACCGTGACGCATACCGCCCAGCCATGCCGGCGCTCCCGCAGAAGCGCCTCCTTCTGGTAGAGCGGCTTCGGCCCGGCCCTGAACTCCAGGAGCGCGAACCGCGGCTCCTCGAGTCTCGCGCTCAAGTACTCGCGCACGATCTCCTCGTAGTGGTCCGGGCGCGGACCGTAGTCGAGCGCCGCGAGCTCCGCGGGAGCGAGCGGCGGCGACTGGCAGTCCGCCAGGAGGACGGCCGCGACGGCGACCGATGCCGCGCCCAGGGCCGCCTTCATCGGCGGCCGGCGGCTTCGGCCGGTCATTGCGTCACGAAGGGTGCGCCGAGCTCGTTGCAGCCCGTTCGCGCGTAGCGCCACCCGATGATGTTGTCGTCGGAGCCGCCGTTCGCCTTGACGATCCTGCCGTTGCGGATGAAGAACACCATGGGGTAGGGTCCGTCGTAGGCGCCGCGGGTGTTCCTGTCGTTGATCCACACGCAGACACCCCAGCCGTACACCAGCGAGCGCAGCGCCGTGTCCTGCTGAAACAGCTGCTTCGGCCCGGCCTTGAATTCCACGATCGCCTTGCCCGGGTCCAGCAGCCTGGGCCAGAGATAGTCGCGGATGAGCTTCTCGTAATCGTCCGGGCGCGGGCCATAGTCGTATCCCGCCATTTCCGCCTGGGTCGGAGGACTCTTGCATCCGCCGATGACAGCGGCGGCGGTACCGACTCCCAGGACCACCAGAAACATCGCCATGCGTCGCATGAGTCGCTCCATCGGGTGAATGAAACGCGCGATGAGCGGCACGTTTCGTGTCCGTTCCATCGTGCGCGGCTGAAACGGCGCTTCGCGTCCGTTTCAGCCTATTTCGGCAAAGTCACCGTTCGCAGGTACGACTTGTGGGTCTTGAAGCCCTGCGGATATTTTTTCCTGGCGTCCTCGTCGGAAACCGACGTCGGTATGATGACGTCCTGGCCCGGTTTCCAGTTCACCGGTGTCGCGACGTTGTGTTTCGCGTTCAGCTGCAGCGAGTCGAGCAGCCGCAGCACTTCGTCGAAGTTGCGGCCCGCGCTCATGGGGTAGACGAGCATCGCCTTTATCTTCTTGTCCGGTCCCACGATGAAGACCGACCGGACGGTGGCGTTGTCCACGGCCGTGCGCGGCCCGCCGCTCGCGTTCGGATGGATCATGTCGTAGAGCTTGGCGACGTTGAGGTCCGCGTCGCCGATCATCGGATAGTTGACCGCGGTGCCCTGGGTCTCCTGGATGTCGCCGACCCACTTCTTGTGATCGCTCACCGGATCGACGGACAGGCCGATGATCCTGGTGTTGCGCCTGTCGAACTCGGGCTTGAGCTTCGCCATGTAGCCGAGTTCGGTCGTACAGACGGGCGTGAAGTCCTTGGGATGCGAAAACAGGATCGCCCACCTATCACCGATCCAGTCGTGGAAGTTGATCCTGCCTTCGGTGGTTTCGGCCGTGAAGTTCGGCGCTTCATCGCCTATGCGAACTGCCATTTTGACCTCCGTCGCGTGTTTGGGACCGGAAACGCGGGCATCGCGGGGGCGTCCCCACGCTCCCGATCTTGAAATTCCCGTTGGACCACCCGGGACGGAAAATTATAACCTGTCGCGAAACCTCCGGCACTGCCGATTCCCGGGAGGCGAAGCACGGCCCTCGTGCCGCGCGGTCTTGTGTAGAATTTCTCCTGCGCGGCTGGCGCCCCGGCCTGCCATGACGGCACGGCGGGAGGCGCGCCGCAGCTCCAGGGAGGGCAAAGTGGCGATCAACGAAGTCAACAGACCCGAGCGTACCCCGACGGTCATCCTTTTTGCCGAGACGCGCGGATTCACTGGCATGTCGGACATGCTCGATCCGGAGGTCGTACTCGCGCGAGTCGGTGAATTCGTTTCCTTTGTCTCCCGCGCCGTGGAGGAAAATGAAGGCGCCGTGGCGGACGTTCTCAACGACACCCTGATGGCGACTTTCACCGGCCAGGACGATGCGCAGCACGCGGTCGCGGCGGCACACGAGATTCAGGGCGGGTTCGCGGCGATTGCCGAGGCGTGGCAGCGCGATTTCGGGATCCGCGCCGCGGTCTCGATGGGGCTGCATTGCGGGGACGCCGTGGTCGGCTTCGCCTCAAACAGCCCGAACCCCGAACAGCTGTTCGTGTTCGGCGACTGCGTGAGCATCGCCAATCGCCTGATGCATCGCGCCCGGGCCGGCGAGTACGTCCTGTCCGAGACCCTGCTGGATCTCGCGCGCGAGATGGGGGTGACGGTCGACGCGGAAGAGCTTCCGGCGCTGGAAATTCCCCGGCGCGATCCGATCAGGCTCTACGGCGTGCTGATCGACCCGCGCCTCGATTTCACGAGCGTGT
>JBATEB010000057.1:0-1688 GCA_049663805.1 Burkholderiales bacterium | reverse complement strand
ATCCGTGACGAACGCGTCGCGCGAATCGGTCGAAACCAGGCCCAGGACGCCGTCTTTGAACACCACGTCGGTGGCGGCGAACGATTGATTGCGCAGCACGCGCGCGGAATACCTGCCCAGTTCCCACTGCGTCGCCGCGACGCCGTCGGCAAACAGGATGATGATGTTTTTGGGCGCCGTAGCGCCGTCGGCGCGAGCAGGCATGTCGGCGCAGCCCGGGAATATCAGCAGTGCGACGACAAGCAGCCACGAGCGTTGCGCCATCCTCACGTGCATTTTTGGCCGTAGCATGATCTAGACTCCGAGTTCCCGCCGCACCAGCGCGGCGCCCGAGGCGAGGGCCTTGAGCTTGCCGAGGGCGACATCCCGCGCGAGCGGCACCATGCCGCAGTTGGTGCAGGGGTAGAGCTTTTCCGGCGGCACGAATTTCATCGCCGCGCGGATCGTGGCGGCGACCTGCTCGGGCCGCTCGACTGTGTCGTTCGCGACGTCGATTGCGCCGACCATCACGTCCTTGCCCTTGAGCAGAGCGAGCAGCTCGAGCGGCACGTGCGAATTGGCGCACTCGAGGGAAACCTGGTCGATCTTCGATCGCGCGAGCAGGGGAAAGATGGACTCGTACTGCCGCCATTCGGAGCCGAGGGTGCTCTTCCAGTCGATGTTCGCCTTGATTCCGTAGCCATAGCAGATGTGCACGGCGATCTTGCATTTGAGGCCTGCCGCGGCCGCCTCCAACGCCTCGATCCCCCAGTCGGCGACTTCGTCCATGTAGACGTTGAAGGCGGGCTCGTCGAACTGGATCACGTCGGCGCCTGCCCGTTCGAGCTCGCGCGCCTCCTGGTTCAGGATGGCGGCAAACTCGCGCGCGAGCTTCTCGCGGCTGCGGTAGTGGCTGTCGTAGAGCGTGTCCACCATGGTCATCGGACCGGGCAGCGTTGCCTTGATCGCGCGACGGGTGTGCGAACGCAGGAAGCGGATGTCGTCCACGTACACGGGCCTCGCTCGGGCGACCTTGCCCACCACGACCGGCACGTCCGCGTCGTAGCGGTTGCGGATGCGGACGGTGCGCTTGTTCTTGAAATCCACCCCTTCGAGATTTTCGATGAAGGTGGTGACGAAGTGCCTGCGGGTCTGCTCGCCGTCGGTGACGATGTCGATGCCGGCGTCCTGCTGATCGGCGAGCACCAGGCGCATCGCGTCGCGCTTGCCTTCCTCGAGCAGCGCGCCCTCGAGGAGCCAGGGGGCCCAGAGCTTTTTCGGCTCGGCCAGCCAGCCCGGCTTGGGCAGGCTGCCCGCGATAGTGGTCTGGAGCAGCAAGCGGACCGTTCAGGCGTGCGCGCCGAGGTTCCACGAGGCGAAGCCGCAGCCGACGTAGACCTCCGGGCAGTTGCAGTAGCCGATCAGCTCGAAGCCACGCCGGTTCGCGGCGCCGTGGGCAGCGACCCAGTTGCGGATCTCGGCTGCGCCGTTGCCGATCGTGGGCAGGCGCTCGTTGAGGAAATCGATCAGCGGGCGCTCGTCGCCCTTCTCGAAATGGCGGATGCATTCGCGGTCGAACGGCTCGTCGATTTCGCCCATCGTGGGCTCTCCGATCGAGTGGGAGAGGCCCCCGGTGGCGAGGATCGCCACGCGGATGTCCTCCGGGTAGGTGCGGATCGCTTCGGCGAGCATCGTGCCCCACTGCAGGC
>JBATEB010000056.1:0-1600 GCA_049663805.1 Burkholderiales bacterium | reverse complement strand
GTGCCGCGGGAGCCTCGCCGGGCGCGGGCACGGCTGCAGCCGGGGGCGGCGCCTTGGCGACCACCGATGGGCTCGCCGGGCTCGACGCGATCGGGGCCACGGTGACGTACGGCCTCGGCCGTGTCTGCCACCAGACGTAGCCGGCGTAGCCCGCCCCGACCAGGCCGAGGGCGGCCAAGACCATGTAGAAGGGCCGTCGCGGGTTGTAATCCATCTCCTTGACTTCGAACAGCTGCTGCGCCCGCGCGCGCTCCGAGTTGCCGGGCGCCTCGGCCGCGTATTGCAGCGCTTCCGGCTCGGGCGCGGCTATCTGCTGGAGCGACAGCTCGGGCTGAGGCGCCGCTGCCCGTTCCCGTTCCGGGAAAGTCGGGTCGTCGGTCAGGATCTCGAGCGACCGGGTGACTTCGGGCAGTTTCTCTCGGGGCGCGTCCGGCTCGGCTGGAGCCGCCGCCGCACCGGAGGTCTCCGCGCCCGCCTTGGCGATCTGCTTGGCGAGCTCGGCTTTCTTGAGCGCTTCGAGGAGCAGGCTCATCTCAGGAATTCGAGCGCTCTCGATTTGCCGGGATTGGGCTGCGAGATGAAGTCCTCGCCGGGGAGCTGAGAGCGGAACGCGCGGAAATCCCCGTCGATGCTCGGGTCCCGGACGACGACCGGGCGCAGGAAAACGACGAGTTCGGTCTTGGTGTTGCCGCGGTTGCGCGAGCTGAACAGCGCGCCGATGATCGGAATGGAGTTGATGATCGGAATCGTGTCATCGACGTCGTTGACCGAATCCTCGATCAAGCCGCCGAGGACCGCGATCTGGCCGCTGTTGACCTTGATCAGCGATTCCATCTCGCGCATGCGCAGTTGGGGAACCTGGTTGGGGATGGTAAGCGCCGGATTGGGATCGGTGACGAAACGGATCAGGCGCGTCGTGGAAGGTTTGACGTTGAGCAGGATGGTGTCGTTGTCGCTGATCTGCGGGGTCACGTTCATCACGAAGCCGACCGGCACCGTGACCGCGGTGGTGGTGACCGACGTGAGGATTCCCAGACCCGTCCCCGTTCCCAGCGCGGTCTGGCTCGATTGCACGTTGAAGTAGACGATGTTGTCGACCACCCGCAACAGGGCGGTCTGGTTGTTGAGCACCGAGAGCTTCGGGCTGGAGAGCACGCGCACGTTGCCGAAGGATTCGAGCAGCTGGAGGACCCCGGCGATATTCGTCCCGCGCGAGGCGGCGAGGGTGAAAAGGTTGGGAAAGCCGGGCGTACTCGGAAGCCCGGTTACCGTCCTCGAGGAGTCCTGGGACAGCGAAAGCGAGGTCAGGCCGCGCGTGCGCAGGGCCGACCAGTCGATCCCCTGCTGGTACTGGTTGCTCAACTGCACTTCGGCGATCGTCGCTTCGATCAGGACCTGGCGCTTGACGTTGGCCATTACGTGATCCACGAATTCCTGGATTTTCTCGTGTTGCCGCGACGTGGCGCGGACGACGACCAGGCTCGCCTCGGGATTGACGATCACCGAGGCCGCTTCGCGGAAGCTGACGTTCGGTTCGCTCGCGGGGGTGGCGGCGCCCGGCGCCCCCGGCGGCGCTCCCGGCGCGCGCGCCGCAGCCTGG
>JBATEB010000055.1:0-14930 GCA_049663805.1 Burkholderiales bacterium | reverse complement strand
GCTGGGCGCGCCGCCGGCGGTTCTACCAGGCGTGGGCGATCATCCTCGTTGCCACCGGCATCGGATTCCTCGGGGGTTTCCTGTTCAGCACGGTTCTCCTGCTCGTCGGCTTCGGGATCGCGTTCGGGCGCAGGGAGAATCGGGGCAAGAACGTGATCGTTGCCGTGGTGCTGGCGGGGGGGGTCTATTTCGTGTTCGGGCGCATCATGGCCGTTCCCCTGCTGGATGGGGTCCTGTGGTGATCGCGTCGCGGTAGGGAAATCATCGTGGAAGTGATCGTGCAGGCCGCTGCCTTCGTGCTGCAGTGGCAGAATCTCGCGGCGCTCGCCGGCGGCACGCTCTACGGCATCATCATCGGCGTGCTGCCCGGCCTCGGACCCTCGGCGGGCATGGCGCTGGCCATTCCGCTGGTGATGTCATGGCATCCCGCGACCGCGCTGATTTTCATGGGTTCCCTGTACAAGTCCAGCAACTACGGCGGCTCTCTCACCGCCATTCTGGTCAATACGCCCGGCGACGCCTCCAACGCGGCGACGATACTGGACGGGTACCCCATGTGCCAGAACGGCCGGGGAGGCGTGGCGCTGGGACTGAGCGCGACCTCGGCACTGGTGGGAGGCACGGTCGGGATGATCTGCCTCATGTACGCCGCCCCGTTCCTCGCCGAATTCGCGCTGGAATTCGGTCCGGCCGAGTATTTCCTGACGGCCGTGCTTGCGCTCTCGCTCATTGCGGCGGTGGTCCAGGGCGCCACCATCAAGGGACTCATCGCCGCGGGCCTGGGCCTGCTGCTCTCCACCGTCGGCTTCGATGTCATCGCCGGGAACCTGCGCTACACCTTCGACTGGGCGCCGCTCGAAGACGGTATCCCGCTCATTCAGGCCCTCGTGGGGCTGTTCGCCGTCACCCAGGCCCTGGTCCTGGCCGAGAGCGCGACCTCCATATCGCGTCTGGAAAAGCTCTCGGGCGGCTTCTGGGAGGGCGTTCGCACCTATTTCCGGCATCCGGTCACCATGGTGCGCGCCTCGCTGGTCGGCCTTTTCGTGGGTGTTCTCCCGGGAGTCGGGCAGAGTTCCGCCGGACTTCTCGCTTGGGCGGATGCGAAACGGGTGTCGAAACATCCCGAAGCGTTCGGCGGCGGGGCGCCGGAAGGCGTGCTCGCTTCCGAGACCGCGACCAATGCCTGCATGCCGGGGGACCTGGTCTGCACGATCGCCCTGGGGATTCCGGGCAGCGTGGGCGCGGCGGTCTTCCTGGGGGTGATGATCATCTTCGGCATCGTCCCGGGCCCGCTCGTGTTTGCGGACAAGTCCGAGATCATCTACAGTTTGTTTGTCGCGCTCTTTCTGGCGTCGTTTGTTGTTTTCTTCGTTGGAATGACCGTCGCCCGGCATCTTGCCGTGGTGACGCTGTTGCCCAACAATGTCATCGTTCCGTTGATTCTGGTCGTGAGCCTTCTGGGAAGCTTTGCCATCCGCAACGTGATGTCCGACGTGATCATCAGTCTGGCCTTCGGCGCGCTGGGATACGTGATGCTCAAGAGGGGCTTCACCCCGATACCGCTGCTGCTGGGACTGGTGCTGGGAGAAATGGTGGAGACCAATTACCACCGCGCGCTGTTGATTTCCGGGGGATCGTATTCGATATTCTATTCGTCGGTCATCTGCAAGATCCTCATCTTGCTGACCGTCCTGTCCCTGGCGGGACCGTATCTGGGATCATTCTGGAAAACTTTAACGCAGGGCGAAAAATGAGAGGAGAAGAGTCATGTTGAAGATGTTGAAACTTTGCGCTGCCGTCGCAGCCGCAGCGCTCGTCGCGACGCCGGTCGCCGGCGCGGACTATCCCGACAAGCCGATCAAGCTGATCGTGACCGCCGGGGCCGGCGGCGGGGAGGACAGCGAGGCCCGCGCGATTGCGCCGTTCGCGGAAAAACATCTGAAGACGCAGATCGTCATCGAAAATCAGCCGGGGGCCGGCGGCAAGATCGCGTTCGAGAAGTTCCAGAACGCCGCGCCGGACGGCTACACCCTGATTACCTACACGTTCCCCAAGAGCGTGATCATCGAGCACCAGGGCAAGACCGGCTTCAAGACCAGGGACTTCACGCCGATCTTCGCCTGGTCCGAATCGAGCCAGATCCTGATCGTGAATTCGGACTCGTGGAAGACGTTTCCCGAATTCCTGAAGGCGGCCCGCGAGAAACCGCTCTCCGGAGGGCTCTCCGGCAGGGGCAGTACCACCCATCTCATGGGGCTGATCGCCCTCGACGAACTGGGCATCAAGGTCAACTGGGTGCCCTACGAGGGTTCGGCGGGCAGCGTTGCCGCCCTGGCGGGCAAGCATCTCGATTTCACCATGAGCCTGGCCACCTCCGCCGTTCCGCTCATCCGGGCCGGGAAGCTGCGGCCGCTGCTCCTGTTCAGCGAGAATCGCGACCCGAACATTTCAGACGTCCCCGTGCCGAAGGAATTCGGCTACAAGATGAATTTCGTCCCGACGCTCCGCGGCGTCGAAGCCCCGCCCAACACGCCGGCCGGCATCGTGAAGGTTCTCGAAGACGCCTTCAGGAAGGCATCCAAGGAGCAGGGCTTCGTCGACATCGCCAAGAAGAGGAAAATGGTGCTGATCGACGTCGGCAGCGAGGAATTCGGCAGGGCCGTGGCAAATGCTTATCCGAACATTGCCAAGTTCCAGGCGCTTCTGAAGAAATAGTCTCTGTTCCGGCCGCCCGTGGGGGCGGGAGCCGGGTCGGCCGGGATGCCTCGCGTTTCGCCTTCAGTCCGCTTTCGCCCCGGTCGCCCGGACCACCTTCGCCCACTTCGCGATTTCCGCCTTCACGTAGCGGGCGGCATCCTGCTGCGAACCCCCGACCGTGTCGAAGGCCTGCGCGGTCATCCGCTCGCGGACGTCGGGGCTGTGGATCGCGCGGTTGACCGACTCGTTCAGCTTCTGCACGATCGGCGAAGGCGTTCCGGCCGGCACGAATATCCCGACCCAGGTGTAATCCTCGACGCCCGGAAAGCCGGCCTCGGCGAAGGTCGGCACGTCGGGGAGGGCGGCGATGCGCTTCGCGCTCGACACGGCGAGCGCGCGCAGCCTGCCCGCCTTCACTTGCGCGAGCGGTCCGGAGATGGCCATCGAGCCGATCGGCGGCTCACCCGCGAGCAGTGCCGGAACCGCCGCCCCGGCGCCACGGAAGTGGACCGGCGTGATGTCGAGCTTTGCGAGGATCCGCAACAGGTGTTCCCCGGTCAGATGCGGGGTGGTGCCGCTCCCCGGCGACGCGAACGCCAGTTTCTTGCCCCTGGATCGGCTGATGAGCTCGGCGAGCGTATTCGCGGGAAAGCTCGCGTTGACCACGATCATATTGGGCTGCGAACCGGCGATCACCACCGGAATCAGGTCGCGCTCCGCGTCGTACCCCGGATTGGAATAGAGGCTGACGTTGACCACGTAGGCCGAAGAGGTGGCGAGGACGGTGTAGCCGTCCGGCGCCGATTTCGCCACCGCGGCGGTGCCGATGTTGCCTCCCGCGCCGCCGCGGTTCTCGACCAGGACCGGCTGTCCGAAAGACTCGCTCAGCTTTTGCCCGACCAACCTCGCGACGATGTCGACCGGGCCGCCCGGCGCGAAGGAGACCACGAGGTGAACCGGCTTGGTGGGCCATTCCTGCGCCTGGGAGGCGCCGGCCAGCACCGATGCAACCCAGAACGCGAGCACCCGAACGCCTTTGTGCATGAGAGTCTCCCTTGCTGTGGAGCCGCCCATCTTATCATCGGCTTCGGCCGCCGGAGACCGCCGGGTGCTCGACCGGGGCAGGGTGGGTGAGATAGAGTAACGCCGCCGATCCCGTCCGTCGCTCCACACCGAGGAAATTCCATGCCAGGCCGCAGACTCACCCGAGAGGATCTCCGCGAGGCCGCGGAGAAATACAAGAACTGGGGTAAATGGGGCCCCGGCGACGAGATCGGCACGCTCAACTACACCAGGCCCGAGGACATCGTCGCGGCGGCGCGGCTGGTGAGGAAAGGCAAGGTGATATCGCTCGCCCTCAATTTCGACAACAACGGGCCGCAGGGCGCCAAGAGCAAGTATCCGTCCCTGGGCCGCATCAACCCCCTGCATACCATGCTGCGCACCGGAACGGATGCGTATTCCGGCGTGCTCGATCAGCGCGGCATACGCGCGGCCGACGACATGGTGGTGATGCCGCTGCAGTGCGGCACCCAGTGGGACGGGCTGGGCCACGTGTTCTACGAGAATCACATGTGGAACGGCTACGACTGCCGCGAGGTCACCTCGGCCGGCGCACAGAAATGCGGCATCGAGAAAACCAAGAACAGGATGGTTGGACGCGGCGTGTTGCTGGATGTGCCGCGCGCGCTCGGCAAGGAGGTTCTCGAGGACGGCTACGCGATCGGCTGCGCCGATCTCGACCGCACCGCCGAATCGCAGGGCGTGAAGGTGAAGCGCGGCGATTTCGTCGTGGTGCGCACCGGGCAGATGGAGGCGAAGCTCAAGGCCGGCAGCTGGGACGGCTATCCGGGGGGCGACGCGCCGGGTTTCGCTTTCGAAACCCTGGAATGGATCCAGCGGACCGAGCTCGCGGCGCTCGCCTCCGACACCTGGGGCTGCGAAGTCCGGCCCAACGAGTCCGAGCCGGGCATCAACCAGCCCTGGCACTGGATCACGATCCCCATCATGGGGATGACCATGGGCGAGATTTTCTGCGTCAAGGACCTGGCCGAGGATTGCGCCGCCGACAAGGTGTACGAGTTTCTTTTCGTCGCGCCGGCGATCCCGATCACCGGCGCGGTAGGATCACCGACCAATCCGCTCGCCATCAAATAACCGGGCATCAAATAACCGGGGACAGACCACGGTTTGGAAACCGTGGTCTGTCCCCGGTTTCTTCGCTGCCCGCTGGAGAAATCGAATATGCCAAAAATGACCGGAGCGCAATGCCTCGCCGAGATGTTGCAAGGCTACGGCGTATCGCACGTGTTCATGGTGCCGGCGGTGCTGCGCCGGACCTTCGCCGAGATGGAGTTGCGCACCCAGATCAAGCGCATCCACGCCCATGGCGAGAAAGCCGCCGCCTACATGGCCGACGGCTATGCCCGCGCTTCGGGGAGACCCGGCGTGTGCATGGCTCAGGTGATCGGAGCGCTCAATCTCGCCGCCGGCCTGCGCGACGCGCATCTCGCTCACTCACCGGTCATCGCCTTTACCGGCGGGCGCGATCCCAGGACCAAGTTCCGCCGGGTCTATCAGGAAGTGGACGACGTGCCGGCGTTCGAGCCGGTGACCAAATTCAACGCGACGGTCGACGACGTTTCGCGATTTCCCGACATGGTGCGACAGGCGTTCCGCGTGGCGGTGTCGGGCGCCCCCGGACCGGTGCACCTGCAGTTTCGCGGAAACGAAGGTCAGATCGACGCCGAAGAAGCGGAAATGGAGCCGCAGGTGGAGGAGCGCTTCTCGCGCGTGCCGCCGTTCCGCCCCGAGCCCGACATGCCAAGCGTGCTCGCCGCGCTCGGGGTGCTGCAGGAGGCCGAGCGCCCGGTGATCGTCGCCGGAGGGGGCGTGCGCGCTTCGGGCGCGAAGGCGCAACTGGTCGCGCTCGCGGAGAAACTTTCCGTTCCCGTGGCGACTTCGCTGAACGGCAAGGATTCCATCCCGGGCGTGCACCCGTTGTCGGTGGGCGTATGCGGCACCTACTCGCGCGAGAGCGCCAATCGCGTCATCGGCCAGGCGGACCTGGTCTGCTTCATCGGCAGCGAGACCGGCGGCATGACCACGCATTTCTGGGCGGTGCCGAAGATCGGTGCAGCCGCCATCCAGATCGACATCGATCCGGAAGCGCTGGGCCGCAACTACCCGCTCAAGGCCGCGGTGCTGGGCGATGCGAAAGTGGCGCTCTCGCACATGATCGAGCACGCGGAGGCGAAGACCGCAGCGAAACGCAGGCCCTGGCTCGAGCAGGTACGGACGATTTGTCGGGAATGGCGGACCCGATATCAGCCGCAACTGGAGTCCGACGCGGTGCCGATCCGGCCCGAACGCCTGTGCGCCGAGCTCACCCGACTGGTCCCGGATGACGGCATCGTCCTCGCCGACACCGGTCACGCCGGCATGTGGATGGGCGGGATGTACGATCTGCGCTCACCGGCGCAGAGCTACCTGAGAAGCGCCGGACACCTCGGATGGGCTTTTCCCGCGGGCCTGGGCGCCCAATGCGCCTGCCCGGACCGGCCGGTCGTCGTTTTCACCGGAGATGCCGGCTTCTGGTATCACATCGCCGAGATCGAGACCGCCGTGCGCTGGAACATCAACTCGGTGACCGTGGTCAACAATAACGCGAGCGGCAACCAGTCCAGGCGCGGCTTCGACCGCGTCTACGGCGGGCAGCAGACCGAAAAGGCGCGCGAGCTGTGGACCTACCGGATGGTCAATTTCGCCCGTATCGCGGAGGAGATCGGCGCGCTCGGCATTCGCGTCGAGAAACCGGCCGAGCTGGGACCGGCGATCCGGCGCGCGCTCGCCGCCGGCCGGCCCACGGTCATCGATGTCGTGGCCGATATCGAGGCGCTCGCGCCTCTCGCAGTGAGCTGAGGGGGAAATGGGCGGCGTTCGCGTGCTAAAATCGACGCGTTTCGCCCGGTTTCGGTCTCCGGCGCGAATTCCAGGAGTGGGGCGTTAGCTCAGCTGGTAGAGCAGCGGACTCTTAATCCGTTGGTCGTAGGTTCGATCCCTACACGCCCTACCAAATCCCCGCCGAGCGAGGCCGCGGTTTCTCGGTCTGCGTGAAATACTGCAGTGCAAAACGGACTCGGAGCGGGTAAACTCGCGTCTGTTTTGCTGGGAACAGAAGGTGGAAAGTCTCATGGGAACGGGCTGGCAGTTGTTTCAGGGGGGGATGGCGCTGCTGGGCTCGGTTGCCCTGACCTACTGGCTATTCGTTGCCACCCCGGCTCGCGTCAAGCGCGAGCGGCGTCGGGTGAGCCGTCGGCGTCGCGATGCCGACGGGTCCTAGCCCCGGTTTCCTCCCGCTCCCTGCGCGGTACGCCCGTTCGTCCAGCAGGGTGAACCTCCGTCAGGGGCAATTCCTACTTAGTTTATATATGTATGTATATCAATACATTACAGTATTATATTGATGTTATTTCTAGGAAAGTGTCGAGCCGATCAACCCGGACATTTCCGTTCCCCGCGCCAAGCCTTTCGGAAAGCTGATAATCGAAACTTCAATCTTTTCAAGAGAGTTACGAGACGGTAATATGAGCGGCGCAGCATTGAGCGGCGCCGCGAAATGAAAAACGGCGGCTCCCTGCCCGGAAGGAAGCCGTTTTGAAGCCGACCGATATCAGTGTTCCCGAATACTTTCACAAGGTAGTCGATTGCCAATGGGCCTGCCCGGCCCATACTCCCGTTCCCGAATACATCCGCTTGATCGCGGCAGGGCGCTATGACGACGCCTACATGGTCAACTGGCACTCCAATGTATTTCCCGGCATTCTCGGGCGCACCTGCGACCGACCCTGCGAACCCGCGTGCCGGCGCGGCCGCGTCGAAGAGAATAACGGCGAGAAACCCGAACCGGTCGCGATCTGCCGCCTGAAGCGCGTCGCCGCCGACAACAAGGGGGACGTGAAGGCGCGCATGCCCAGGGCGGCGGCGAAGAAAAACGGCAAGCGCGTCGCCTGCATCGGTGCGGGACCCGCCTCGCTCACCGTGGCGCGCGATCTCGCCCCGCTCGGTTATTCGGTCACCGTGTTCGACCAGGACCCGCGTGCCGGCGGAATGATCTGGTCGCAGATTCCCCGCTTCCGCCTGCCGATGGAAGTGATCGACGAGGAAGTCGGTTACATCCTCGATCTCGGCGTCGAGTTCAAAGGCGGCACCAAGATCGGCAGCATGAAGAAACTGCTCGCCGAGAGCTACGACGCGATCTTCGTCGGCTCGGGCGCGCCGCGCGGGCGCGACCTCGACCTCCCCGGCCGCAGGGAAGCGGCGAAGAACATCCACGTCGGCATCGACTGGCTGTCCTCCGTCTCGTTCGGGCACACCGACAAGATCGGCAAGCGCGTCATCGTCCTCGGCGGGGGCAACACCGCCATGGACTGCTGCCGTTCCTCCAGGCGCCTGGGCGGCGAGGAGGTCAAAGTCATCGTGCGCTCGGGGTTCGACGAGATGAAAGCCTCGCCCTGGGAAAAGGAAGACGCGCAGCACGAGGGCATCCCCATCCTCAACTACCTCGTTCCCAAGAGCTTCGAGCATCGCAGCGGCAAGCTCACCGGCATGAGCTTCGAAAAGGTCAAGGCGGTATTCGACGACAAGGGCAGGAGAAGTCTCGTGCCCACTGGGGAGCCCGACCAGCGATTCGAGTGCGACGACGTGCTGGTCGCCGTCGGCCAGGAAAATGCCTTCCCCTGGATCGAGCGCGACGCCGGCATCGAGTTCGACAAGTCGGGCATGCCGGTCGTGGACAGGCTCACGATGCAGTCCACCCAGCCGAAGATCTTCTTCGGCGGCGACGCGGCCTTCGGTCCGAAGAACATCATCTGGGCGGTCGCCCACGGCCACGACGCCGCGATCTCCATCGACAAGTTCCTCCACGGCGAGGACATCAGGGAGCGTCCTTCGCCCATCGTGAACCTGTCGAGCCAGAAGATGGGCATCCACGAATGGAGCTACGACAACGCGATTTCGCCCGACGAGCGCTACCCGGTGCCCTGGAAGGACAAGCGCATCACGCTGAAGAGCATCAAGGTCGAAGTCGAGCTCGGGTTCGACCCGACCACCGGTTTCAAGGAGGCGCAGAGGTGCCTCAACTGCGACGTGCAGACCGTGTTCGCCGACAGGCTGTGCATCGAGTGCGACGCCTGCGTCGACATCTGCCCCATGGACTGCATCAGCTTCACGCAGAATGGGGAGGAGGACGACTTGCGCGGCCGTCTCAACGCCCCGGCGAAGAACAGGACCCAGGACCTGTATGTGTCGGGCAACCTGAAAACGGGCAGGGTGATGGCGAAGGACGAGGACGTTTGCCTTCACTGCGGGCTGTGCGCCGAGCGTTGCCCGACCGGCGCGTGGGACATGCAGAAGTTCCTGCTCGACATGACCCACGCGGGGCACGGCTGCCGGACCCCGCAGAAGAAGGCGGCCTGAAATGACGAAGCGGATCGAGTGGCGGCATGAGCAGGGAGCAGGGGCCCCGCCAGGCGGGGATGCGACCGGCCGCGATTGCCGCCGGGATTCGATCCGAAGACAGTATCAATCCTGCCGGGTATTCGTGATCTGTTTTTCGCATTCGAGGATCTCATGACGAAGCGGATCGAGTCCGTCAACGCCTTCGTCGTCAAGTTCGCGAACGTCAACGGCTCGGGCTCGGCCTCGGCGAACGAGCTCTTCGCGAAATCGATCCTGCGCATGGGTGTTCCGGTGTCCCCGCGCAACATCTTCCCGTCGAACATCCAGGGACTGCCGACCTGGTACGAGGTGCGGGTATCCGAATCCGGCTGGCTCGGCCGCCGCGGCGGCGTCGATCTCATGGTCGCGATGAACCCGCAGACCTGGGACCAGGACGTCAAGGAGATCGACCCGGGCGGGTACCTCTTCTACGACAATACCAGGCCGCTGCCGGAGTCCAGGTTCCGCGACGATATCAACGTCGTCGGCCTGCCGCTCACCGAGATCGTCAACCAGGCCTACAGCGACCCGCGCCAGCGGCAGCTGTTCAAGAACATCATCTACCTCGGCGCGCTCTCGGCCCTGCTCGGCGTCGATCCTCTGGTGATCGCCGAGCTGATCGGTGAGCAGTACAAGGGCAAGGAAGCGCTGCTGAAACCGAACCTCAACGCGCTCCAGCTCGGGCGCACCTACGCGCTCGAGCACCTGAAATGTCCCCTGGGCATCCGGGTGCGCAGGCTGAAGGGCGAGGCCAACGCCGTCGGCGACAAGATCTTCATCGAAGGCAACGCCGCGGCCGCGCTCGGCTGCGTCTATGGCGGGGCGACCGTGTGCGCCTGGTATCCGATCACTCCGTCGTCTTCCCTCGCCGAAGCCTTCCAGCGGTACTGCACCCGGCTGCGCGTGGACAAGGACTCGGGCAGGAACCATTTCGCCATCGTGCAGGGCGAAGACGAGCTGGCTTCCGTCGGCATCGCCATCGGGGCAGGGTGGAACGGAGCGCGAGCCTTCACCGCGACTTCCGGCCCCGGGATATCGCTCATGTCCGAATTCATCGGGCTCGCCTACTTCGCCGAGATTCCGGTCACCATCATCGACGTGCAGCGCGGCGGGCCCTCGACCGGCATGCCGACGCGCACTCAGCAGTCCGACATCCTCGCCTGCGCCTACGCCAGCCACGGCGACACCAAGCACGTGCTGCTCTTTCCCGAGGACCCCGCCGAGTGCTTCGAGTTCGCCGCCCAGGCGCTCGACCTCGCCGACCGCCTGCAGACGCCGGTATTCCTCATGACCGATCTCGACATCGGCATGAACCAGCGCCTGTGCGCGCCGCTCAAGTGGGACGATGCGCGCCGCTACGACCGCGGCAAGGTGATGACGGCGGAAATGCTCGATTCGGGGACGGAGTTCGGGCGCTATCTCGAGGTGGACGGGGACGGCATCCCGTTCCGCACCTATCCCGGCACCCATCCGTCCCGGGGCGGCTACTTTACCCGCGGCACGAGCAAGAACGCCTATGCCGTGTATTCGGAGGCGGGCGCCGATTACAAGAACAACATGCAGCGGCTGCTGAAGAAATTCGAGACGGCGAAGCGGCTGGTGCCCAAGCCGATCCTCAGCGCATCGAAGGAGCCCGCGCGTTTCGGCGCGATCTACTTCGGCTCGACCAGCCCGGCGATGGCCGAGGCCCTGGACGCGCTCGCGCGCCAGGGAATCTACGTGAACGCCCTGCGGGTGCGTTCGTTCCCGTTCCAGGACGAGATCTTCGATTTCGTCGCCTCGCACTCGAAGGTGTTCGTCATCGAGCAGAACCGCGACGCGCAGCTGAAAACGCTGCTGGTGAACGACGCCGGCATCAATCCGGCGAACCTCATTTCCATCCTGCACTACGACGGCACGCCGATCACGGCGCGCTTCATCACCAAGGAGGTCTCCGAGATCGTCGCCGCGCTGAACGTGCGGCCGCTGATCAGGAAGGACAGGGACAAGGCGGCATGAGATCAAAGGCAAGGCGTTCGGCCTTTTCCCCTCCTCGCATGAGGAGGGGTGGCGCGAAGCGCCGGGGTGGTGCAGAGCACCGGGGTGGCGCGGAGCGCCGGGGTGGTGCTCCATGACCTACCTCGCGAAACCCAGGCTCCACCACCCCACCTTGCCCAGGAACAAGGTCGGCTATACCCGCCGCGACTACGAGGGCAAGGTCTCGACCCTGTGCGCCGGCTGCGGCCACGATTCGATCTCGGCCGCCCTGATCCAGGCGTTCTGGGAGCTCGACATCCTGCCGCACCGCGTCGCCAAGCTCTCCGGCATCGGCTGCTCGTCGAAGACGCCCGACTACTTCCTCGGCAATTCGCACGGCTTCAACACGGTTCACGGACGCATGCCCTCGGTGCTGACCGGGGCGAACCTCGCCAACCGCGAGCTGATCTACCTCGGCGTGTCGGGGGACGGCGACTCGGCCTCGATCGGCCTGGGGCAGTTCGCGCACGTGATGCGCCGCGCGGTGAACATGACCTACATCCTGGAGAACAACGGGGTCTACGGCCTGACCAAGGGCCAGTTCTCGGCGACCGCCGACAAGGGCTCGAAGGCGAAGCGCGGGCAGGTGAACGCGGACGCGCCGGTGGACACGGTGTCTTTGGCGCTGATCATGGGCGCGACCTTCGTCGCGCGCAGCTTTTCCGGGGACAAGAAGCAGTTGATACCCCTCGTCAAGGCGGCGATCGCCCACCAGGGCTCGGCCTTCATAGACGTGATCTCTCCCTGCGTCGCGTTCAACAACCACGCCGGCTCGACCAAGTCGTACGACTACGTGCGCGAGCACAACGAGGCGGTGAACCGGCTGGATTTCTGGCCGAGCCGTGAAGCGATCAGCGTCGAATACAACGAGGGCGACGCGATCAGCGTGCCGCAGCACGACGGCTCGATCATCCATCTGCGCAAGACCCATCCCGAGTACGATCCCACCGACCGCGTCCGGGCGCTGGAGTACGTCGCCCAGCACGCGGCCAAAGGGGAGGTGGTCACTGGGCTGCTCTACCTCGATTCCGATCCCGAAGACCTCCATTCCCGCCTCAATACCGTGGAGACCCCGTTCAACAAGCTCTCGGAGAAGGAACTGTGTCCGGGGGCGGGGATGCTGGAGAAGATCAACGTCTCGCTGCGTTAGCGCCCGGTTCAAGGGGATGCGGGCCGCGCGCGTCGGACCTCGCGGCGATCTCTTGTCCGCGTGACGCGTTTCGACTACGACCTCTTCACCGTCGGCGCCGGCTCGGGCGGGGTGCGCGCGAGCCGCATGGCGGGCCAGTTCGGCGCCAGGGTGGCGATTGCCGAGAACTACCGCATCGGCGGCACCTGCGTGATCCGCGGCTGCATTCCGAAAAAACTCCTGTCCTACGCCGCGCACTACGCCGAAGACCTGGAGGACGCGCGCGGCTACGGCTGGACGATCGGGGGCGCGACGTTTTCCTGGCCCGCGCTGGTGGCGAACAAGAACCGCGAGATCGCGCGGCTCTCGGGGATCTATGCCGAGGTGCTGGCGCGCACAAAGGTCGCCGTGATCGAAGGCACCGCGAAACTGCTGGATGCGCACACCGTGGCGATCGGCGAGCGCCGCGTCACGGCGCAAAACATCCTCATCGCGACCGGCGGATGGCCGGTCAAGCCCGCGATCCCCGGGATCGAGCATGCGATTACCTCGAACGAGGCTTTCGAGCTCCCCGCGCTGCCGCGGCGCGTGCTGATCGTCGGCGGCGGCTACATCGCGGCGGAGTTCGCCGGGATCTTCAACGGGCTCGGGGCGGAAGTGACGCTGTCCTACCGCGGCGAGCAGATCCTGAGAGGGTTCGACGACGACGTGCGCAGCCACCTGCACGACGAGATGGGCAAGAAAGGCGTGCATATCGTCCTGAAGAGCACGGTGTCGAGCATCGCGCGCCGCGCGGACGGCACGCTCGAAGCAGTCGCGAGCGGCGTCCCCGGCGGCACGCTGGAATGCGACGCGGTGCTGTTCGCGACCGGCCGCAGGGCCAGCACCGCGGGTCTCGGCCTGGCCGAGGCCGGGGTCCGGCTGGACGGGGAGGGCGGGGTGGTGGTGGACCGCTTCTGCCGCAGCAGCGTCGCCCCTGTCTACGCGGTGGGCGACGTCACCCACCGCCTCGCGCTCACGCCGGTGGCGATCCGCGAGGGCGCTGCCGTGGCGACGACCCTTTTCGGCGGAACGGAAACGCCGGTGGACCACGACGACGTCCCGAGCGCCGTGTTCAGCCAGCCGCCGGTCGGCACGGTCGGCCTCACCGAGTCCCGGGCCGCGGCGAAACTGGGCAAAGTCGACATCTACAAGGCGCGCTTCCGGCCGCTGCGGCACACGCTCTCGGGCCGCGACGAGCGTACCCTGGTGAAACTGGTGGTCGACGCCGCCACCCAGCGCGTGGTCGGCGCGCACATGGTGGGCGCGGACGCGCCGGAGATCATCCAGGGCATCGCCATCGCGGTGAAAGCCGGACTGACCAAGGCGCAGTTCGACGCGACCGTGGGGATCCATCCCACGGCGGCGGAGGAGTTCGTGACGCTGCGGGAAAAAACGCAGGCGAGCTAGAATGACGAGCGTGAGCGCCTCGGACGATTTGTTGACCCAGCCCAAGCCGACGGACACGGCGCGGACGCCGGAAGGCGCCCACGGCGCAGCCGAGGAAGACTCCGGCGGCGCAGTCCGCACCACCGGGATATTGCCTTCGCAGGAGCTGGAATATCTGGTCAGAGTGACCCGGGAAATTCTCCCCCTGGAGCCCGTCCAGGACGCCCAGTATCAGCCGGCCAGCCTCGACCTTCGCCTGGGACCGGTCGCGTACCGCGTGCGCGCGAGCTTCCTCCCCGGGAAGGACGCCACGGTAAAGGACAAGCTCGAGGATCTCGCGATGCACGCGATGGATATCCGCGAGGGCGGCGTGCTGGAGCGCGGCTGCGTGTACATCATTCCCTTGCTGGAGAATCTCGCGCTCAAGGGACGCACCTCGGCGATGGGCAATCCGAAGAGCTCGACCGGGCGGCTCGACATATTCACCCGGCTGATCACCGACTACGGAACCGAATTCGACCGCGTCCGCGAGCGCTACGCCGGCCCGCTCTACGCCGAGGTATCGCCCCGGACTTTCAGCGTCCTGGTGCGCAAGGGTTCCCGCTTGAACCAGATTCGCATACGCCGCGGCAATCCGCCGAGCAGCGACGGGGCGATGCGGCGCTTGCAGGCGGAGCATCAGGTCGTGACGTCGATCAGCGCGGACGATATCCGTAACGGCGTTCCGGTCACGGTGGACGTGCGCGGCGACAAGCCGGGCGGGATCATCGGCTACAAGGCGAGAAGCCATGCCGGGCTCATCGATATCGACAAGGTGGGGCACTACGAAGTGCTCGACTACTGGGAGCCGGTCCACGCGCCGCGCCGCGGCGGGTTGGTGCTCGACCCGGCGGATTTCTACATCCTGGGCTCGCGCGAAGCGGTCAAGGTTCCGCCCGCGTATGCCGCCGAGATGGTCGCTTACGACACCCTGGTCGGCGAATTCCGGGTGCACTACGCCGGGTTCTTCGATCCCGGCTTCGGCCATCCCGATGCGGGAGGGGAAGGATCGCGGGCGGTGCTCGAAGTCCGCTCCTTCGGGATTCCGTTCGTGATCGAACACGGCCAGATCGTCGGCCGGCTGGAATACGAGCCTCTCACCGCGCCACCGGCACGGCTGTAC
>JBATEB010000054.1:0-4523 GCA_049663805.1 Burkholderiales bacterium | reverse complement strand
GGGCCAGCTCGCTCCGCCCGGGCGCCGCGCCGAATTCCGCGTGACTGTGGTCGAATAGATTCTGCCCGACGACGGCAAGCTCCAGATCCTGCCGCAGCCGCCGCGCGTAGCGGACGTCCACCGCCGTATAGGCCGGCACGCCCGGGTTGGGCAGCGCCGCGACGTAGCGGATTCCCACGTCGAGCGCCGCGCCGTCGGGAAGGTCGAGCGAAGAGCGCAGCGTGAACTGGCGCCTCGGGTCGTTTCCCGCCGCGCTCACACCGGTATCCCCGCTGTCGGGCTTCAGGCGCAGACGTTGCTGCAGGAACCAAGCTCCCGCGCTCAGGCGCCAGTTCCGCGCCGCCTGGTACTTGCCCCAGGCTTCGAGCCCGTCGGACGTTCCTTCCATCTTGTTGCCGAGGACGAACCCGCCGCCGGGCGCGGGCTCGACGCTGCGCAGCCTGTCGTAGATGTTGTGGAAGAGCGACACCGAGTACGAAGCCCTCGGCGAGGGCTGCGCACGGTAACCGAGCTCGAAGACTTTGGCGACCTCGGACACGAAGTCCGGACCGCCGTTGAGCTGCAGCGGAGGACCGACGAAGAAGTCGCGATCGATGCGCGAAGGGGCGCGCACGGCGCGCGAGGCGGCGCCCCACACCAGCCGGTCCGGCTGGAGTTTCCAGGCGAGCCTCACCGAGGGCAGGACCTCGGTGCCGGTGTAGTCGTTGTTCTCGAATTTCGCGCCGAGCGTGAGCCGCAGCCGGTCGTCGAGCGCGAACTCGTCCTGGGCGAACAGGTTGGCCCAGCGCAGGATGCGATCGGGAGGCAGGAAGGCGAGCACCGCGCTGTTGCTCACGTGGTCGTCTCCGTAGCGGTAGCCGCCGCCCCAGGTCAGCTGGTGCGCCCCCAGCGCCCGCAGGCTGTGGAGGAATTCGACGTCGAAGATATTGAGGCGCTCGCTGAAGGTTCCCGGAATGTCCCGCTCGGTGTTGTCGAAGAAGGCCTGCACCTGCAGGCGACCCCGCTGCGCGAGATCGCCGTTCCAGCGCGCGAGCAGATTGCCTCCCGAGATCTGCGAGTCGTCGCCTACCGCCTGGTCGAGCCTGCCGCGGTAGGCATCGCCTTGCAGCGTGAAGCCGTCGGCGGCGGTTCCCCAGTCGGTGCGAAATCCGACCTGCCCCTTGCTCCAGCCGTCGCTCGCGGTCGCGCCGGCCTCGCTTGAAGTATTGAAGACGTCGAAGACCCGGGCGTAGGCCCGATACGAACCGCCGGTACCCAGCGTGCCGCCCTGGCGCCCGCCGTAGCCTCGCCCGGGATTGCCGGCGTGGGCGTAGGCGTACCCCCCCTGAGTATCCGAGGACCGGTGCGTGATGACGTTGATCACCCCGTTGACCGCGTTGGCGCCCCACAGGGCCGCCCCGGGGCCGCTGATCACCTCGATGCGCTCGACGTCCTCGAGCATCACGTCTTGTGCGTCCCAGAACACCCCGGAGAACAGCGGCGTGTATGCGACGCGGCCGTCGATCAGCACCAGCAGCTTGTTCGCGACCGTGTTGTTGAAGCCGCGCGCGCTGATGGCGTAGGAGCTCGCGCTCACGCGCGCCACCTCGAGGTTGGGCGCGAGTCTCAGGGCCTCCGCAAGGCGGGTTGCGCCGGAGCGGCGGATGTCCTCGCCGGTGATCACGAAGATCGCTGCAGGCGCTTCCGACAGCGGCTCGGCGCGCCTCGCGACGGAGGTGATTTCGATCCTGCTCAGTTCTTCTATGCTGAGGTCCGCGAGGTCGGGCGTCCGCGCCGGTCCCGCCGCGAAGGCCGCCGGGGCGAGCATCCCAAGCAGCGCCCCCCGAACGAGCGCCCCCCACCGGCGCGCGCCTCTCGCCAGGAACGGACAAGTGCCTGAAAAATCAGTTTGGACCATCCCCCTGACCGATCGTCACGATTAACGAATTCAGGCTAAGCAGACAGCGTGCCGGAGTCTATCGGGAAAACCCGACACATCTTGTCAGGAAACCATGATAGTCGCAAAAAATCAAGTAATTAATCCGTGCCGCATCGCGAACTTGACGAGCTCGACCGTGTCGTGAACCTTGAGCTTGCGCATGATGCGGGTCCGATAGGTTTCGATGGTCTTGGGCGACAGGGACATGGCCTGCGCGATCGCGGCGTTGGTCTGGCCCTCGACGACCAGCTGCAACACGTCCCGCTCGCGCAGGCTCAGGCTGTCGACCGGGCTCACGTTCGCGCCGTCGCGAAGATAGTCGTCGATCACCGTTTCGGTGATGCGATGACTCAGGTAGCGCTTGCCGGCGCGCACCGCGCGGATCGCCTCGATCACTTCGTCACCCGCGGACTCCTTCAACACGTAGCCCTGGGCACCCGCCTGCAGCGCGCGGTGGATATGCTCCGCGCTCAGGTACATGGAGAGAATCAATACGCGCGTCTCGGGGCACTTGTCGACGATGCGACGGGTCGCCTCGACCCCGTCGAGCTCCGGCATGGCGATATCCATGATCACGATGTCCGGACGCAGGCGCTGCGCTTCGGCCACTGCGTCGCGGCCGTTCCCGGCGACGCCGACGACCTGAAGGTCCTGCGCGCCCTCGAGGAGGGCGCGCAGGCCGTCCCTCACCACCGCGTGATCGTCCGCGAGCAATACTCTCACCTTCATGTCATGCCCCTCCCTCCTCCTGCTACTTCAGACATTCCCCAGGCGATATTCCACGAGAACCTCGACCCCCGCGTCGGGGTTGGCTTTGAGCGAAAACTCGGCGCCGACGGCCTCCGCCCGCTCGCGCATGATCAGCAGTCCCCAGCCGGCCGGTGCGGATCCGGCGCGCTTCGGATCGAAACCGACGCCATCGTCGGAGACCGAGAGCGCCGCCCGACCGTTCAGGCGCTTGAACGCGATTTCCACCCGGCTCGCGCCGGCATGCTTGACGACGTTGTTGAGCGCCTCCTGCGCGATGCGGAACATGGCGAGGTCGACCGGCTTCGGCATGGCCCCCTCCGGGGCATCCCCGTCGAAAGTGACCTGAATCCCCGTTCGCCTGGAAAATCCCGCGGCGAGGGAGCGCAACGCCGCCGCCAGGCCGTAGTCGTCGAGCGCATTGGGTCTCAGCTCCGCCATGATGTTGCGCATCGCATCGACGGTGCCCGCGACCAGCGCGCTGGAATCCTCCAGGCGCGCCGCGAGCTCCGGGTAGTCCTCCGCGGGCAGACCGCCGGCGATGATGCTCAGGTTCAGCCCGAGCGCGGTCAGATTTTGCCCGACCCGATCGTGCAGTTCGCCGGCGAGCAGCCGGCGCTCGGCCTCCTGGACCTCGACCAGGCGGCGGGACGTCGCCCTCAGGCGGTCCGCGTAACTGTAGAGGTCCTCCTCGACGCGCTTGCGCTCGGTGATGTCGTGGGTGATTTCGGAGTAACCCCTGCGATTGCCGGCTTCGTCCAGGAGCGGGGTGACGATGATGTGCGCCCAGAGGTGCGACCCGTCCTTGCGCACACGCCAGCCCTCGCTTTCGTAGCGTCCCTGGATCGACGCGAACTCGAGCTGCATCCCCGGATCGCCTCGAGCGGCCTGCTCCGGAAGAAAGAAGCGGGAGTAATGCTCGCCGATGACCTCGTCGGCCTTGTACCCGTTGATGCGCTCGGCCCCGAGGTTCCAGCTGATGACATGGCCCTTGGAGTCGAGCATGTAGATCGCGTAGTCGCGCACGTTCTCGACCATCATGCGGAAGCGCTCTTCGCTTGCCTTTGCACGCTCCTCGGTGCGCAGCTTCTCGGTGACATCCTGGCAGACGCCGACAACGCGTACCGCACGACCGGATTCGTCCCGATTCACGTAGACCCGGGACTCGAGAGGACGCACCGAGCCGTCCGTTCGCACGATCCGGAATCGGGTCTCGAACATCGTCGGTCCGCCGTCCCGCGTGGCATCCGCCGATTCCGCGACGCGATCCCGGTCCTCGGGGTGAACGTAACTGAGGAAAGCCTCCCGACTCGGACGAACTTTGTCACGCGAGAGGCCGAATATCTTGTACAGGTGCTCCGACCATGTGCTCTGGTTGCTGCGTACGTCCCGCACCCAGATGCCGAGGTTGGCGATGGCCTGGGCTTCCTCCAGTTGCATTTCGCGAAGCCGCAGGGCTTCGTCATTCTGCCGGCGTTCGGTGACGTCGCGGGAGACCACCACGACGTGGGCGACATTGCCGCTGGAATCACGCACCGGACTGCGATGACTTTCGATATAGCGCACTTCGCCGTTCGGAAGGAGAAACCGGAATTCGGAACTGCTTTCCTTGCCCTCGCGCACCGTAGCGAGCACGTCTCCCCTCAGCCGATCCCGGTCTTCCGGATGGACATGCATGAACGCGTCCTTGCCCACCATCGCGCTTCGATCCCCGAAGAGCCGCTCGTAGGCGCGGTTGACGTAGACCCGCCGCCCCTCCCGGTCGAGCAGCCCGATCAGGTCCGAGGCATTCTCCGTGATGAGGCGGAAGCGCTCCTCCGATTCGCGCAGATCCCTGGTCATCTGGGCAGCGATCTTC
>JBATEB010000053.1:0-8977 GCA_049663805.1 Burkholderiales bacterium | reverse complement strand
AGGTAGGCGGGAAAGCGTTTGAGATACTGCTCGTAAGGCAGCACCGCGACCGTCTGCGCATCGAGGAAGTTGCAGTTCCATACTGCCAGCATCCCCATGAGTACCGGCAGGTTCTGCTCGAACGGGGTGCTGCGGAAGTGCCGGTCCATCGCGTGAAAGCCGGCGAGCATCGAACGGAAGTTCTCCGGTCCGATGGCGATCATGGTCGAGAGGCCGATCGCCGAGTCCATCGAGTAGCGCCCGCCGACCCAATCCCAGAAGCCGAACATGTTCGCGGTATCGATGCCGAACCCGGCCACGCCCTCGGCGTTGGTCGAGACGGCGACGAAATGCCGGCGCACCGCGCGCTCGTCGCCGAGCTTGCGCAAGCTCCAGGCGCGGGCGCTGTGGGCGTTGGTCAGGGTCTCCAGCGTCGTGAACGTCTTGGAGCAGACGATGAACAGGGTCTCTTCCGGGTCGAGATCGTGCGTGGCTTCCGCAAGATCGGTGCCGTCCACGTTCGAGACGAAGCGGAACGTCATGTCGCGCCGGCTGTAGTGGCGCAAGGCTTCGTACGCCATCACCGGGCCCAGGTCCGAGCCGCCGATGCCGATGCTGATGACGTTGCGGATGCGCATTCCCGTGTGCCCCAGCCACTGACCGTTGCGGACCTGGCCGGAGAACGTAGCCATGCGCTTGAGAACGGCTTGCACCTCGGGGACGACATCGACGCCGTCGACCTCGATCCGCTCGGTCTCGGGCGCGCGCAGGGCTGTGTGAAGGACGGCGCGCTTTTCCGTCAGGTTGATCCGCTCGCCGCGGAACATCGCGTCGATGCGCTCACGCAGGCCGCATTCGCCGGCAAGAGCGAGGAGCAGTCGCAGCGTCTCGTCCGTGACGCGGTTTTTCGAGTAATCGAGGTAAATTCCGGCGGCTTCGGCGGTCAGGCGCTCGCCACGCCGGGGATCGTCGGCGAACAGCTGCCGCAGATGCAGGTTGCGGATCGTCGCGCAATGGACTTCGAGAGCCTTCCACGCCGGGCGCTCCGTCGGCAGCTGCGCCTGTCCCCCCGAACGGGCGGTCAGAGTCGGGCGACTCATGTTTGATCGGCCTTCGCCGGCACCTTGCTCTTCGAGGCGATCCGGGACATCAGATCGCTCCACGATCTGGCGAAGGCTTCGGTGCCTTCGCGCTGGAGGTCGGCGGCAAGGGCTTCATCGTCGATGCCCTCGCGGGTGAACTGCGCGAGCACGGCTTCGGCATCGCCCCCGTCGACCGGCAGGACGCTTCCCGCCGTGCCGTGCCCGGCAAAGGCGAGCAGCGTCTTCTCGGGTATGGTGTTGATCGTATCCGGGGCCGCGAGCGCCTCGAGGTAAAGGGTGTCCGAAGCCGCCGGATCCTTGGTGCCGGTGCTGGCCCACAGCAGGCGCTGCGGGCGCGCGCCGGAAGCCGCGAGCTCCTGCCAGCGCTTCGATGCCAGCAGATCGCGATAGGCCTTGTACGTGCGCATGGCGATGGCGATGCCGAGGCGGTTGCGGAGCCGCGCTGAAACTCTGTCCTTGATCGCCACGTCCCAACGGCTGACGAAAATCGATGCCACGGAATCGACCTTCGGGTCGAGGCCCGCGGCGATGCGCCGCTCGATGCCGCGCATGTACGCTTGCGCCGACGCGATGTAGTGCCCGCGCGAAAACAGCAGCGTGACATTGATCGGCACCCCGGCGAATACGCTTTCCTCGATCGCAGGGTTGCCCGCGCGGGTGCCCGGTATCTTGATGAATAGATTGGGGCGTTGCGCGCGCGCATGCAGCCGCGCGGCCGCCTCGACGGTGCCGGCGGTGTCCTCCGCGAGCAGGGGAGATACCTCCAGCGACACCCAGCCGTCGACGCCGCCGGTGGCGTCGTGGACCGGGCGGAACAGATCGGCGGCCTGGGTCAGGTCCTCCAGGGCCAGCTCGAAGAACAAGGCCTCGCCCGACTTGCCCTCATCGGCTTTCCTGCGAATGGCATCGTCGTAAGCCCCGGCGCTCCTGATCGCCTGATCGAAAATCGAGGGATTGGAGGTGAGGCCCGTCACCGCAAACTCTTCGATATAGCGGCCGAGCGTGCCGCTCGTCAGCAGCGCGCGCGTGATGTTGTCGAGCCAGAGGCTTTGGCCCAGGTCGTGAAGCTGCCGTGTGGGGTTCATTTCGTCTCCTGTTTATTATCGACGATCCCGGCAGGCCCGGGCAAAACCGCAACCGGGGAGATCGCCGATGCGCTCGATCGACAGGTCGGCCGGGGGATAAGTCGGGACATTATGCGGGTCGAGCGCGTAATGTCCGGCTGGAACACGACGTCGCCGGTCCCCATCCGCCGCTTCATGATGCTGCCGTCGCGGTACTTGCGGCGGGTGCCGCGCACCTCCGCGGCCGGCGCGATCAGCCAGCGCCCGTGCCCGGGCCCGCCCAGCAGCGCAGCCAAGCATGCCCCCGAATCGAATCGGGGAAAGCAGAGCCAGTCGACGGAGCCGTCGCGGCCGACCAGGGCCGCGGCATGGCAGTCGCCGATCAGCGCATAGTCTTCAATCGGAAGCGGCATCGGCAAGCCTGGGGTTATGCCAGCAGCCGTCGGCTGCGATGAGCGCGTCCGCTTCCCCGGGCCCCCAACTGCCGCGCCTGTACGGCGTAGCCCGGCGATGCTTCGTGAGGACCGGATCGACCACCGCCCACGCGGCCTCGACCGCGTCCTCGCGGGTGAAGAGCGCTCCATTGCCGGCCATGGCGTCGCCCAGGAGCCGCTCGTAAGGCGCTTCCTCTCCCGGCCGTTCATCGATCAGGTAGAGCTCGCGCTGGTCGCCGACGAACTCCTTTCCCGCGCGCTTGACGCGGGCGGCGAGGGCCACGGCGGAGTTCGGGGACAGCCGGAAGCGCAGATAATTCGCCCGCCCGGCCGGCGGCGCCGAGTCGGCGAACAGCCGCTGCGGCGGCGGCCTCAGCTGGACGACGACCTCGGCTGCCGTCTCGGCCAGACATTTGCCCGAACGCAGGTACCACGGCACTCCTTCCCAGCGCCACGAATCGATGAACAGCCGCAGCGCGCAGAAAGTCTCGACGTCGGAACGCTTCGCCACGCCCTTCTCCTTGCGGTAGCCGGCATACTGGCCGCGCACCAGGTCGCCGGACTTCAGGGGGCGCATCGCCTGGAACACATCGGTCGTCTCGCCGTGCAGGGCGCCGAAGCCCCGGTAGGCCGGCGGCTCCATGGCGAGCAGGGCGACGACCTGGAAGAGATGGTTCTGGATGACGTCGCGCAGGCAACCGGCGGTTTCGTAGAACACGCCCCGGCCCTCGACACCGAAATCCTCGGACAGGGTGATCTGGACGCTGGCGACGTAGTTGCGGTTCCAGATCGGCTCCAGGAACGAATTGGCGAAGCGGAAATACAGGATATTCATGATCGCCTCCTTCGCGAGGAAGTGATCGATGCGGAAGATCGAGTCTTCCGGAAAAACCTCGCGCGCAACGCGATTGAGCTCGCGCGCGGAGGCCAGGTCGCGTCCGAACGGTTTTTCGACGATGACGCGCGCCTGGTCGGCCAGGCCGGCGGCGCCGAGCCCCCTGATGACCGTGGCGAAGAGCGCGGGCGGGATGGCGAGGTAGTGCGCCGGGCGCCGGGCATCGCCCAGCGCCCGCTTGAGCGCCTTGAAGGTGCCCGGATCGTTGTAGTCTCCGCTGACAAACACGAGCACGGAGAGTAGATGGCGGAGGGCGCGCCGGTCATCGATCCTGCCGGATTTTCTGACGCTGTCCGTCGCCCGTTCGCAAAGCTGCGCCACGCTCCACTTCGAGGAGGCGACGCCGAACACCGGGACCTCGAGCGCGCCGCGCTTCGCCATCGCATAGAGGGCCGGAAAGATCTTCTTGTGCGCGAGATCGCCCGTGACGCCGAACAGCACCAGGGCGTCGGAGCGAGGCGCAGCGCCGGTGGTCCTGTTCATCTCAGCTTCGTCCTTTCCTTCTCGTCTTCTTCTTTTCGTCGTGGCCGCCGAACCGCTTGCGCATCGCGGACAGCACCCGGTTGGCGAAGTCCGCACCCCCTTGCGAGCTGAAGCGTTCGTGGAGCGCGGCGCCGAGAACGGGAACCGGGACGGCGAGGTCGACCGCGGCCTCGATCGTCCACCGGCCTTCGCCCGAATCCGACACGCGTCCGGCGTAGTCCTTCAGGCCCGGGGCGCCCAGGAGCGAGGCCGCGGTGAGATCCAGCAGCCACGAGCCGATCACGCTGCCCCGGCGCCAGAGTTCCGCGATCCCGGGCAGGTCCAGGTCGTACTGGTAATGCTCCGGATTGCGCAGCGGCGCCGTTTCGGCATCGGTAGCGCGCGAGCGCTTGCCGGCGTCGGCATTGCGCAGGAGGTTCAGCCCTTCGGCGTAGGCCGCCATGAGGCCGTACTCGATGCCGTTGTGGACCATCTTCACGAAGTGGCCCGCGCCGGCCGGGCCGCAATGCAGATAGCCCTGTTCGGCGGGATCGGGCGTGCCCTTCCTGCCCGGGGTGCGCGGCGCCGCCCTGACCCCGGGCGCGATGCTCCTGAAAATCGGTTCCAGGCGCCTGACGACCGGGTCCTCTCCGCCGATCATCAGGCAGAAGCCGCGCTGCAGTCCGAACACCCCGCCGCTGGTGCCGCAATCGACGTAATGAATGCCTCTCGGCTTGAGCGCCTCGGCTCTCAGGATATCGTCCCGGTAGTAGCTGTTGCCGCCGTCGATGATGATGTCGCCGCCATCCATGCGCAAGGCCAGTTCCTCGACAGTCCTGCCGGCCGCGCCGGCGGGAACCATCACCCAGACCGCGCGCGGCCTGGCGAGCTTCGCGACCAGCTCGTCGATCGAGGCGCAACCCCGAACGCCGCGGCCCGCGATTCTCTTCACTGCGGCGCGGCTCACGTCGTAGACGACGCACTTGTGGCCGTCCTTCGTCAGGCGCCGCACCAGGCTCGCGCCCATGCGCCCCAATCCGATCATGCCGAGTTGCATCCTGAATCTCCTTGTCAGCCGCATCCGCGTACCGCGTCCCGCCGTCGCGCCCGGCGCTGGACGCGAGCGCGCGGACGATTCACGCGGGAACGTACGGGGGTGTCTTGTCGAGGGCGTTCGAACCCGCCGGGTTCGGGCGATTCTCCGGATCGATCGTCGCGAAAAGCTTCCTCGAACCGGCTCGCGGCGCACCGCCCTCCCTATTCGGGTTGGTTCTGGTCTTTGCCGACAGGGTTGCCGATGACGCCGCCGGCGGCGCCGGTCGTTCACACCATTCTCGCCCTCCGGAGGAGCCTTGTTTGTGCGCTGGCGTACGTAAGAATCGAACCAATCATGTCAACATTTGCACAGCGGGCGCTTCGCGCGACAATGCGGGTGAAGGTACCGGCGGAATCAAGGCGAGGCCCGGGCCGTCCGGGGTTGAGGCGGAACGATCGATTGCCGTCACCTCCCCCGGATGAAGGCGTCGCAAATGCACGGCGGAGAAACCTGAAGTGAAATGGAGCAGTGACGGCATTCGCGACCTGCTGCGCCGTCCGGCGGCGTGGTTGCGCGCCAAAGGCGCTGCGCGTCAGTACCGGGGCGACGAACCGCCGCTGCGGGCGCAACTGTTCAGCGCCGACCAGATGGAACAGCACGCCGGGACCCTGGGGAGGTCGCACCGGTTGAGCCCGCGGCGCGGGCCGGACCGTCTGCTTGCGCGGCTGGCCGAGAACGAAAGCGTCCTGCTGGAAGCCTGCCGCCGGCTGACGGCGGCGGCCAAGGCCAACCGCCGGATCGCGCCGGCGGGCGAATGGCTGCTCGATAACTTCTACCTGATCGAGGAACAGATACGCACGGCCAAGCGGCATTTGCCGAAGGGTTACAGCAGGGAGCTGCCGCGCCTGGCTTACGGTCCGTCGGCCGGACAGCCGCGCGTGTACGACATCGCGCTGGAGGCGATCTCGCACGGCGACGGACGCGTGGACCCGGAAAGTCTCACCCGCTTCGCGGCGGCCTACCAGAAGATCACCGCGCTCACGCTGGGCGAGTTGTGGGCGATTCCCATCATGCTGCGCCTGGCGCTGATCGAGAATCTGCGCCGCGTCGGAGCGCGGGTGGCGGCCAACACCATGGACCGGGACGGCGCCGACGCCTGGGCGGACCGGATGATGGAGGTCGCGGAGCTGGACCCGAAGAGCCTGATCCTGGTGGTGGCGGACATGGCGCGGTCGAATCCGCCGATGGCCAGCTCGTTTGTCGCTGAGCTTGCGCGACGCCTCCAGGGTCAGAGCTCCGCCCTGGCGCTGCCGCTGACCTGGATCGAGCAGCGACTCTCCGAGTCGGGCCTGACGATCGAGCAGCTGGTGCAGTCGGAAACCCAGAAGCAGGCCGCCGACCAGGTCTCCATCAGCAACAGCATCGGCAGCCTGCGCTTTCTCGGAGCGATCGACTGGCGCGAGTTCGTCGAGACCATGAGCGGCGTCGAGCACGAGCTGCGCGAGGATCCCGCGCGGGTCTACGCCGGCATGGATTTCGCCACCCGCGATCGCTACCGCCACGTGGTGGAGCGGATAGCGAGAGCGAGCCGCCTGTCCGAGGGCGAGGTCGCGCGCAAGGCCGTTCAGCTGGCGGGCGAAGGCGCGGCCGGCACGCCGGCCGGAGCCGGGCCTCGAGGCGGCCCCGATGCCGGCCGCGCCTCGCATGTGGGCTATTACCTGATTGGCAAGGGTCTGCCGCGGCTCGAGCGGGCGGCGGTGGTGCGCTGGTCGATCGGCGAAGCCGCGAAGCGGACCGGGCGCCGCTATCCCCTGCTTCTCTATCTGAGCGCGGTCGCGCTGTTGACGCTGACCTTTGCCGGGAGCCTGCTCGCCGCGGCGCACGCCGACGGGCTGGCCGGATGGATGCTCGCGCTGACGGCGATCCTCGCGGTCCTGTGCGCGAGCCATCTCGCCATCGCGCTGGTCAACCGGGCGGCGACCATGCTGGCGGCGCCCCGGCCGCTGCCGCGCCTGGACTTTTCCGGGGGAATTCCGCCGGAGTGCCGCACGCTGGTCGTGGTCCCGACCCTGCTCGCCGGCGCTCAGGACATCGAGACGCTGAGCGAGGCGCTCGAAGTCCGGTTCCTGGCGAACCGGGACGAGCACCTGCACTTCGGTCTGCTGACCGATTTTCCGGACGCGCGCGAGGAAACCCTGCCGGAGGACGGGCCGCTGCTGCAGCTGGCGGGGAAGCGGATCGAGGAGCTGAACGAAAAATACCGGACTGCCGGAAGCGGCGCTCGAGGCGACACTTTCTTCCTTTTCCATCGACCGCGCCGCTGGAATCCCCGGGAGCGGCGGTGGATGGGTTACGAGCGCAAGCGCGGAAAGCTGGTGGAACTGAATTCGCTGCTGCGCGGCGGCGGGCGGGAGTGTTTCTCGCTGATCGTCGGCGCGACCGATGCGCTGTCCGGCGTCAAGTATGTCATCACCCTGGATACGGATACGCAGCTGCCGCGCGATTCGGCGCGCCAGCTCGTGGGCGCGATGGCGCATCCCCTGAATCGCGCGCACTTCGACGAGGAGCGGGGACGGGTGACCGAGGGCCACGGCATCCTGCAGCCGCTCATGGCGGTGAGCCTGCCGGGCGCGAACCGGTCGCGCTATGCGCGATTGTTCGGAAGCGAGGCCGGCATCGATCCGTATACGCGCGTCGTCTCCGACGTCTACCAGGACCTGTTCGGCGAGGGCTCGTTCATCGGCAAGGGAATCTACGACGTCGATGCGTTCGATCGGTCGCTCAAGGGACGCTTCCCCGAGAACCGGATACTCAGCCACGATCTGCTGGAGGGCTGCTATGCGCGGTCGGGGCTGCTGAGCGACGTGCAGTTGTACGAGGACTATCCGTCCCGCTACGGCGCGGACGTGAGTCGCAGGCAGCGCTGGATACGCGGGGATTGGCAGATCGCATCGTGGCTGCTGTCGCGCCTGCCCGGCAGGCGCGCGGATTCCGAACCCGGCCGCCGGGAAAATCCGCTTTCGGCGCTGTCCCAATGGAAAATCCTCGACAACCTGCGGCGCAGCCTGGTCCCCGCGGCCTCGACGCTCCTGTTGCTGCTCGGCTGGACCGTCCTGTCGCCCGCGTGGTTCTGGACCCTGGCGGTGATCGGCATCGTCCTGATTCCGCCGCTGATCGCCTCGATGATCGACCTGTTGCGCAAGCCCGATGACGCGTTGCTCGGGCAGCATTGCGCCGTGGAGCTGCGCTCGGCGGGCAGGCACTTTGCGCAGGCGGCGCTTGCGCTCGCCACTCTGCCCTACGAGGCCTGTTTCAGCCTGGACGCGATCGTGCGCACCCATTGGCGGGTCCTGGTGACGCGAAAACATCTCCTGGAGTGGGCCCCATCGGGCGGCTCGGGCGGCGCCGACCGCGACGATCGCGGAAGCCTCTCCGCCTGCTACCGGTCGATGTGGAGCGCCCCCGTCATCTCCGTCGCCTCGGCGGGCTGTCTGGCGGCGTCCGCGCCGGCGGCGCTGGCGGCGGCGGGGCCGATCCTGCTCCTGTGGATCGCCTCGCCCGCGATCGCCTGGTGGATCAGCCGGCCGCTCGAGCGCCGCGAAGCGCGGCTGACGGTCGACCAGCTCGTCTTTCTCAGGAAGAATTCGCGCAAGACCTGGGCGTTCTTCGAGACCTTCGTCGGCCCGGATGATCATTGGCTGCCGCCGGATAACTATCAGGAGTATCGCGGTCCCGCGGTGGCGCACCGCACGTCGCCGACCAACATGGGGCTGGCGCTGCTCGCGAATCTGTCCGCGTACGACTTCGGTTACATTCCCGCCGGACAGCTCATCGAGCGCACGGCGAGCGCACTGCGCACGATGCAATCCATGCAACGGCACCGCGGCCACTTCTACAACTGGTACGACACGCTATCGCTGAAACCGCTGCATCCTGCCTACGTTTCGACGGTGGACAGCGGCAACCTCGCGGGTCATCTGCTGACCTTGCGCCCAGGTCTGCTC
>JBATEB010000052.1:0-7684 GCA_049663805.1 Burkholderiales bacterium | reverse complement strand
GAAGATCTACCCCTGGATCTGCGGGCGCTGCGCCCGCGAGTTCACGCGCGCCAACGTGCGCGAGCTGACCGTCCACCACCGCGATCACAATCACGACAACAACCCGAGCGACGGCAGCAACTGGGAGCTGCTGTGCGTGTACTGCCACGACAACGAGCACCAGCGGCGGCTGGAAGCGGCCGCAGGGGCAGGCAGCAGCCCCTCCGCCGGTCGCGTGTCGACCTACGCTCCCTTCGCCGACCTCAAGGAGCGGTTGGCGAGGAAGCGGCCCGCGAAGTGAGGCGAATCGGAAAAGAGGAGAGTTGATCATGAAAGCGGAAGAGTTGCGGTCCATCCAGACTCCTCTGAAGGAGCGTTACCGCGAGGCGCCGGACGCCGCGCTCATCACCCTGCGCGCACGAGGGCGTCTCGGTGAAGGTGTCCGCTGCAAGATCGAGACCGGCAAGGCGCTCGTCGTTGCCGGGCTGCATCCCGCCACGGGCGGGAGCGGCCAGAGCGCGTGCTCGGGCGACATGCTTCTGGAAGCCCTGGCGGCCTGCGCCGGGGTGACTCTGAACGCCGTCGCCACGGCACTCGGCATCGAGTTGCGGGATGCCTCGATCGAGGCGGAAGGCGATCTGGATTTCCGTGGAACTCTGGGCGTGTCGAAGGAAGTTCCCGTGGGGTTCCAGAACATCCGGCTGCAGGTCACGCTCGACACCGACGCCCCGGAAGAGCAGCTTGCCACTCTCCTGCGCCTGACCGAGCGGTACTGCGTGGTCTACCAGACGCTGGCACATCCGCCCGCGTTGTCGGTCGCCCGCAAGTCCGCAACCGGCTGAGTTCAAGCCGCTTCGCTACCTCGGCGGGTATCGTTCAGCAGGTACTCGATCAGGTCGCCGACCGGACGAATCTCCCTGCCGAACGGCAGCGGCCCGGCCCCGCGAAAAAACAGCCCGCGCTTCACGTCTCCGGTGAGCGCCGCCGCCAGGTGATGGTCGATGCAGAACTGGCCGAAGCGCTCGATGCCGTCGCGCAGCCCGCATTGCTCCAGACAGTCGAACGCCAGCGTGCACTCGGTGCGGGGGTTGGCGCGGCGCTGCAGCGCCGGCAGCTTGGCCAGGTATTGCTCCAGCCACGGGGTCTTGACCGCGCGCGCCGGCAGCCCGGCGGCGCTCATGAAGGTGACGATATCCTCGGGCCCGGCCTCGGCCAGGACACGCTTGAAATTGGGATGCGCGTCGGACTCCTCGGTGACGGCGAAGGGCGTGCCGACCTGCACGGCGCTCGCGCCCAGCGCGAACAGTTCGCGCACCTGCGCGGGCGAGGCGATGCCGCCGGCGGGAATGAGGGGCACCCGCTCGCGTTCGATTCCCAGTTCCCTGAACACCGCGAAGGTTTCTTCGAGCACGCGCGGAAAATCGAAGCGCGGGTCGTTCAGGTCGGCGATCTTGGCCGCGCCCAGGTGACCCCCCGCATAAAGCGGGTGCTCGATGACGACGGCGTCGGGCAGGCGCGACTTGCGCAGCCATTTCTTGAGCAGGATGGCGATGCCGCGCGAGTCGGAAAGAATCGGGATCAACGCGACATCCGGATACGCGGCCGTCAGGTCCGGCAGATCGAGCGGCAGGCCCGCGCCGACCACGATCGCCCCGGCGCCCGATTCGCAGGATTGGCGCACGCTGGGGGCGTATTCCGAGATCGCCCGCATGACGTTCACCGCGATCAGGCCGTTTCCGCCGGCGATCTCCAGCGCCGCGCGCAGCTCGCGGTCGAGGGCGAGCAGGTTGACCCGATTGATGAGCTCCTTGTCGCGGCTCTTTGCCGTTTGCGCCATCAGGTCGGGATGATGGCGCCGCAGATCCACGCTCGACAGCGTGCCGACCGCCCCCGCGCGGGCAACGTGCCCCGAAAGCCGATGCGCCGAGATGCCCACGCCCATGCCGCCCTGCACGATCGGCAGCAGCGATTTCCCCTTGATGCGCAATACCGGATTGCCGCCTGACTCCCCGCCCGACATCGCCGGTCCTCAGGAATCCCGGGCGAGGCCCGAAATGCTGAAGCCGCCGTCGACATAGGTGATTTCACCGTTGATGCCGCTGGCGAGATCGCTGCAAAGAAACGCCGCGGTGTTGCCGACCTCCTCGGTGGTGACATTGCGCCGCAGCGGCGAGTTCTTTTCGACATGACCGAGCAACTTGTTGAAGTCGCCGACGCCGGCTGCGGCCAGCGTCTTGATCGGCCCGGCGGAAATGCCGTTGACGCGGATGCCCTCCGGGCCGAGGCTGAATGCCAGATAGCGCACGCACGCTTCGAGGCTCGCCTTGGCGAGCCCCATCACGTTGTAGTTCGGCACGGCCCGCACCGCGCCGAGATAGGTCATCGCGACCACGGCCGCCTTGCGCCCCCGCATCAGCGGCAGCCCGCCCTTGACCAGCGCCGCGAGGCTGTAGGAACTGATATCGTGGGCGATGCGGAAGTTTTCACGCGAGACGGTCTCGTGAAAGTCGCCGGCGAGCGCCTCGCGCGGCACGTAGGCGATCGCGTGAACGATGCCGTCGAGCCCGTCCCAGGTCTGCCCGAGGCGTGCGAACAGGGCGGCAATTTCCTCGTCGCTGGCGACATCGCAGGGAAAGATCCGGTTCGCGCCGAATTCCGTCGCCAGTCTTTCCACCCGCTCGCGCACGCCCTCGCCCTGGTACGAGAACGCCAGCTCCGCCCCCTCGCGGCGCATGGCCCTTGCGACGCCATAGGCAATCGAGCGATTGCTCAACAGCCCGGTAATCAGAAATCTCTTGTTTTCCAGCATTCCCATGCGATGACCTTCATGTCGTTATTCCGGGCGTCGTTGGCTTGAGGCGAGTTGCCGCCCCCCCGGCCCAGGTATCGCAGTCTACCCGACACCCCGGCCCAAGTCCCCGAGATCGGCGATGCATGACCGCCTCTTGAGTTACGTACCCGGTCGGCGCCCGCCTTCCCCGCCGCGCTCCAGATACAAGGACAGTCCGCTCGAGGCCGCGGCGAACGCCCAGAAAAGAAAAAAACCGATCGAATAGACCGCGGTGCGGGAAAGCTCGAGCGAACGCCCGAACAGCGTGAGTTCTCCCGGATCGAACACCGCGAAGAAAACCATCTCCGCGACGGCCGCGACGAGAAACGAAGGCCACAGAATCCAGATCGTTCGCTGCATGGCTTGCCCTCCTATCGCGCGGCGGCGAGGCTCGCCGTCTGGTCCCGTCCGTTCCAGTTTCCGGTGAGGCGCCAGGTCGCCGAGGTGTCCTCGAGCACCAGCCGCCGGTTTTCGCCGCCGGAAGACGCGACGCTTCCTTCGTACTCGCCCGGCACCACCGGACGCAGGACGACGAACTGATCCTTGCCGGCGCGAACGGGATGGACCAGCCGCAGCCGCAGCTCCGGCGGCGCCTGCCCCTGGAGGGCGACCCGCACTCGCGCGTTCGCAAAACTCACGAGCGCCGTGAGACCCAGTTCGCTCGCCCGCTCGTCCCGGCGCAGCTCCCGGTTGATCGCGAGCCCCTGCTTGTAGTAGTCGTCGGCCACGAGCCCGTCCTCGGTGCGGAACGCGAGCACCAGGGTGAAGATTCCGGCGACGATCGCGGCGGCCGGCCCCGCCATCAGGATCCATGGCCAGGGCTCGCGGTACCAGGGGCGCGACCGAGGAGGTTTCGCAGGCGCGGGATGCACGGGAGTCCTATCGCACCACGAAGGTGGAGCGCTCGCGCGCCCTGATATGCCCCGCCTCGAGCGCCTCGACTTCGAATTCGATGCGGCGCGATCCCGGGCGTCCCTCGTCCGCGTCGATCCGCAATCTGACCGGGACCATGCGGACCGCGGCCGCGGGAACGTCGATCACGTCCTCTCCCGCGAGCGCGAGCGTGGGAATTCCGGAAACGCTGATGCGGTAGCGGTGCGGGGTCTCTTCGGTGTTCATGATGTGCAGGCGGTAGACGTTCTCTATCGTTCCCCCTGCGGCCTCACGCGACAGGCTTCCCCGGTCGCGGATCACGTCGACCTTGAGCGGCACGCGCAGCGCAAGCGACGCCGCCGCGCCCAGGGTGACCGCCGCGAGGACCGCGGTATAGACCAGAACCCGCGGCCGGAACGCGCGCCGCAGCATCGTCCTGAAGGTCCAGCCGCCGTGCAGCGCGTTCTCGGTCGAATAGCGGATCAGCCCCGGCCGGTAGCCCATCTTCTCCATCACCTGATCGCAACCGTCGATGCAGGCGGCGCAGCCGATGCACTCGTATTGCAGGCCCTCCCGGATGTCGATTCCGGTCGGGCACGCCTGGACGCAGATGCCGCAGTCGACGCAGTCGCCCAACCCGGCCGCCTTCGGGTCGGTCGAGCGGGCGCGCCCGCCGCGCGGCTCGCCGCGGGCGCGATCGTAGGTGATGATCATCGTGTCGGAATCGAACATCGCGCTCTGGAAGCGCGCGTAGGGGCACATGTACAGGCACACCTGCTCGCGCATCCAGCCGGCGTTGCCGTAGGTGGCGAAGCCGTAGAACAGGATCCAGAAGGTTTCCCATGGCCCCAGGCCCAGCGTCGCCGCTTCGAGCGCGAGCTCGCGGATGGGCGTGAAGTAGCCGACGAAGGTGAAACCGGTCCACAGCGAGAGCGCGATCCAGACACCGTGCTTGGCCGCCTTCAGGCCCAGTTTCTTTGTGCTCAAGGGGCTGCCGTCGAGCTTGATGCGCCGCTGCCGGCCGCCCTCGATCTCGCGCTCGATCCAGAGAAACACCTCGGTGTACACCGTCTGCGGGCAGGCGTAGCCGCACCACAACCGCCCGGCCACGGCGGTGAACAGAAACAGCGCGAGCGCCGAGATCACCAGGAGCAGCGTGAGGTAGACGAAGTCCTGCGGCCACAGCACCAGCCCGAAGAGGTAGAACTTGCGCGCGCCGAGGTCGAACAGAACCGCCTGGCGGGAGTTCCATTCGAGCCACGGCGTTCCGAAGAAGACCAGCTGGGTCGCGAGCACCAGGGCGACGCGCCAGCGCGCGAACCAGCCGCTCACCGCGCGCGGGTAGATCTTCCTGCGGACCTCGTAGAGGGATTCCTCGACCGGGCCGGGGTGCGGGAGAAGCTCGGCGTTCTTGAGCCCGTCGTTCATCGCGCTCGGAGGGCCGCAGGCGTCGGGCGGCGGCGCAATGCGTTACGGGCTGGCACGCGTTCCCGCGGGCCGCGGGAGCGACAGGCTGTATACGTAGGCCGCGAGGATATGCACTTTGGCCTCGCCAAGGAGATCCTTGTGCGCCGGCATCGCGCTCGCACCCGGGGTCAGGGTGTTGGTGCCGCGCCCCTTCATGATCGTCTCGACGATCGGCGCCTCCGTGTTCCCGTAGAGCCAGATGTCGTCGGCGAGGTTCGGAGCGCCCAGCGTGCGGTTGCCCTTGCCCTCCGCGCCGTGGCAGGCCGCGCAGATCGTCGAGAACGCCTGCTTGCCGCGCGCGGCGCGCGCCGGGTCGTGCTTGCGCCCCGAGAGGGACAGCACGTAGTTCGCCACGTCCCCGGCGCCCTGCTCGCCCAGGGCGGGCCCGAGCCCCGGCATGACGCCGTTGCGTCCGTTCATGATGCTCGCCTTGATCGTCTCCGGCTCGCCCCCGTAGAGCCAGTCGCCGTCGGTGAGGTTGGGGAATCCCTTGCCGCCGGCGGCGTCCGAGCCGTGGCACTGCGCGCAGTGGTTGAGGAAGAGCTTCTGGCCGATCGCGCGCGCTTGCGGGTCGGCGGCCACCTGCTTCAGGTCCTGGGACGCGTACTTTTCGTAGAGCGGGCCGTATTGCGCGTCCGCCTGCTTCATTTCCGCTGCGTACTCTCCGCTGGAGGTCCACCTGAGCGAGCCGCCATAGAGTCCCAGCCCCGGATACACGAGGAGGTACGCGAGGCCGAAGACGATGGTGATGTAGAAGAGCCAGATCCACCAGCGCGGCAGCGGATTGTTGTATTCGCCCAGATCCTCGTCCCAGGTGTGGCCGGTCGTTTCGGAAGTGCCACCGGGCACGCGGCGCGTGCCCATCGACTTCAGCAGCACCGCGCAGGCGAGGATGCTGACGACGGTGATGACGCCGATGTAGAACTCCCAGAAGCCGCTCGTAAATTCGCTCATGGCCGGCTCTCCCGGCTCCCCTCCGGCGCGCCCTCGTCCTCGGCGAAGGGCAGCCGCGCCGCCTCCTCGAAGCGGCGCCGGGTTCCGCCGCTCCAGGCCCAGAGCACGATGCCGACGAAGGCGGCGAACGAAACCACGGTGATCACGGTTCTCAGCGTATTGATGTCCACGCTCACCTCGACTTGAGCACCGTGCCCAGGCCCTGAAGGTAGGCGATCAGCGCGTCCTGCTCGGTCTTGCCGGCGAGTTGCTCGCGGGCGCCGGCGATGTCGGTATCGCTGTAGGGATGCCCGAGCGAGCGCAGCACCTTGAGCTTCGCTTCGATGTCGCTCGCGTCGGCGGGAGCCCTCGCCAGCCACGGATACGCGGGCATGTTCGATTCGGGGACGACATCGCGCGGGTTGTCGAGATGGACGCGGTGCCATTCGTCGCTGTAGCGCGCGCCGACGCGCGCGAGGTCCGGCCCGGTGCGCTTGCTGCCCCACTGGAACGGCCGGTCGTAGACGAATTCTCCGGCCACGGAATAGTGCCCGTAGCGCTCGGTCTCGGCGCGGAACGGGCGGATCATCTGCGAATGGCAGTTGTAGCAGCCCTCGCGCACGTAGATGTCGCGGCCGACGAGCTGGAGCGGCGGGTAGGGCTTCAACCCCGCCACCGGCTCGGTCGTCGACCTCTGGAAGTAGAGCGGCACGATCTCGACCAGCCCGCCGACGGCGACGACGAGGATGATGAGCGCGACGAGGAGCGCGCTGTTCTTCTCCAGGGTTTCGTGGCTGAAGCTCATGGCGCCTGTTCCTCAGGCGTGCGCGACCGCGGGGATCGGCGCGTCCTGGGGTTTTCCGGCCGCGACGGTCAGCCACACGTTCCAGGCCATGATCACCATGCCGGCGAAATAGAGCAGCCCGCCGGCAAGACGGATCGCGTAGAACGGATAGGTCGCCTTCACGCTCTCGACGAAGGTGTAGGTGAGCGTCCCGTCGGAACTCACCGCGCGCCACATCAGCCCCTGCATCACCCCCGCGATCCACATGGCGGCGATGTAGAGCACGATGCCGACGGTGGCCACCCAGAAATGCAGGTTGACGAGCCGCACGCTCGCCATCTCGGCGCGGCCGAACAGCCGCGGAATCAGGAAATAGATGCTGCCCATGCTCACCAGCCCGACCCAGCCGAGCGCGCCCGAGTGCACGTGCCCGATGGTCCAGTCGGTATAGTGCGAGAGCGCGTTGACGGTCTTGATCGACATCATCGGCCCTTCGAAGGTCGACATGCCGTAGAAGGAGAGCGACACGATGAGGAATTTCAGGATCGGGTCGGTGCGCAGCTTGTGCCAGGCGCCCGAGAGCGTCATGATCCCGTTGATCATCCCGCCCCAGGAGGGCGCGAGCAGGATCAGCGAGAACACCATGCCGAGCGACTGGGTCCAGTCGGGGAGCGCGGTGTAGTGCAGGTGATGCGGTCCCGCCCACATGTAGGTGAAGATCAGGGCCCAGAAGTGCACCACCGACAGGCGGTACGAATAGATCGGGCGCCCCGCCTGCTTGGGGATGAAGTAGTACATCATTCCGAGGAACCCGGCTG
>JBATEB010000051.1:0-9087 GCA_049663805.1 Burkholderiales bacterium | reverse complement strand
CCCCGCCGCGACCCCGGCCCTGCCGAAAGCGCCGGCTGCCTACTCCCCGCCCGTCCACGATCCGCGCGCGGAACGCGTGCGCCGCGCCGACGAGGTCAGGCACGAAGAGGAAGGCGCGTCGCGGCCGCCGGACGTGTCGGGCGGCTGGCGCAACAGCTTCAGCCGCTACCAGGCGCGCTCGTCGAAGGACACGGTCGAGATCGTGCTGACGGAAACCTGCCGCGCTCCCGATTGCGCCCGCCGGGACACGCCGAACCGGACGGTGTTTCGCGGCAGGCTGGAAGGCAGGCGGCTGGTCGGCGTCTTGCCGGTTCGCGGCGCGCTCGAGTCCGGGCAGGGCGGCGGACGCTGCGCGGCGCTGGGCGGCGAATTTGAGATCGAAGGTCGCCTGTCCGACGACGGGAAGACGATCGTTTGGGGGCGGGCGCAGCTTTCCCTGCCCGAAGGCTGCGCTCCCGCGTCGATTTCGCTCGGCACCTGGCGGCGCGGCTGAAGCCCCCGGCGGACGAGTTCAGATCTCCACGATCAGCTCCGGCCTGAACCCGGTCTCTTCGCCCGTATAGCCGAGCGGGTTGCACACCACCCGCGTTCCGCGCACGCGGTAGTCGAAAAACGTGTGGGTATGCCCGTGGATCCACAGCACCGCACGACCCATCATCTCCGAAAGATCGAGCACGAACCCGGGGTTGGCCGGATGGGAGACGCGGGCCGGGGCGATCGAGTACGGGTGCGGCGCGAAGTGAGTGATGACGACGGTCTCGCCGGAGAACGGTTCGGCGAGCTTCGCGCCAAGCCAGGCGCGATGTTTCGAGCACAGGGCGATCGCGTCCTCCGGCGCGAACGAGCGCTCGCCGTAGCGGATCAGCCGGTAATCCGGGCGCAGCTTGCGCGAGGCCTCGATCACGGCGGGACGCGCCGCCGGCGACGGCAGCGAATAGTCGGTCCACAGCGTGCAACCGACAAAGCGCACGCCGCCGGCGACCACCTCGCTGCAATCGAGCAGGTCGACCGAGCAACGCCGTGCCGCGGCGAGCATCGCCTCCTGCACGGCGCCGAACTCGCCTTCGTAGTACTCGTGGTTGCCCGCGAGGTAAATCACGGGTTCGCGGAACGTGCCGCGCGCCCACTCGATTCCCGCGGCGCCGTTCGCGATATCGCCGGCGAGCACGACGAGGTCCGCGGCGCCGGGGGGCGGCGCGAACGGCCGGTGCTCCAGATGCAGGTCGGAGTAGATTCGTATGCGCAACGCGTCGCTCCCGCGAGGGCGTTCCCGGTTTGAAGCGGCGGAGCCGGGATAGCGGTTGGGATATTATCCGATTGCGGCGCAAAGGCCGCGGACTTCAAAGGAGGGACGATGCCAAAGTGGGTGCGCGTTGCCCATCTGGGACGCGAGTACATCGGCAAGATCGAGGGCGAGACCATCCGGGTCCACTCGGGGAACCTGTTTTCAGGCGCGGAAGCGACCTCGCAGGCGATTCCACTGAACGCCGCGAAGCTGCTGACCCCGACGACACCCGGCAAAATGATCGCGCTCGTCGACAACTTTCGCGAGATCGTCGCCAAGCTCGGGCACGAGATTCCCTCGGAGCCGCTGTATTCCTTCAAGGGCGGCAACTCCTTTCTCGCGCACGGCGAGACCATCCGCTCGCCGAGATCCTACGGCGGCAAGGTGGTCTACGAAGGCGAGCTCGGCGTCGTCATCGGCAAACGCGCGAGCGGCGTGCCGGAGAGCGACGCCGCCAGGCACATCTTCGGCTACACCTGCATCAACGACGTCACGGCGATAGAACTCATCGCGAAGGACCCGGTCTTCGCGCAGTGGACCCGCGCCAAGAGCTTCGACACTTTCGGCCCGTTCGGCCCCTGGATCGAAACCGAGGTCGACCCGGGAAGGCTCACCGTGCAAACCTTCCTCAACGGCCAGGAGCGCCAGAACTACCCGCTCTCGGACATCATCTTCTCGCCGGCGAAGCTGGTCAGCCTGATCTCCCGGGACACGACCCTCGAGCCCGGCGACGTCATCGCCTGCGGCAGCTCGGTGGGCGTGGGCGCGATGGCCCCCGGGAACACGGTGAGCGTCGTGATCGAAGGAGTCGGAACGCTCACCAACAAGTTCGAATGACACGCCCCGGCGGTCAGCGCTTCCCTTTCAGGCGCGCGGCGATTCTCATGCGCAGGGCGTTGAGGCGGATGAAGCCCGCCGCATCCGCCTGGTCGTAGGCGCCGCGGTCGTCCTCGAAAGTCGATATCGCCGGATCGAAGAGCGAATCGGTTTTCGAAGCGCGGCCGACCGTCGTCACGGTTCCCTTGTACAGCTTCACGCGCACCGTGCCGTTGACCGTTTTCTGCGACGCGTCGATCAGGCCCTGCAGGAGGCGGCGCTCCGGGCTGAACCAGTAGCCGTTGTAGATCATGCGCGCATAGCGCGGCATCAGGTCGTCCTTGAGCGCGAGCACCTCGCGGTCGAGGGTGATCGACTCCATCGCGCGGTGCGCGCGCAGCATGATCGTTCCTCCGGGCGTCTCGTAGCAGCCGCGAGATTTCATCCCCACGTAGCGGTTTTCCACCAGGTCGAGCCGCCCGACTCCGTGGCGGCCGCCCAGCTCGTTCAGCTTCGCCAGGACCCTCGCGGGTGACAGGCGCCCGCCGTCGATGCCCGCGATGTCGCCCTTTTCGTAGGTCAGTTCGACATACTGCGCGCGGCGCGGCGCCTTCTCGGGGCTGACCGTGAGGCGCCACATCGATTCCTCGGGCTCGAAAGCCGGGTCCTCCAGAATCCCGCCCTCGTACGAGATGTGCAGCAGGTTCGCGTCCATCGAGTAGGGCGCTTTTCCCTTCTTCCTGCCGTACTCGACCGGAATGCCGTGTTTGCGCGCGTAGCCGAGCAGCTTTTCGCGCGAGAGCAGATCCCATTCGCGCCACGGCGCGATGATGCGCACGTTCGGCATGAGCGCGTAGGCGCCCAGCTCGAAGCGCACCTGGTCGTTGCCCTTGCCGGTCGCGCCGTGTGAAATGGCGTCGGCCCCGGTCTTGCGCGCGATGTCGATCAGGTGCTTGGCGATGAGCGGCCGCGCGATCGAGGTGCCCAGGAGGTACTCGCCCTCGTACACCGCGTTGGCGCGAAACATCGGGAAGACGAAATCGCGCACGAACTCCTCGCGCAGATCCTCGACGAATATCCGCTTCACGCCCAGCATTCGCGCTTTCCTGCGCGCGGGCTCGAGCTCCTCGCCCTGCCCGATGTCCGCGGTGAAGGTGACGACCTCGCAGCCATAGGTATCCTGGAGCCACTTGAGGATGACCGAGGTGTCGAGGCCCCCGGAATAGGCGAGCACGACCCTTCTCACTCTGTCCTTCACCTTTTCGCCTTTGTCTTCTTGAGCGTTTTCACTTTGCCGAGGAGCAGGAACTCCATCAGCGCCTTCTGCGTATGCAGGCGATTCTCGGCCTCGTCCCAAACGACGCTCTGGGGGCCGTCGATCACTGCGGCGGCGACTTCCTCGCCGCGGTGCGCCGGGAGGCAATGCATGAAGAGCGCGTCCTTGCGTGCCGCGCGCATCATGTCCGCGTCCACCTGCCAATCCTCGAAGTCGCGCTTGCGCTCCTCGTTCTCGGCCTCGAAGCCCATCGAGGTCCAGACGTCGGTGGTGACGAGATCCGCGCCGCGCGCCGCCTGCAGGGGGTCGGCGAAGCTCTCGTAGTTGTCGTCGTTGTAGATGCCGGCGCGCTCCGGCTCGACCTCGTAGCCGGGAGGGGTCGAGACGTGGACGTTGAAGTCCAGGATCGTCGCCGCCTGCAGCCAGGTGTTGCACACGTTGTTCGAGTCGCCGATCCAGGCCACCGTTTTTCCCTCGATCGACCCGCGGTGCTCGACGTAGGTGTAGATGTCGGCGAGCACCTGGCAGGGGTGGTACTCGTTGGTGAGGCCGTTGATCACCGGCACGCGCGAGTGGGCGGCGAAGCGCGACAGGATGTCCTGCTCGAAGGTGCGGATCATGACCAGATCGCACATGCGCGAGATGACCTGCCCTGCATCCTCGACCGGCTCCCCGCGTCCGAGCTGGGTGTCGCGCGTGTAGAGATAGATCGCCGCGCCGCCGAGCTGGTGCATCCCGGCTTCGAACGAAAGGCGCGTGCGGGTCGAGGGCTTCTCGAAGATCATCGCGAGCGTGCGGTCCTCCAGCGGCCAGTAGCGCTGGTAGCGCTTGAACTTGTCCTTGATCCAGCGCGTGCGCGCGAACAGATGCCGGTACTCCTCGCGCGAGAAGTCCTTGAACTGCAGGTAATGCCGCGGCCGGCCCTGATCCTTATTCATGCGCGCGCGGCGGCCGCGACGGGTTGCTCGAGGAATTGTCGTATCAGCGGCACCAGGACGGCGAGCACCTCGCGCGCCTCGGTTTCGTTCATGACCAGCGGCGGAAGCAGCCTGATCACCTTGTCCAGGGTCACGTTGATCAGCAGGCCGGCATCGAGCGCCTGCCCGACGAGGTCCCCGCAGGGCCGGTCCAGCTCCACCCCGATCATCAGGCCCCGCCCGCGCACCTCGACGACCCCGGGGCGCGCGTCGAGCGCGCGGTGCAGTCCCTCGAGCAGGATCCCGCCGATGCGCTCGGCGTTCGCCATGAGGCCGTCGTTTTCGATCGCCTGCAGCGTCGCCAGCGCGGCGGCGCAGGCGAGAGGATTCCCCCCGAAAGTCGAACCGTGCGTGCCCGGCTGGAAAACCTCCGCCGCCGGTCCGCCGGCAAGGCAGACGCCGATGGGAATTCCCGAGGCGAGGCCTTTCGCGAGCAGGACCACGTCCGGGCGGATTCCGGCGTGCTGGTAGACGAACCAGCTGCCGGTGCGTCCCAGTCCGCACTGCACCTCGTCGACCATCAGGAGCCAGCCGTGGCGGTCGCAGATTTCCCTCAAATCCCGCAGGTATTGCATCGCCGCGATGTTGATGCCGCCCTCGCCCTGGATCGGCTCGACCAGGACGGCGACGATGCTGCGGTCGTGACCCGCGACCTGCCGCAGCGATTCGATGTCGTCGAAGGGCACGCGGACGAACCCGGATACGAGCGGTTCGAACCCGGCCTGGACCTTGCGGTTTCCGGTCGCGGACAGGGTCGCCAGCGTCCTGCCGTGAAAAGCCCTGTCCATGACGACGATGGCGGGCTTCTCGACCCCCTTGCGGTGGCCGTAGAGCCGGGCGAGCTTGATCGCCGCCTCGTTCGCCTCGCACCCGGAGTTGCAGAAGAAGGCGCGGTCCATGCCGCTGATCGCGGCGAGCCTGTCGGCGAGCGCTTCCTGCTCGGGGATGCGGTAAAGGTTGGAAACGTGGATCAGGCGCCGGGCCTGCTCGGCGATGACCCGCGTCAACCCGGAATGTCCGTGGCCGAGCGTGTTGACCGCTATGCCCGCGAGGGCATCGAGATAGCGCTTTCCGGATTCGTCCCAGACCCACACACCCTCGCCGCGGACGAAAGCCACGGGAATCCGGCTGTACGTATTCATCAAATGAGACATGGTTCACCCAATGTTTTCACGGCGCATCACGAAGCGCCAAACGCCCCGGCAACGCACCCGCAAGGGGGTGCCGCCTTCCGTGCTTTTCGGAGGAAGGGAGAAATTCCCTTCCGCATCGTCAGGAACGTCGCGCTCGGCGTCGTCGGAGGTCGCGCCGAACGGGCGAGGGTGCAGCGCTTGGCTCGTGCCCCGGCAGGATGAGGGTCATGGCTTGGCCCTGTGCGATAATGAATTTCTCTGAAGAGCCAATAGCTTAGCATAATAGATTTTGGAATGGGAACACGGCTCACGGTATTCAACCAGAAGGGCGGGGTCGGCAAGACGACGACCGTGCTCAATCTGGGTGCGGCGCTGGCGCGGCGCGGGGCCGCTCCGCTCCTGGTCGACCTCGATGCACAGTCGCACCTGAGCGCTATCCTCAGCCCGGCCGCCTCCAGCGCGGAGAGCCTGTTCGCCTACTTCAACACAGGAAGGCCGCTCAAGGAGATCGTCCGGCCGGTCGCGTTCGGCGGCGAGCTGATCCCGGCCCACACCGAACTGATCAAGGTCGACACCTTGTACGGCAAGGGTCCCGAGATCCTCAACAAGCTCAAGCTCGGGCTGGACGTCGCCTGGGACGGCGCGCGCCCGATGCTGTTCGACTGCTGCCCGATGCTCGGAGTGCTTTCGCTGTCCGGCGTGTTCGCTTCCGAGCGAGTCCTGATTCCGATCTCCACCGACTATCTTGCGCTGAAGGGAGCGCTCGCGCTCGAGCACACGCTCCGGGCGCTCGAGCACGTCCTCAAGCGGCGCGTCGAGCGGCGCTACCTGCTGACCCGGTTCGATGCGCGCAGGCGCATGTCGCACGACATCGCCGGACAGCTCGCCGCCCGGTTCGGGGCGGAACTTTGCCGGACCCGGATCGCGGAGACGGTGAGCATCGCCGAGAGCCCCGCGCTGGCGAAGGACATCTTCAGCCACGCGCCGGAGAGTCGCGGTGCGCAGGACTACGCCGACCTGCTGGAGGAGCTCGTTACCTCGGGGTTCCTCCAGGCGTGAAGGGCCGCCGCCCGGCCGAAACCCCGGCGCTACTTGCTGATCAGGGAGACGATTTCCTCGAAACTCGCGCCCTCGGTTCTTTCCCGGGGGTGCACGTAGCCGGGCGGCCTCACCGCGGGACGCATCACGCTGCGCTCCAGGATTTCGCAGTGCAGGTAGATCTGGCGAAGCTTGCGTTCGGCGTCGGCCTCGTCGCGGCCGTGGATCTTGAGGTGCTCGACGATCAGCCCCTGGCGCGTGCGGATGCGAAAGCCGAACTGGGTGGTGCTGGATGACGACCGCATGATTCCCCCCCGGGAACGCCTTGTATAGCATACCCTTTTCAGGGCCGCAAGCCGCTTCGGCTCCGGTCAGCCCAACCGGGCGAGGCCGCGTTCCTCCTCCGGCTTGAGGACTCTGAGGCAGGGTAAATAGCCGTCGAAGACGATGCCGTGCAGCTCGACCCGCTTCTGCGATCGCAGGAGGCCGGCGAGATACTGGAGGATTTCGCGTGTGATGACCTGTCCCGGAACCAGGACCGGAATCCCCGGGGGATAGGGAACGATCTGGTCGGCGCAGATCCGGTCGAGCAGGTCCCGCCGTATATGGTCCTTTTCGTCGACCAGGGGGACGATCTCCCCGCCGCAATAGAACGCGTCCCGGGGAAGGCAGCGCAGGCGCGTGAACCGCGGAATTTCCGGGAACCGGTACAGCCGCCGCGGCGCGCGGCCCTCGCGTGCGATGCGCATGAGCGCGTCGTAGAGCCGCGAGACCTTGCTGCGCGTCGTCCCGATCGTCAGGAGCAGGGTCAGCGTATTGAACGTGGATTTCTCGACCTGGATGTTGTAGCGATCGAAGAGCTCGCGCTGCAAGTCCTCGACCGCATACCCGCAGCTGGAAATGTCGACCGTCACCTTGGTCGGATCGAGGCGGATGTCGTCGTGCTTCAGCTCCGCCGGCAGGAGCTCTTCGAGCTCGAGCACCCGGAACACCCCCGTGCCGTTGATCTGCGAGCGCAGTTCCTGCGCCAGCGCGAGCGTGCGCGAGAGCAGCTTGTAGCCTTCCATCACCGCCTGCTTTCGCGCGATGTCGAGGCTCGCGATGATGCTGTATTGGGGGCTGGTCGAGGTGTGCATGTTGAAGTTTTCCCGGAACAGGTGCTCGTTGAAACCGGGATCGTTCACATGGATCATCGACGCCTGCGAAAACGCCGACAGCACCTTGTGCGTGCTCTGCGTGGCGTAGTCTGCACCCGCCTCGAGGGCGGTCGGGCGGAAAGCGGGGTGAAAGCGCGCGAACCCGTACCAGGCCTCGTCGACGATCACCTTGATTCCGGACCGGTGGGCCGCCTCGACGATGGGCGCGAGGTCGTAGCGAAGCCCGTCGTAGGTGCAGGAGGTGAGTATGATCGCCTGGGCGTCCGGGTGCTTGCGGATCGCGGACAGGATCGTTTTCTTCGGCACCGGGCCGTAGAGGCTGTATCTGACGTTCACCGAAGAGTCGAGATAGATCGGATGGGCGCCCGAGAGCACCACTCCATGGTGAACCGACTTGTGGCAATTGCGGTCGAGCAGGAGCTTCTCCCCGGGCGCGAGCAGGGTCTGGAAGATCACCTTGTTGGCGGTCGAGGTGCCGTTGGTGGCGAAGAACGTGCGGCGGGCGCCGAACGCCTTGGCCGCGATGGTCTGCGCCTCGGCGATGACGCCGGTCGGCTCCATGAGCGAGTCGAGCATCTTCACCGAGACCGACAGGTCCGCGTCGAAAACGTGCTCCCCCATGAATTCGTAGAAATCGTTGACCCAGGGGCTGCCGCGCAGCGATTCGCCGGTCGAGTGTCCCGGGGTATGCCACGAGTCTTTCGCCATCCATACGTAGTTCTTCAACTGGTCGTAGAACGGCGTTCGCGATCGCTCCTGGATCTGCGCGTTGAGGATCCGGTATATCCCGCGGTAGTCGCGTTCTTCCCGGTAGAAGTAGCCGTCGACCGCCTCCGCGAACAGGGTGTCGACGATCTCGTCCTCGTGTTCCTGGGCGATGAGGATGTACACGTCGATCTCGGGCCGGAAGCGCGTCACCCGCTGCACCAGCTCCAGCGCCGACATCTCCTTCTTCGCGCTCTTCTGGTTGAGCGTATACAGCTTGTCGTCGACCACGACCGCCTGGAGATCCCCGTCCTTCTCGATCGCGGCGAGCGCTTCGCGCGCCGTCGTCACCCCGACGAACGCGATGCCGACCGGATTGTCGAGGGAGCGGGCCGCCGCGTTCAGTCCTTTCACGAATTCCTTGAGCACCAGGGGCTCGTCGTTGATGATGAGCACCCGGCTGACCGGCTTTTTCATGGAGCGGCACGCATGCGGAAAACGGATTGTTGCGGGAAATCGAGGAAGAGCGCAAGGATCGCGGCCGACCCCGCCCTGCGAGTGCCTCTGCCCGCCGGAAACGAAAAAGGCGGCCAGCCGGCCGCCTCTTCTTATCGCGCGCTCGCGCTTATCCCGCCATCGCCTTGAGACGAATCGCGAGCCGGCTCTTGTGCCGCGCCGCCTTGTTCTTGTGGATGATCTT
>JBATEB010000050.1:0-14801 GCA_049663805.1 Burkholderiales bacterium | reverse complement strand
CTGCTGGTGTCGGGGGGCCATACCCAGCTGATGCGGGTATCGGGGGTCGGGAAATACGAAATGCTGGGGGAAACCCTCGACGACGCCGCGGGGGAGGCTTTCGACAAGACCGCGAAGCTGCTCGGGCTGGGCTATCCGGGCGGCGCCGCGCTCGCCAGGCTCGCGCAGGCCGGCACAAGCGGCCGCTTCAGATTTCCGCGGCCGATGCTGGATCAGCTCGAAAAACGCGGCGATCTGAATTTCAGTTTCAGCGGCCTGAAGACGGCCGTGGTAACGCTGACCCGCCGGGAGACCCTGGACGAGCAGACGCGCTCGGACATCGCCGCGGCGTTCCAGGAAGCGGTCGCCGACGTACTGGTGGCAAAATCGCTTGCCGCACTCGGGCGCACGGGCCTCAGCCGATTGATCGTCGCCGGGGGCGTGGGGGCGAATTCGCGCCTGCGCGCTCTGCTCGACGCCGCGGCGGCGCGCGGGAATTTCAGCGTGTTCTACCCGGCCCTGGAATTCTGCACCGACAACGGCGCGATGATCGCGCTGGCGGGGTGTCTGAGGCTGAGCACCGGAAAGGCCGGGGTTCTTCCAAGCACGTTTGCAGTGCGACCGCGCTGGAGCCTGGCGACCGCCGCACACGGGTAAGCCCGGCGCTACGGACCCGCGGAATCCTGCTTTTCGCCGATGCGGTCCTCCTTGCCGGCGATGAGCTTGACAATGTTGTTCTTGTGGCGCCAGACGAGCAGCGCGGATATCAGGATCACCGCGGGCAGCGCCGGACTCATCCCGAAAAGGAAAAACGCATAAAGGGGCGCGAATCCGGCGGCCGAGACGGCCGCGAGCGACGAATAGCGGAAGAACAGCGCGATGATGGCCCACGTGGCCAGCGTCGCTGCGCCCAGCCAGGGGTTGATCGCGAACAGGATTCCGCCCGCGGTGGCCACCCCCTTGCCGCCCGCGAAGCGGAAGAACGCCGGAAAGACATGGCCGAGGAACACGGCAATCGCGCAGGTCGCCACGCCCGCCGCGTCGACGCCATAGTCCGGGGCATATCGCGTCGCGAGAAAAACCGCGAGCCAGCCCTTTCCGCCGTCCCCGAGAAGGGTGAGCAGCGCGGCGAGCTTTCTGCCGGTACGCAACACGTTGGTTGCGCCGGGGTTCCCCGAGCCGTAGCTGCGCGGATCGGGAAGCGAAAAGGCGCGGCTCACGATGACGGCGAAGGACAGCGAGCCGATGAGATACGCGGCGATGACGAATGCAGCGGCGACCATGGGGTTCATCTAGAATGCCTGCAAAGTTTACCGCCAAACTCGTCCCGCGAGGCCCCGACTTGAACACCGTAAGCATTCGCGAGCTGCGCCTGAAAGCCTGGATCGGGCTCTATCGCCACGAAAAAATCGCCCCGCAGACGATTGCCATCGACCTCGAAATCGACCTGCCGGAGGACAAGGTGTTCCAGACGGGCAAGGTCGCCGACACCATCGACTACGGCGTGGTCGTCCGGCGCGTCAAGGAGCTGCTCGCCGAGGAGCGGTTCGGCCTGGTGGAAAGCCTCGCCGAGCGGATCGCGAACCTGATACTGAAAGACTTCCGGGCGCCGCGCGTCAAAGTGAGCATCGCCAAGCTCGGCGTCCTCCCCGAGGCGAAGTACGTGGGAGTCATCATCGAGCGACGCGGCGCATAGGAACATCACCCGCGCGGGTGGTGTTTCCGGTGCAGGGCCTTGAGGCGCTCGCGCGCGACGTGCGTGTAGATCTGCGTGGTCGAAATATCCGCATGCCCGAGCAGCATCTGCACCACGCGCAGGTCCGCGCCGTGATTGAGCAGGTGCGTGGCGAACGCGTGGCGCAGGGTGTGCGGCGAGAGCGCCTTGCCCGGAATCGCGCCCGCCGCGCGCCGTTTCAGCAGGTGCCAGAACGCCTGCCTCGTCATCGGCGCGCCCCGTCCGGTGACGAACACGTAGTCGCTCGCCCGCTTCTTCAGGAGCACCGGCCTCGCCTCTCTCGAATAGCGCTGCAGCCAGTCGAGCGCTTCCTCCCCGAGCGGCACCAGGCGCTCCTTCGAGCCCTTGCCGAAGATGCGCACCACGCCCATGTCGAGGCTGACCTCGACGAGCTTCAGCCGGATCAGCTCCGAGACGCGAAGCCCGCTCGCGTAGAGCACCTCCAGCATCGCCCGGTCGCGCAGCCCGAGCGCCGTGTCCGGATCCGGCTGTGCGAGCAGGGCCTCGACGTCGTCCTCGGAAAGCGTCCTGGGAAATCTCGGCGACTTCCTCGGCGCATCGAGCTTGAGCGTCGGGTCGGCCTCGATGCGGCGTTCCCGGGAAAGATACTGATAGAACCGCTTGAGACTGGAGTGAAGGCGCGCCTGGGTGCTCGATCGGATCCCTTTCCTTCCCGCGCCGGAGCTGCGCGAATGGCGCCAGGCGAAGTAGCCGGCGAGATCGGCCTCGGTCGCCTCCAGGAGCGCGCCGCGTCCCTGCCGTTCGAGCCAGTCGGAGAACAACCGCAGATCGCGGCGATAGCATTCGAGCGTATTCCCGGCGAGCCCGTCCTCGAGCCAGACGGCATCGCTGAACTCGTCGAGCAGGGCCGCGTTCTCGGGGCTCATCAGGCGAGAAGGATACCTTCGTGCACGAGCAGCCAGCGTTTCACCGCGAGATGGAATCCTGCCTCGTGGCGCGCGAAACCCCCGATTCCGCCCGCGGCGAGTACCCGGTGGCAGGGAACGACGAGCGGAACCGGGTTGGCGCCGCACGCCTGGCCGACGGCGCGCGGCGAAGAGGCGAGCTCCCGCGCGATCTCGCCGTAGCTGCGCGTGCGGCCTGCCCCGATCGCGGCGATCCTGCTCCAGACCCGGCGCTGGAACGGCGTGCCGCGTCCGGCGAGCGGCAGATCGAAATGGAATTCCGGGTCGGCGAGGTAGCGCTCGATCTGGGCGCAGGCGCGCTCCGCGAGCGGATTCCGGGGCGCCAGCGCCTTGCCGGTCTTCGGCAGGAACACGATCCCGGCGAGGGCGCCGCTTTCGGTCCGGATGCCGAGCAGGGCAAAAGGCGCCGGGAACCTGGCCTGATACGGACCGATCGCGGATCGCATGGCGGTGTCCGTTCAGACCGCGAGCAGGCTCTCGCCGGGCTCGACCCGCGTGAATTCGACCGGCCGGATGCCGATCTCGAGCGCCGGGCCGACGCGCTGCGCGCGTACATAGCCCGATGCCCGCAAGTCACCCGGCTGCGGACAATCGCTGCGGAAATGCGCGCCGCGGGAGTTCCGGCGCGCGAGCGCGCAGGCGCAGATCACCTCGCTCACTTCCACCAGGTTCTTCAGGTTGAGCCAGTCCTGCCAGGTGAGGTTGAAGCGCCGGTCGCTGCCGGCGAACGCGAATTCATCGAGCTGCGCGGCGATATGCGCCAGCGCTCCCGCTGCCGCCTGCAACCCGATCTCGTCGCGGACGATGCCGACCTTGTCCCACATCAGATCGTAGAGCCGCTCGCGCACTCCTTCGAGGTCTCCGGCCGCACCCGACCGGGCCCGCAGCGGCCGTTCGGCCCGGTCGATGGCGGCGGCGACCGCCGCCTCGTCCGGATCTCGAAACTCGCCCGCCTCTTTCACCCACGCCGCCATCGAGTCTCCCGCGACCCCGCCGAAGACGGTCGAATTCGCGACTCCGTTTCCGCCGAGCCGGTTGGCGCCGTGCACCCCGCCGGTGTCCTCGCCCGCCGCGAACAGCCCGGGAAGTGCCGTCGAGCAATCCGGGGCGAACTCCACTCCGCCCATCATGTAGTGCGCGGTCGGAACCACTTCCACGAGGCCCCCGGCCAGGTCGAATCCGCAGTCGGCGCAGCGCTCGACCATCCCCTTGAATTCCTTCTTCACCCTCTCGGGCCCGAGGTGCGCCATGCTGATGTACATGCCCCCGTGCGGCGTCGTGCTCCCGGCGCGCATCTCGGCGAACATCGCGCGCGAGACGATGTCGCGCGTCGCGCGCTCGGCGCGGGGGTCGTAACGGTGCATGAAGCGCTCCCTCGCGCCGTTCAGCAGGAATCCGCCCGAGCCTCTGAGACCCTCCTCGAGCACGGTGCCCGTCATGCGGGTATCGGGCCCGGCGAGCAGGCCCGTGGGGTGGAACTGCACCATCTCCATGTCGCGCATCGGAAGCCCCGCGCGCAGCGCCATGGCCAGCCCGTCGCAGCTCTTCTCGCCCGAGGGCGTGTGGTAGCGGTACATGGTCGGGCCGGCGCCGGTCGCGAGCAGGATCGCCTTGGCCTGCACCAGCGTGAATTCGCCTTCACGCAGATCGAGCAGCAGCGCGCCGGCGACGGCGCCTCCGTCCGCCGTCTTGATCAGCTCGAGTCCCCGGTGTTCTTCGAGCCGCCGGATGCCCGACGCCCAGACCGCCTCGGCGAGGCGGTTCATGATCTCGATCCCGGTGAGGTCCCCCTTGTGCACGGTCCGGTCGAAAGTCTGCCCCGCGAAAGCCTTCTGGTGGATCGTGCCGTCGGGGTTGCGGTCGAAAAAGCAGCCGAGCTCGTTCTCCAGCTCGTGCACGCGCTCGACCGCGAGCGTCACCAGCTTCCAGGCGAGCTCCTGGTCGGCGAGCCAGCCGCTGCCCTCGATGGTGTCCATGAAATGCCGCTCGACGGAGTCTTCGGGCGCGAGCGCGACGTTGTAGCCGCCCTGAACCATGCGCGTGCAGCCGCACTTGCCGAGCAGGCCCTTCACCGCGACCGTGATGTCGAGGTCGGGTGCGGACCGGTGCGCGTGCAGCGCGGCGAAGAGCCCCGCGCCGCCGGCACCGAGGATCAGGATGTCGGTCTTGAGGCGGCGCACGCTTATCAGGCCTTGGCGGCTGCCGTCTCCCGGCGCAGGAACTGGAGCGCGAGGACGACCGCGATCAGCGCGACGCCGATCGCATCGAACAGGGCCCTGGGATAGACGAGCGCGAGCCCGGCGGCGATCAGCATCGCCTGCTCGATCCGGCTCGTGCGCTTGAATAACCACCCCTGCACTCCGCCGGCAAGAGACGCGATGCCGAGCGCGGCGGTGAAGGTCACCAGCGCGATCGAACCCCAGTCGGCGTTGACGAGCGTCTTGATCGATCCGGTAAGGAGCAGCCCCAGCCCGGAGGGATCGAGCACGAACATGAAGGGCACCAGGAACGCCGGCATGGTGTACTTCCAGGATTGCAGCGTCGTCCGGTACGGATCGCCGCCGGTGATGGCCGCGGCGGCGAAGGGCGACAGCGCGGTCGGCGGCGAAACCTCCGAGAGGACCGCGTAGTAGAAGATGAACATGTGCGCCGCGAAATCGGGCACGCCCAATTTTATCAGCGCCGGCGCGGCGATCACCGCGCAGATGATATAGGACGCGGTCACCGGCACCGCGAGCCCCACGACCCAGACGATGAGCGAGGTGTAGAGCGCGGTGAGCAGCAGCGATCCCGCCGCATATTCGATGATGATCGCGCTGAACTTGAGGCCGAGGCCGGTGAGCGTCACCACGCCGACGATGATCCCGGCGCCGGCGCAGATGACGGCGACGTTGAGCACGCCGATCGAGCCCGCCTCGAGCGCCTTGAAGAACTTCGACTGGAAGATCCCTTTCAGCAGGGACTCGCGGCCGCGGAACAGGTCGTAGGAAAAGAGCGCGCAATCGCGATGCAGAAAGCTCGTGATGAACGACGTCACCGTCGCCCAGAATACCGACAGCACCGGCGAAAAACCGTAGAGCATGAAGGCGACGATCGACACCAGCGACAGGAAGTGGAACCAGTATTTCCTCGTCAGGCTCCACAGCGATTCGAGATTCTCGAACCTCACCGTGCTCATGCCGAACTTGCGCGCGTCGATCTCGACCATGAGAAACAGCGCGAAGTAGTACAGCAAGGTCGGGATCGTCGCCATCAGGAGCACGTCGAGATAGGAGATCTTCAAAAACTCGGCGATCAGGAACGCGGCCGCTCCGAGGACCGGCGGCGAGATGATCGCGCCCAGCCCTCCCGCCGCGAGCAAGCCCCCCGCCGCGTTCTTTCCGTAGCCCGCCTTGGCCAGCATCGGGTAGGCCACCGAGCCGAGGGTCACCGTGGTCGCGACGCCGCTTCCCGAGGGCCCCCCCAAAAGGAACGATGCGAGCACCACCGTGCGGCCGGCGCTCGTCGACTTCCCGCCCATCGCCGAGAACGAAAAATCGATGAAGAACTTGCCCGCCCCGGAAAACTGCAGGAAGGCTCCGAAGATCGTAAACAGAATGATGAGCGAGGAAGAGACGTCCACGGCGACGCCGAAGATCCCTTCGAGCGTCATGTACAAATGGCCGACCAGCCGGCTCATTTCGTAGCTGCGATGCGCCCAGGACCCGGGAAGCTGCTCGCCGAAGAGCGCGTAGAGCACGAAGCAGATCGTCACGATCGGCATCACCCAGCCGGAGGCGCGGCGCATGCCCTCGAGGATCAGCAGGGTCAACACGACGCCGAAGAACAGGTCCCAGTCGTCCGGCAGGGTGTTGCGGTCCCAGAAATCGTCGCCGCCCTGGAGCATGTAGGCGATAACCACGATCCCGGCGAGCGCCGCCGCCCAGTCCCACCACATGATGCGGTGGCGGTAGCGCCTGGCGACGGGGAAAAGAAAGTAGGTGAGGAAGAGCACGAAGGCGACGTGCACCGGGCGCAGCGTCTGCGTCGGCACGATGGCGTACGCCGTATAGAGGTGGAACACCGACATCACCACCGCTGTCGCGCTGACGAAGACGCCGAGGGCGCCGCGCAGCTTGTTCGCGGCGCCCTCCTCCGCCTCGATGTACTTCTCGGCCTTTTTCAGCGCCTCGGCGTCGACGACCGGTTCACCGGGCGCCGGTCTTGCGATCTCGCTCATCCGCCCTCCTCGGCGCGCATGCTAGCACAGCGCTGCAGCGCGATAGACGCAAAAAACCCCACCCGCCGACGGATGGGGTTCGCGACTTGCGGCAAGCGTCAGTTGAGTTTGACGCCCCGCTCGACAAAGTACTTCGCCGCCCCGGGATGGAAGGGGATCGGCGAGGAGGCCGCCTTCTGGTTCTCCAGCCTGAAATTGGCCGCCTCCTTGTGCACCGCGATCAGGTCGTCGCGCTTGTCGAAGATAGTCTTGACGATGTTGTAGGCGTTCTGGTCGCTCATCTTCTCGTGCGTCACCAGGATGTTCCATACCGTCGCCTGGCGGTTGTCCGCTTCCATGCCGCGATAGGTGCTCTTGGGAATCGCGTCCTGTATGTAGAGCTGCCCGTATTTCTTGTTCATCGCCGCGACCAACTCGGCGTGATCGATCATCTTCAGCTTGACTCCGGGCGTGTTGGCGAGATCGGTCACCGCCGCGGTCGGCAGGCCGCCGACCCAGAAGAACGCGTCGATCTTCCGGTCCTTGATCGCATTCACCGATTCGGCGACGCCGAGCCGCTCGCGCTTCATATCGCGGTCCTTGTCGAGCCCCGCCGCCTCGATCACGCGGAAGCCCATCACCTCGGTCGCGCTCCCCGGCGAGCCGGTCGAAACGCGCTTGCCTTTCAGATCGGTGATCTTGTTGATCCCGGTGCCCTCGATCGTGACAACGTGCATGCGGTTGGGGTACAGGATCATGAGCGTGCGCAGCGGCACCTTGTTTCCCTTGAACTTGTCCTCCCCGCGGTAGGCGTCCTGGCTGGCATCCGCCATCGAGAGCGCGATATAGGGTTTGCCGGTCGCGATCAGCTTCAAGTTGTCCACCGAGCCGCCGGTGACCTCCGCGGTCGCCTGCATTCCCGGCACGTACTTGGAGAGCACGTTCGCCATGCCTCCGCCCAGGGGGTAGTACACGCCGCCGGTCCCGCCGGTGCCGATCGAAAGGCTGTATTTTTCCTGCGCCTGGGTCGCGCCCGAGAGCGAAAGTGCGGCTCCGATCAGCGCGGCTGCAAAGATCTTCATTTGATTTCCCTCACAAAAAAATAAGCGATCACATTGAATACGAGTTATGCGGGCTGCGCAACCCCGGAGCCAGGATCCTACTTGGCGAAAAGCCGCGACATGTCCCTGAACGCTTTGAATTCAAGGGCATTCCCGCAAGGGTCGAGGAGGAACATGGTCGCCTGTTCCCCAGCCTCCCCCTTGAAACGCACACGGGGCTCGATGACGAAGCGCACCCCAGCCGCTCTCAACTTCGCTGCAAGCCTCTGCCATTGTTCCATCGGGAGGATGGCGCCGAAGTGGCGCACCGGGACGTCGTCCCCATCGACGGCGTTGGTGCTCCTGTGGCCCGCCTCCTCCGGGGCGAGATGGGCGACGATCTGGTGCCCGTAGAAATCGAAATCGACCCAGTCCTCGCTGCTGCGCCCTTCGGGACAACCGAGCAGGCCGCCGTAGAAGGCGCGCGCCTTTTCGAGGCTCGTGACGGGAAAGGCGAGGTGAAACGGCGGCAGGGCGGACACGCAGGCTCCTCGAGGACGATGTCGTGGATCGTGTCCGCGCCGGGTTCAGACCGGACCGACATCCCTGAACAGCGCGCCGTCGCGGGCGAGATCGCCTGAGGCGCGCACCTTGACGTTCCTGCCCTCGGCAAAGGCGAGCATGCGGTCGATCGGCCGGTACGCGAGACGCGCGATCTCGGAATCGACGTGGATTTCGTTCGCCCCGGTCTCGAGCGTTTCGGCGAGGTTCGCGAGGCCGTTCATCGCCATCCACGGGCAATGCGCGCAGCTCTTGCAGCTGGCGCCCGCGCCCGCGGTCGGCGCCTCGATGAAGCGCTTGTGCGGCATCAGCGTTCTCAGCTTGTGCAGCATGCCGTTGTCGGTCGCGATGATGAATTCGTCGGCGTCCAGCGTCTGTGCCGCGCGGATGATCTGCGTGGTCGAACCGACCGCGTCGGCGAGCTTGATCACCCCGGCCGGCGACTCCGGGTGCGCGAGCACTTTGGCGCCGGGGTGCTCCTTCTTCAGGAGCTCGAGTTCCAGCGCCTTGAACTCCTCGTGCACGACGCACGCGCCGTGCCACAGCAGCATGTCGGCGCCCGTCCGGCTTTGCACGTAGTCGCCCAGATGGCGATCGGGCGCCCAAAGAATTTTTTCCCCGCGCTCGTGAAGGTGGCGCACGACCTCGAGCGCGATGGCGGAAGTCACCACCCAGTCCGCGCGCGCTTTCACCGCCGCGCTGGTGTTCGCGTAGACCACCACGGTGCGTTCGGAATGCCCGTCGCAAAACGCGGAAAACTCCTCCGCGGGGCAGCCGAGGTCGAGCGAGCAGGTCGCATCGAGGTCCGGCATCAGCACGCGCTTCTCGGGATTGAGGATCTTGGCCGTCTCGCCCATGAAACGCACGCCCGCGACGACGAGCGTCGGGGCCTCCTGAGCGCGGCCGAATCGCGCCATTTCCAGCGAATCGGCGACGCAGCCGCCGGTCTCCTCGGCAAGGTCCTGGATGTCGGGATCGACGTAGTAATGCGCGAGCAGCACCGCGCTTCGTTCCTTGAGCAAGCGCTTGACGCGCGCTTTCAGTTCGCGGCGTTGCTCCGCGGTCGGCGACGCGGGGACCTTCGCCCACGCCCGCGCGGTGCACGCGACGCCGGCGAGCTGGCGCTCGAATTCGACGATTCGTGTCGATGGGTCACGCATGCATTATTGGACAGCTTTCGGCCTGTTGCGTTGCAACAGTACCGCAAGGGAGGCCCGCACATCAATCCCGGGGCGCGAGCCCGGAAAGATAGTCGGCGAGGATTTCGATGTCTTTTTCCGAAAGGGCCTCCGCCGCCGCGGTCATGTTCCCGTCGAAATCGGCTCGGGTCTTGGCCCTGAAACCGCGCAGCTGCGTTCTCAGGTAGTCGAACTGCTGGCCCGCGAGCCGCGGAATGTGCTGCAGGCCGAGGAGCGCCGGGCCATGGCACTGCATGCAGTGGTGCTGCTCGGCGAGGCGGCGTCCGGGCGCGGTGTTTTCAGGCGCGGTCTTGTGCGACGGGGCCGCCGCTTTCTGCCTGGAAAAATAGGCCGCCAGCTCGTTCATGTCCGCGTTCGAGAGGCTGGAGGCCATCGGCGACATCCGCGGATCCTTGCGCATGCCTTCGCGGTACATGAAGAGCTGCAGCGAGATGAACTGCGCCGGCTGCCCGGCGAGGGACGGCATGGCCGGGTCGGCCGGGTTTCCCCCGGGACCGTGACAGGCGACGCAGGCCTGCGCCTTTCGCGGTACGTCGTCCGCGGCAAGTGCGGCGCAGGCGGGATAAAAAGAAAGCGCGGCGGCACATATCGCCGCCGCGCCGCCGCTGTTACGACTGCGACCGCTCACTTCTTCTTGGCGTAGCTCACTCGGTAGATGATCCCGTTGTGGTCATCCGAGACGAGGAGCGAGCCGTCGCGCATCACCATCACGTCCGCCGGCCGGCCCCACATCGGCGGATCGGCCTTCGCGTCCTGCAGGAAGCCGGTGAGGAACGGCTGCATCTTCGGCTTGCCCTTGGCATCGAAGCTCACGCGCGTGACGTTGTAACCCTGCTTGACGGCGCGGTTCCACGAGCCGCGCAAGGCGATGAAGATGTTGTTCCGGTACTCGGCCGGGAACATCTTGCCGGTGTAGAAACGCATGCCGATGGGCGCGACGTGGGCGCCGAGCTTGAGCGCGGGCGGGGTGAACTCGGCACAGGAGCGGTTCTTGCCGAACTCGGGGTCGAGCGTGTCGCCCTGGTGGCAGTAGGGATAACCGAAATGAACTCCCTTCTTCGCGACCCGGTGAAGCGTGTCGTTCGGTGAATCGTCGCTCAGCCAGTCGCGGGCGTGGTTGGTAAACCACAGCTCCTTGGTCTTCGGATGCCAGTCGAAGCCGACCGAGTTGCGCACGCCCTGGACGTAGGTCTCGGCTATTCCGGTCTTGGGATCGACCCGCGAGATGGATGCCTGGAAGTAGGACGGCATGACGATGTTGCCGGGGGCGCCGACGTTGTAATAGAGCTTGCCGTCGGGCCCGAGCGCGAGGAACTTCCAGAAGTGGCCGGGCTGCTTCTGCGGATCGAGGCCGTCGATGACGACCCTGGCCTGGGGCGGGTTGTCGAGCTGGCTCTCGATGCCGTCGTAGCGCGTGATGCGATGGCGCTCGGCGACGAAGAGCGTGCCCTTGCTGAACACAATCCCGTTCGGCGTATCGAGACCCTTGAGCAGGGTCTTCACCTCGCGCTTGCCGCCGCGCTCGACCACCGCGTACACGTCCTTCAACTGGCGGGTGCCCACGAACACCGTGCCCTTGTCGCCCCGCGCCATGGAGCGCGCACCGGGGAGGCCCTCGGCCCAGACTTCGACCTTGAAGCCGGCCGGGACCTTGAGCTTGTCGATCGGGAGTTCCTTGGCGGCCTTGCCGGTCATTTCGATCGCGTAGGGGTGCAGGGTCGATTTTTCCTGCTCGGCGCCGCGGCCCTGCTGCCAGGAGGGCGGCGCGGCGGGGGGCTGCGCCTGCGCGACGTTGGCGATCAGCGCACAAACGAGGGCGGAACTGAGAGAGACAAGGGGTCGGAACGATGCGGGTAACATGGAATAGCCTCCTTTTCCCGGGTGTTCTTCGAGGGGGCGCACCGGTGCAATCAACGGGGCGCAGTGGCATCATAGCCACGCTCGAACCCGGACGCAACCGGATGGAGAAAACCGCGCGCCCTTCGACGGCGCGGCTCACAACGATCTATGGCGCACCGCATAACGGCCTCATGCCCCGCCGCCCTGCTCGCTCTCGGCGCGGGGGCTTTCGCCCTTCCCGCCGGCGCCCAGACCGGATCGGCCCCGGGTGAATCCGCCGCTGGGCCTTCGATCGTGGTCACCGCGACGCGCTCGGAGCGCGACAGTTTCGACCTCCCCGTTTCGATCGACCGCATCGACCCCGAGGCGATCCGCGAGGGCCGGCCGATGATCAACCTCTCGGAGAGCTTGCCGCGGGTTCCCGGCGTGGTCGTGCAGAACCGGCAGAACTACGCCCAGGACCTGCAGATCTCCTCGCGCGGTTTCGGCGCGCGCACGGCGTTCGGCGTGCGCGGCGTGCGCCTCTACGCGGACGGGATCCCCGCCACCTCGCCCGACGGCCAGGGCCAGACTTCCAACTTCGATCCGGGCTCGGCCGAGCGGATCGAGGTGATGCGCGGGCCGTTTTCCGTCCTCTACGGCAACGCCTCGGGCGGCGTCATCCAGATCTTTACCGAGGACGGCCCGGCGGAGCCCACGCTGACGCTGGATGGCGCCTCGGGCAGCTACGGCACGACCCGGTCGGCGATCAAGTTCGGCGGCCGGGCCGGCGCACTCAACGCCATCGGCGGCGCATCCCACTTCAGCACCAACGGTTACCGCGACCACAGCGCTGCGGAAAAGGACCTCGGAAACGCCAAGCTCAAGCTCGCGCTCGGCGAGGATACGCGCGCCGCCTTGATCCTCAACGCGGTGAGATTGTCGGCGCAGGACCCGGCGGGCCTGTCGCGCGCGCAGTTCGAGCAGGACCCACGCCAAGTCAATCCCACGGTGATTCTGTTCAACGCCCGCAAGGACGTCGTGCAGGATCAGCTCGGCGCGACCGTCGAACACCGGCTTTCTTCCTCTGACGGCATGCGCCTTGCTGCCTACGGCGGGGCGCGGCAGGTTGAGCAGTTCCTCGCGTTCGGCGGAGGCGGCGCCCTCGCTTCGGGCGGGGTCGTCAATCTCGATCGCTTCTATTACGGGCTGGACCTGCGCTGGTCGCGCGCGACAAATTTTCTCGGCCGGTCCTTTACGCTCACCCTGGGAAGCGACTACGACGATCAGAAGGAGCGACGCAGGGGCTACATCAACAACAACGGCGTGGTCGGGGGACTCCAGCGCGACGAAGACGACACCGTGCGCGGCACCGCGTTGTACGCCCAGGCCGACTGGAAGTTCGCGCAGGACTGGAGTGCTTTCGCGGGGCTGCGGTACAGCCGGGTCTCGTTCATCTCGAGCGACTATTTCATCACGGGGACCAATCCCGACGACACTGGCAGCATCAAATTCAAGAACACCAGCCCCGCCGCGGGCGTGGTCTACTCGGTCGCGCCTTCGCTCAATCTCTACGGCAACATCGGCAGGGGCTTCGAGACCCCGACCTTCGCGGAGCTCGCCTACCGTCCCGACGGCACCACCGGGCTGAATTTCGACCTGCGACCGAGCACCAGCGTCAACGCGGAGCTCGGCGCGAAGGCCTACCTGGCGGGCGGCCAGCGCCTGACCTTCGCGGTGTTTCACATCGACACGAAGAACGAGATCGTGGTCGATACGGCTGCAGGGGGACGCACCACTTTCAAGAACGCGGGCCGCACCGAGCGCAACGGGGCGGAGCTGTCCTGGCAGGCGAGAGCGCTCGATGCGCTCGACCTGCTGGCGGCGCTCAGCTACGTGGACGCGCGCTATCGGGACGAGTTTACGAGCAACGGGGTCACGACAGGCGCCGGAAACCATCTGCCGGGCGTTCCGCGCCGCACGGTCTACGGCGAAGCGCGCTGGGCGCCGTCGGGACGGGGTTTCAGCACGGCGCTCGAGCTGCGCTACAGCGACCGCATCTACACGAGCGACGCCAATGCCGAGTGGGCGGACTCCTATGCGGTCGCGAACTGGCGAATCGTGTTCGAGCAGCGCGCGGGCGACTGGCGGGTCAGCGAGTTCCTTCGCGTCGAGAACCTGTTCGACAAGAACTACGTCGGCTCGGTGATCATCGGCGACGCCAACGGGCGCTTTTTCGAGCCGGCGCCGCGGCGCAACCTCATCGCCGGAATCAGCGGGACTTTCACGTTCTGAGCCGAGCGAGGCCCCGCGCGCGGCGAAATCAGCCGGAGCGCTTGACTCCGAGATCGGCGAGCGCCGCAGCGCGGCGCGATCGCGCGGCCTGCTGCACCTGGGCGTAGAGGCTGCCGCGCTCGCTGTCCATGGCCACCAGCAGCGGACCGAACCCCTTCACCCGGAATTTCCACAGCGACTCCGGATTGAGGTCGTCGAGGTCGACGTCCTCGATCGCCTCGATCCAGGTGGTCTCCAGCGCGGCGGTGCCGCCGATGACGGCGAGATAGGCACCGCCGAACTCGTGAAACGCGGCGAGCGATGCCTCGCGCAGGCCCCCTTTGCCGATCAACAGTCGCACGCCGCACCGTTCCATCAGCGGCCGGGTAAAACGCTCCATGCGGTCGCTGGTCGTGGTTCCCACGCACACCGGCGCGTATCCCGCGGGATGCTCCGCGGATTTCGGCACTTGCTTCACGTTGGGGGCGGTATGGATGACGGCGTGGCCGCGCAGCTCGAAGCGGGTCTGCCGCCCCCGGTCGAACATGTGGATCTGGGTCGCGTCGCGGATGCCGTAGAGAATCCCGTTCAGCGTGACCGTGTCGTTCACGCGCAAGGCCCTCACCTGCTCCTCGCCGACCGGCATCGTGAAGTCGTGGTGCGCCATGCTCAGGCTCGCGCGGACGCGACCTCCCGGTGGCGGTCGATCCAGTAGCCCCAGGGAACGAATATCGCCAGCGCCGCGAGCCCCATCCACGCGACCACCTGCTGGTCGGGCGGCGGCGGCGACCACGGTCCCGGAAGGTAGAGCGCGAGGAGCAGGCCGACCAGCGCCCACCAGGCGATCGTTCCGGCGCGGTCCGTCGCCCGCGTCACCTTCGCGTAGAGGGCGGCGGCGCCCGCGAATATCAGCCCCTCGACGGCGAAAGTCGCCGGGAGCGAGCTCCACAGCGACAGGCCCAGCCGCGCGCTCCCTCCCGGATAGAGCGGCAGGTCGGGCCGGTGGCTGACGAAATCGAGCACCCAGTGACTCGCCACGGCAATCCCGACCCACAGGGCGCCGGCGCGGTC
>JBATEB010000049.1:0-9477 GCA_049663805.1 Burkholderiales bacterium | reverse complement strand
CTTTTGCGCTGCCGTCGTTGGGGTTGTTGTTCGGGTTGAAAGTTGCACCCGCCCCGCAGGCCCCGCTAAAGGCCCCCCCCGCGCTGATGGTGCACAGCGTGGCGAAGTCGACAGCCTGCGTCAGCTCGGCATCGAGCATCTGATAGTTGATCCCGGCACCGGCAGAAAGCATGTTGCTCAGCTTGTATGCACCCGAGAAATTGAAGTTCTTAGTCACTATTTCCGAGCGAATAGCGTGGTACCTGCCTGCCCAGGTGCTGTCGTAATCGGTCGCCAGGCCGAAGGGCGCATTGATTCCGGCGCCAATTGAGAAATCGTTCGTGATCGGGCGCGTGTAATAGATATTGGGCACGATCGCCGCCTCGCCGGCGTCACCCCCGCCGCCGCTGATGGGAGAACCCGTAATGGCGCTCGCACTGTTTATGTTCGCCTTGAAGCTGGGATTGATGAAATGGCCCGCGAACACGAATTGCTGACCATTGAGGCGCGTCATCCCAGCGGGGTTGTACCACACGGTGCTCGCGTCCTCCGCGATGGCGGCGCCGCCGGCGAAGGCGTTGCCCATGCCCGACGCGTTGTTTTCGGCGAGCTGGAAGAACGCCGCCGAGGCAGGCGTTCCGACGCCCGCGATGGCGGCGGCGAGTACCGATCGGCTGAAGAACCGGCTGGTGCGAGATCTCATGTTGTGCTCCTCCTTGGGGTGACGCATGCGCGGGGAAATTCCTTTGGCTCCGTCTTTTTGGACGGATAACGATAGCACAAGGCGACCCCTCGGCAAATCCGGCGCTAGACCAGGGTCACGCGGGCAAATTTGCGCTTGCCGACCTGGAGCACCACGGTTTCCCCCTGCCTGACCGTCAGGCCCTTGTCAGCGACCTTTTCTCCGTTGAGGCGTACCCCGCCCTGCTCGATCATGCGCAAGGCTTCCGAGGTGCTCGAAACCAGCTGGGCATCCTTGAGCACCTTCATGATCGCCATTCCGTGGTCGGCTCCCGTGCCCGGTTTCCCACCGGCGGCGGGCACTTTCAGGGTGACCTCGGGCATGTTCTCGGGCCTCGCCCCGTGCTTGAAGCGCGCCTCGAAATCCGCCAGGGCGCGCTCGGCATCCCCGGCGCTGTGGAATCGCGAGACGATCTCCCGCGCAAGCAGCACCTTGATGTCGCGCGGATTGCGGCCCCCGGCCACTTCCTCTTTCCACCGGGCGATCGTCTCCAGGGGCTCGAAGGAAAGGAGCTCCAGGTAGCGCCACATCAGCTCGTCCGATATCGACATCAACTTGCCGAAAATCGACTCGGGAGGCTCGCTGATCCCGATGTAATTGCCGAGCGACTTGGACATCTTGTCGAACCCGTCGGTACCTTCGAGCAGCGGCATCGTCAGGATGCACTGCGGCAACAGGCCGTAGTCCCTCTGCAATTCCCGTCCCACCAGGAGGTTGAACTTCTGGTCGGTCCCGCCGAGCTCGACGTCGGATTTCATCGCCACCGAGTCGTACCCCTGCATCAGCGGATAGAGGAACTCGTGGATCGCGATCGGCTGGCGCGCCTGATAGCGCTTGCCGAAATCGTCGCGCTCGAGCATTCGAGCCACGGTCCACTTCGCCGCCAGCCGGACCAGGCCGGCGGCGCCCAGCTCGTCCGACCACCTCGAGTTGAACAGGACCTCGGTCCGGTTGGCGTCGAGGATCTTGAAGACCTGATCCTGGTAGGTCATCGCGTTCCGCAGGATCTGTTCCCGGGAAAGCGGCGGGCGGGTGGCGTTCTTTCCGCTCGGGTCGCCGATCATGCCGGTGAAATCTCCGATCAGGAACTGGATGTGATGTCCCAGGTCCTGGAACTGGCGCAGTTTGTTGATCACCACCGTGTGCCCCAGATGCAGGTCCGGAGCCGTGGGATCCATTCCGAGCTTGACGCGCAGGGCCCGTCCCGTCCCGATCTTGTCGCGCAACTCGGATTCCACGATCAATTCATCGCAGCCGCGCTTGATGACTTTCAACTGCCGGTCGATTTCGCTCATGGGCAAGGGATGGTCGATCGGGCCTTTATTTGCTAGACTTTTTCGCTTGAGCCCGCGTCAGGACATGCAGTACGACGAGGAAGGAATTGTAGCGCGCCCCGGGGGGAAACGTCTGCTGGCGGCGGCGGTCGCCGTCCCCCTGTTCGGCGTGGTGGCCGCATTCGGCACGGTGCAAAACGGGCTCGAGCCGGTTCCCGCCCGCAGCGTGACCGAAACGCTTGCGCTGTCCGCGGTTCCGCTCGAAGACGCGGCGGAAATCGTCTACTTCCGGGAAGAGCGCTTCAGGCGCGACGACACGCCCGCCACCCTGCTCCACAGGCTGGGAGCCGTGGAAGGGGAAGCGGCAGCCTTCCTTCGTTCTTCTCAGGCCGTGAGGTCCTTCCGGCTCCTGCGTCCCGGCACATCCGTAAGCGCCAAGATCGACGCAAGCGGCGGCCTGCGGTCATTATGGTTCCTCGCCGGCGACGGTACGATCAGATCGGTCGACCGCCTGGGCGACGGCTTCGCCATCTCCGATCAGGAGGCCGAGTTGACCCGCCGCGTCGAAATCAAGTCGGGCGAGATCGAAACGTCATTGTTCGGCGCGACCGACGACGCGGGCATTTCCGACGGCATAGCGATTCAGCTCGCCGACATTTTCGGCGGCGAGCTCGATTTCCACCGCGACTTGCGCGAGGGCGATCGCTTCGCGGTCGTATTCGAGGCTTTCTATCACGGCGGTCGGGCGGTCCGATCGGGCCGCGTCCTCGCCGCCGAGTTCTCGAACCGGAAAACGACCTATCGCGCCGTCTGGTTCCAGGACCCCTGGGGCAAGGGCGGCTACTACACTCCGGAAGGCACGAACCTGCGCAAGACCTTCCTGCGGTCCCCGCTCGAGTTCTCCCGCATTACCTCGGGGTTCGGCGTTCGCCGTCACCCGATTTTCCAGCATTGGCGCGCCCATCAGGGGGTCGATTACGGGGCCCCGACCGGAACCAGGGTCAAGTCGACCGGAGAAGGCGTCGTCGTGTTCGCGGGGCGGCGGAACGGCTACGGAAACCTCGTCGTTCTGAGGCACCACGGTGGATACAGCACTTACTACGCTCACTTGCGCAACTTTGCCCGCGGGGTCAAGGCCGGCAGGCGCGTGGCCCAGGGCGAGACCATCGGCTACGTCGGGCAGAGCGGCTGGGCGACGGGCCCTCACCTGCACTACGAATTCCGCGTCCACGGCAGGCATCGCAACCCCCTGACCATGGCGTTCCCCGCCGCCCGACCGCTCTCGGCGAGCGAGTTGCCCACGCTCAGGCGCATCGCCGATCCCCTCGTGGCGCGCCTGGACCTCCTCAGGAACAGCGACCTCGCCTTGCTCGAGTGAGCGATTCCGGCCGCACCGACTCCTCCGAGATCTACGCCGGCCTGATGTCCGGGACCAGTCTCGACGGCGTCGACGCCGTGCTCGTCGATCTGGGCCGGGCGCCCGTGCTGCTGGGCGCGGCGTTTGTCCCCTTTCCCGGGAAACTCAGGACCGCGCTCGCGGGTCTGCAGGAACCGCGAGACGGCGAACTCGACGCCGCTGCGCGGGTGGGCATCGATCTCTCGCGCACCTACGCAAAGGCGATCGAGCGCCTGCTGGGAAAGCATCAATACCGGGCGCAGTCGGTTCGCGCCATCGGTTGCCACGGCCAGACGGTCAGGCACCGGCCCGAGTCCGGTTATACGCTGCAGCTCGGCAACCCCGCATGGCTCGCGGAGCACACCGGAATTACCGTAGTCGCCGATTTCCGCAGCCGGGACATCGCCGCGGGAGGACAGGGTGCTCCACTGGTGCCCGCCTTTCACGCGGCCTGCTTCCGCGATTCACGCCGCCATCGCGTCGTTGCCAACCTCGGCGGCATGGCCAACCTCACCAATCTTCCGCCGCGAGGACCGGTCACCGGCTTCGATACCGGACCGGGCAACATCCTGCTGGACGCGTGGGTGCACGAGAAAATCGGCCGCGACTTCGACCGGGGAGGTCGCTTCGCCACCCGAGGGCAGCCGATTCCGAACCTGCTCAGGGCGTTCCTCGCTGATCCTTATTTCCGGCGCCCGCCCCCCAAGAGCACCGGCCGCGACTACTTCAATCTCCGCTGGCTGCGCCGCTTTCGCCCGTCGCGCTACCCGGCGGTCGACGTGCAAGCGACCCTGGCCGAGCTCACGGCACGCTCGATCCGCGACTGTATCGCCAGGTCTTGTCCCGGCGCGCAGGAGCTCTACCTGTGCGGCGGCGGCGTGCAGAACGCCGATCTGGTCCGACGCATTTCCGGATCATTGACCGGCATCAGCGTCGCCACCACCGAGCGGCTGGGAATGCATCCGGATTGGGTGGAAGCGATCGCTTTCGCCTGGCTCGCACAACGCGCGCTCAGGCGCGAACCCGGCAACCTGCCCGAGGCCACGGGCGCGCGAGGGCCCCGGGTGCTGGGCGCGATCTACGCCGCCTGAATTTTCGGCTCGGGGAAATACCAATGAGAACGGGGCCCGCAGGCCCCGTCGCGCGACTTGCGGCGCGCCTTCAGGCTGAAAAGGACGAACCGCACCCGCAGGTGCTCGTCGCGTTGGGGTTCTTGATCACGAACTGCGCGCCCTCGAGGCCTTCGGTGAAGTCGATCTCCGCGCCGGCAAGGTACTGGTAGCTCATAGGATCGATGAGCAGCATCACCCCGTTCTTTTCCATCACGGTGTCATCGTCGTTCTTGACTTCGTCGAAGGAAAACCCGTACTGGAATCCGGAGCAGCCGCCGCCGGTGACGAAGACGCGCAGCTTCAATTCCGCGTTGCCTTCCTCGTCGATCAGTTGTCTTACCTTGTTCGCGGCGCTGTCGCTGAATACGAGCGGCGCCGGCATTTCTGTGACTGCATTCATGATGTTGCTCCTATATCCGCCCGGGACACGCCCGGCTACTCCGTCTTGCCCAGTTGAGGCCGAGAACCCGGGTCTCAACCCCTCCCGCGGCCCCTGCCGCCCTAAACCGCCGGCTTGCTCGTCGCAAGTTTCAACTCGACGGACTTTGCCTCGCTCGAGCTGTGCATCAGATGCCCTTCGACCACGGCGCCGAGGTGCATTTCCAGCGAGTTGTAATGCACGTCCCCTTTGACCCGCGAGCGCGACTGGAGTTCGAGGAACTCACCGACGTGCACCGGTCCGGAGATCTCGCCGTTGACGACGAGATGCGACACGCTGATTTCTCCTTCGATGCGAGCTTGCTCGCTCACAACCAGCGTAGAGGGCTGATCGGAAACCGCGGTTACGTTTCCTACGACTTCACCGTCGACGCGAAGCCCCCCCGAGAACTTGACATTGCCCTCGATCCTCGTGCCGGCACCAATGAGGCTGTCGATCCGATTCTGCGGTTTGCTCGGCTGCTTTCGAAACATGGCGCTTCCTGTCCGCTAGGAAAGGTTGATGTTTTGGCTGGCGCGGGCCTCGCTGGACCCGTTTTCGAGGATGCGCGCCTGAATGGTTCGCACCTTCGCGTCTGCCGGAACCCGAAATGTGCCCTCGACTCTTCGAAAATACTTGAAGTTGAGTTTGAACGCGTTGCCGCCGCCCGATTCGGTCGTTTCGGGAATGACGATTGTAGCATCCCTGCCCTCCTGCTGCATTCCCACGACGAGCTGCAGGGAGCCGTGGAACTCGCGGTCCAGCTTTCCTCCCTGGAGCACGAGCAGCCGGTAGCGATACTCGCCGGGCAACACGTCGCGAGCCACCTTGAAGCGATGGATACTGACCTTTTCGCCGCGACGCTCGCTTGGCACGAGATTCTCGAAAAAGGCGAGATCCTCCTTGAGGCGGTTGTTCTCGTCCTCGAGCGTCTTGACCTGACCGGCGAGCTGTGTCTGGGCCGTCTGTTCTATCTTGAGCCGGGATTCGCTGGCATTGGCGATCGACCGCAGGTTGGCGGCCTCGATCTCCAGCCGTTCCATGGACTCGCGAAGCCGCGTGAATTCGTTCTGGAGCTCGCCTTGATCGAAACCTGCGAACCGGCGTCCTGCGTCGTACATCCAAGCCGCCAAGGCGAGGGAAAGCGACAGGAACACGAGCATTCCGAGCCAGCGCCAGTACCACGCGAGGTGCGTCTTGACCGTCATCTTCGGGGCTGAGATCCCGAAGCGTTGGTGAAAATATTTCCCCAACTTCTTGGACATTCCGACTTCTCCGCCTAGGGCACTGCCGCGATCTGTTCGAGACCCATCATTTCCTCGAACCCGAACATGATATTCATATTCTGCACCGCCTGTCCGGAGGCGCCTTTGACCAGGTTGTCGATCACCGACAGGACTACAAGCATAGCCCCTCCGTGCGGACGATGGACGGCTATTCGGCAGGTGTTGGCGGCGCGTACCGAGCGCGTGTCGGGCTCGCTCCCTGCCGGAAGCACATCCACGAAGGGCTCCTCGCGATAACGATCCTCGAAGAGCCTCTGGAAATCCAGGTTCCCGGTGATGCGCGCATACAGGGTCGCGTGTATTCCCCGGATCATGGGCGTCAGATGCGGCACGAAAGTCAGTCCGATCCTTCCGCCTGCCGATTCCTCCAGCCCCTGCACGATTTCGGGCCAATGCCGGTGCCCGGCGACCCCGTATGCCTTGAAATTTTCCGACGCCTCGGAGAACAGCAGGTGCTCCTCCGCCTTTCGTCCCGCTCCGCTCACGCCGGATTTGGCGTCGGCAATCAGATGGTCGAGGTCGACGCCGCCGGTCTTGACGAGGGGCAGCAAGCCGAGCTGGACCGCGGTCGGATAGCATCCGGGGTTGGCCACGAGGCGCGCCTTCCTGATTCTCGCCCGGTTCACCTCCGGAAGGCCGTACACCGCTTCGGCCAGGAGTTCGGGCGCGGCGTGCCTGACCTTGTACCACTTCTCCCACTCGCTCACGCTGCGGATTCTGAAATCGGCCGAAAGATCGACGACGCGCACCCCGGCGGCGAGCAGCGGCGCGGCCTCGCTCATCGCTACCGCATTGGGTGTTGCAAAAAAAACGACGTCGCACCGGCGCAGGTCCGCCTTCGCGGGGTCCGAGTACGCCAGTCCCACGGCGCCGCGAAGACTCGGAAACAACTCGGCCACCGGGGTGCCCCGTTCCTTGCGCGAGGTGATGACGGCGAGTTCCGCTTGCGGGTGGCGAGCGAGGAGTCGCAGCAGTTCCACCCCGGTGTAACCGGTCCCTCCCACGATCCCTGCTTTGATCATCTTCACCTGCGACATGGTGTCTGTGCTGCCGGTTCCCTCGATTCGCCGAATTCCGGCGGGTCTCCTTGGCCGATGTCGGTACGGGAAACAAAAAAGCCGCCCTCGGGCGGCTCGTCGCTGCGAAACTGCGTCAACATCAGCGCTTGGAGTACTGCTTGCGCTTCCGAGCCTTGTGCAAGCCGACCTTCTTTCGCTCGACCTCGCGCGCGTCGCGGGTCACCAGCCCTGCCTTGCTCAGCAGAGGCTTGAGCGCCGGATCGAACTCGATCAGCGCGCGGGTCAGGCCGTGGCGCACGGCGCCGGCCTGTCCGAATTCGCCTCCGCCGGACACGTTGACCATGACGTCGAACTGCGCGAGCTTGTCCGTCAACACCAGCGGCTGACGCACCACCATCTGTCCCGTTTCGCGCGCGAAATAAACGTTCGCCGGGCGGTCGTTCACGGTGAAATCGCCCTTCCCCGGCTTGATGAACACGCGCGCGACCGCGCTCTTGCGCCGGCCGGTTCCGTAATAGTACTGCCCGATCATGCCTTGACCTCCAGCGCTTTGGGTTGCTGGGCGGCATGCGGATGCTCGCCGCCCGCGTAGACTTTCAGCTTCTTCAACATCGCGTAACCGAGCGGTCCCTTGGGTAACATGCCTTTCACGGCGATCTCGAGCGCGCGCGTCGGAAAACGCGCCTGCATTTTGGCGTACGTCGTCGAGTACACTCCGCCGGGATACCCGCTGTGCCGATAGTAGGTCTTGCCCGTGGCCTTCGATCCAGTCACGCGGACCTTGCCGGCGTTGACCACCACGATATAGTCGCCGGTATCGACGTGCGGCGTGAATTCGGGCTTGTGCTTGCCGCGCAAGCGACGCGCGATCTCCACGGCGAGCCGCCCAAGGACCTTGTCGTTGGCATCCACGAGATACCAGTCGCGTCTGACCTCGTGTGGCTTGGCGGAAAAAGTCGTCATGCTCAAAACATCCCTGTACGCGGAGTTCTACGAAAGTCCGTGATTTTATTGAAGAAGTAGACCCATGTCAAACGGCCACCGCCAAAAAAAAGCGCAACCCCGAAGGATTGCGCTCAAATTCCACCAAAGGAGGAGGGTGGAGGAGAAAATCTCGGGAAAACCCTGAATTCTCTCGATGAGGCCCGATTATGAAGACAGAATTGGTGCAACGCAAGATATTTTTGGTGCATCGCAGAATCGTGAGGTTTAGTTGTAACCTTCCACACCATAATGCTAATCTGAATCAACATTTTGAAGATGAGTGTTTGCTCACATCTTATCGTAGCGCGTCTCTGGAAAAGCGATGGAATGCACCGTCAAGTGGGTAGGGCCGGATGGAATGAGCTTCGTCGCCGAGACCGGCAGCGGGCACGCGTTCGTGATGGACGGCGCGCCCGAGGGCGGTGGGCACAATCTCGGGCCGAGGCCCATGGAGACGGTGCTCGCCGGCACGGGCGGCTGCACCGCTTACGACGTCGTATTGATCCTCAGGAAGAGCGGGCAGAAGGTTTCGGGCTGCGAGGTGCGGCTGAGCTCGGAGCGCGCGGAGACCGATCCCAAGGTGTTTACCAAGATCCACATGCACTTCGTCGTTCGCGGAAGGGATCTCAAAGCATCGCTGATTGAAAGCGCGATCAAGCTCTCGCACACGAAGTACTGCTCCGCCTCGATCATGCTCGGCAAGACCGCGCAGATCTCCCACGACTACGAGATCGTGCCGGATTGATTCGACTCAGGCCCAGTAGGAAACCGTTGTCATCAGCTTCGCGGCCCAGCGCATCCCGAGCTTGACCGGCGCGGGCAGCTCGCGCGCCCCGAGCGACTCGGCCGTGCGCCGGTGCCCCGCCTCTTCCCGCTTCATGGTTTCGATCAGGGCACGCGTCTTGGCATCGCGCGTTCCCAGCCGCTCGAGGTGCCCCTGCAGGTGCTCCTCGACCTGGCGCTCGGTCTCGGCGAGGAAGCCGAGATTCCAGCGGTCGCCCATCCGGCCCGCGGCGTAACCGAGGGCAAGCGAACCCGCGTACCAAACCGGCGCGAACAGACTCACTCGCCCGCCGAGCTCACGAACGCGTTGCGCGCTCCAGGCCAGATGATCGTTCTCCTCCCCGGCCGCGGTCGACAGCGCGGTCTTCAGGTCCTCATTGCGCGACCCGAGCCTCTGGCCCTGGTAGAGCGCCTGCGCGCACACCTCGCCGCAGTGATTGACGCGCATCAGCGCGGCGGCGTGGCGGCGAAGATCGCGGTCGGA
>JBATEB010000048.1:0-1806 GCA_049663805.1 Burkholderiales bacterium | reverse complement strand
GAGTTTCAGCTCGCGGCGACGGCGGCTCTTCGTGCGGGCTGTCGGAAATGCCGAGGTAGTCAAAACGTTAGCCGCTGTCCGGCTATGTACGGCAGCTAACAGTATTGCCTTCAGTATGGGTGTAGATTCTTTTCTGGGTCTTCGTGTTTGCGAGTGGGTAAAAATAGCATGATAAACGACTTTTTCTCGACGGAGACTGGGCTATTCTGCTGTGCGAGAAATCTGGCACGATTGCCGGATGCGAAAACACCGACGCCTGTGGGACACCTACCGCTTTGCCGGTTTCCGTCCAGTCCCGACCGTGGTGGGCATCTTCGGTGATCCGAAGGCCCGTGTCATCCGCCTTCAGAGGCGGGGGAAAAAACGGTGTGCGGAGCCTGTGGACGCATCCATCGTGCTTGGTACGACCGGAAGATACGCCGAGTGCGCGACCTGCCCTGTGGGGACATGCGAATCTACCTGGAGTTGGAGATCCGCCGCCTCGACTGCGGGGGTTGCGGCAAGGTGAAGCAGGAGAAGTTGGACTGGTTGGCGGACAACCCGTTCTATACCAAGCGCTTCGCCTTCTTCGTGGGACGTCGCTGCCGGACCATGACGGTCAAGGACGTAGCCCAGGAGACACACCTGGACTGGTGGAGCGTCCGGAAGCTGGAAATGGAGTACATGCGGGAGCAGCTGCGACGGGCGGGCAAGCCGGCGCCGAAGGTAATCGGGATCGACGAGGTCTCGATCCGCAAGGGACACACCTACCGGATCATCGTCAGCGACCTGGAGCGGCGTCGGCCAATCTGGTTCGGGGGCAAAGACCGCTCGGAGGTGAGCATGGACGAGTTCTACCAGTGGCTCGGTTCGTCGAAGAGCAAGAAGATACGGCTGGCGGTGATGGACATGTGGAAGGCGTTCCGCAACTCGACGCTCAAGCCGGGGCACGCGCCGCAAGCCGCCATCTTGTTCGACAAGTTCCACGTGATAAGGCATCTCGGCGCGGCGTTGGACAAGGTGCGCAAGGCCGAGTACTACCGGCTGACGGGCAAGGATCGGCGGTTCATCAAGGGCCAGAAGTACACGCTGCTCTCGCACCGGGAGAACCTGAAGCCGGATGGCCGGCGGAGCCTGAGGCTGCTGCTGAAGGCCAACAAGCGATTGAACACGGCCTACATTCTGAAGGAGACGTTCGGGAAGCTCTGGGACTACGAGCGCGAAGGTTGGGCTCGTCGCTTCTTCGAGAGCTGGCGGGAGTCGCTGAAGTGGCAGCGGCTTGCGCCCTACGAGAAGTTCGCCGAGATGATCGACCAGCACTGGGACGGCATCGCGGCCTACTGCAAGCCGGAGAACAAAGTCGCCTTGGGGTTCGTCGAGGGGCTCAACAACAAGATTCGCGTCATCCAGCGCCGCAGCTACGGCCTACGCAACGAGGAGTACCTGCGTCTAAAGATACTCACCTGCATGCTTGATCCGATATGAAGTCAGGCGAAAATCACCCACTCGCGGACACGAAGATCGCCTTTTTTTTAGGCCGCAGTGGCCGATGACGCGCGCCAGCGCGCGTTGCACGCCCTCGGCGTTCAACGCCGTGGTGGTGCTCCTCGCCGCTTGCAAACCGCGGTGGCGGTCGGGAAAGAGCAACACGGGGTTGCGATGCACCCGCCAGAAACGGCGCAACAGTTGATGGGTCGCGCCCGGCAGAGGAACGAAGCGATCACGGTTGCCCTTGGCGTCGCGCACATGCACCCGCCGACGTACGCCATCGATATCCCCCACCTGAAGTCGCAAGCCTTCGCCCAGGCGCAGCCCCAGGCTGTAGAG
>JBATEB010000047.1:0-14408 GCA_049663805.1 Burkholderiales bacterium | reverse complement strand
ACCGGGCGGCCGGTGAGCAGCATGTCCAGGGCGGCGGTGGGACCGACCCGCCGCGGCAGGCGCATGACGCCTCCCCAGGCGGGCAGGATGCCGAGCATCACCTCGGGCAGGGCGAAACGGGTTCCGGGCTGGTCCACGGCGATGCGGTAGCGGCAGGCGAGCGCGAGCTCCACGCCTCCTCCCATGCAGAAGCCGTTCACCAGCGCGAGCGTCGGGAAGGGCAGGGCCGCGAGCTTGTTGTACAGGTCCCAGCCGCGCTTCACCAGCCGCATCGCGTCGTCGGCGTCCTTGAGTTTCGTGAACTCCTCGACGTCCGCGCCGGCGATGAACCCGGAGGCCTTGGCGGAGCGGATGACGAGTCCTTTGGGATTCTTCGCCGCGAGCCCGTCGAGGATGCGCTCGAGCTCGGCCATGACCTCCGCCGAGAGCACGTTGGTCGAGGCGTCCGCCTTGTCGAACGACAGCCACAGGATGCCGTCGCGATCGGTCTCGAGCTTCCAGTGCCGGTAGTTTTCAGCCATGCGGGTCTCGTCCCGTCATTCCCGCTTCCGCGGGGACGACAATTAGAGCGCCTCGATCAGCATCGCGCCGCCGAGGCCGCCGCCGATGCAGATCGAGGCGATGCCGCGCCGCGGTTTCTGGCCGGCGTTGGCTGCTTGCGCGCGTTTCAGCGTGTGCAGCAGGTGCAGGACGATGCGCGCGCCGGAGGCGCCCACCGGGTGGCCGAGCGCGATCGCGCCGCCGTCCGCGTTGAGTTTCTCCGGATCGAGCTCGCCCATCGCGCCCTCGAGACCGAGCTGCTCGCGGCAATACCGGTCCTCCTTCCACGCGGCGAGGCAGCCCAGCACCTGCGCCGCGAACGCCTCGTTGATCTCCCAGGCGTCGAGGTCGTTCAGCGCGAGGCCGTGACGTTTCAGGATCGGAGTCGCGGAATGCACCGGCCCCAGACCCATTTGCGCGGGATCGAGGCCCGCCCACTGGGCATCGACGATGCGGCCGACGGGCTCCAGGGCGTGGCGCTTCACCGCCTCCCCGGTGGCGAGCACCAGCCACACCGCGCCGTCGGTGATCTGCGAGGAATTTCCCGCGGTGACGCTGCCGTATTTCCGGTCGAAAAAAGGCTTGAGCTTCGCGAGGCTCTCGACGGTGGAATCCTTGCGCACGCCGTCGTCGTTCCCGTAGAGGGTGCCCTGGTCGTCGTAGATCGGGACGATTTCCGCCGCCAGGCCGTCGTGGGGCTGGTTGAGAACGCCGGCCTCCTGCGCGCGGATCAGCCGCGCGTGGCTGCGCGCGGCGAACTCGTCCATCTGCGTCCGGTCGATGCCGAAGCGGTACGCGACGTTTTCCGCGGTCTGGCCCATGAGCAGGCCCACGTACGGATCGGTCAGGCCCTTCATGATGCCGATGACGGGCGCAAGCAGCCGGGTCGGCTTGAGCTTGAGGAACATCGCCGCCTTCCGCCATGGGGTCTTCGCGGCCATGAAATAGGAGAACCACAGGACCATCGCCTCCGAATACAGCAGCGGCACGCGCGAGAGCGCGTCCACGCCCCCCGCGAGCACCAGATTCGAGCGCCCCGAGAGCAGGTTCGCGGTCGCCGAATCGAGCGCCTGCATGCCCGAGGCGCAATTGCGCATCACCGTCCACCCCGGCACCTTCTCGCCGCAGCCCATGCGCAGCGCCGCGACGCGCCCGATGTTGACCTCGTCCACCGAGGGCGCCGCGCACCCGAGGATCACCTCGTCGAGCTCGCTCGGATCGAAACGCTGCCGCACCAGCAGCGCCTTGCCGGCGGCGGTCGCGAGGTCGCTCGCCGAGAACGGCCCCGGCCGGTTGCGCGACTTGAGGAACGGCGTGCGCGCGCCGTCGATGATGTAGATGTCTTTGGCCATCGTCCCGCTTTAGAAAAAACGTTTCACCGCGAAGGACGCGAAGGAGGCAAAGTAAAGTGTTCTTCGCGTTCTTTGCGGTTAGCCGGCTGTAGTCAGCTCTCGCGGATGGAGACTCAGATACTCGCGCACTTCCAGCTGCATGCGGTCGATCTCCGTGAGAAACCCCGACACTGCAGCACGGTAGTTGATGGGGTTGGTTTCGGTGGTGCGCAGGTGTGCCGCTTGAGCCTGGAACTGGGCAATACGGTCCAGCGTGACTCTGAGCTCTTGATCGTCGGCAATCATGGCTATGCCTCCGTAACTTCCACGATACCCCTTCGCGCTCCGTCGCGCTTGAGCTGCCAGCCCAGGACTGCCTCCTCCTCGTTGGGTAGGGCGGCAAGCTGGCGCAGCCAGAAAATGCTGGCTCCGAAGTGCGCCTGCGCGGAAGGGTGATCGAAAAGGAGCCGGGCCTCTCCCGTTACTTGGTTAAGGTCGAACGTGTCGTGCATGACCAAGAACACATCGACGTCGTTCGGCTCGGGCTTCGCGGTCACGAATGAGCCGAACACGATGAATCGCTTCATGTGACCCGTTGCGGCGATCAGTTCGTAGACGCGCTCGAGGCGCATCCCGACCAGCTTACGTTGCCTTGTGGCTTGGCCGAACTGGTTCAAGACCTCCCGCAATGACGCATGATGCACGCCTTGCGGTAGGTCTCCGGTCTTTGCGATCGACGGTAAAGCGCTGCCTGCCAAGTGTCGCTGTCCATCGCGCGGTTATGCGCCCGCCCGGTGAAACTCCGCAACCTGTACCGGCCGCTCCACGGCCACCGAGCTCCGTAGAGCCTTGATGCGCTCGAGTTCGTGCATCGTCTGTGCCGTGAAGTAGGATTCACCGCAATGCGGGCAGGACCACATCGGAATTCCTTCGACCACCAAAAGGTCTTGCCCACGTCCAAAAGTGCGGGAAACCCGCCGAAGCTGCACGCCCGCGCGACCGCACGAGGCGCAGGTAGATCTAGACGAGGTAGACCGTGATGATGTAGAGCGCACCCGCGGGACCGACCTTGACGACCGCCTCGGCTTGGCGGCCATCAAGGGTTCGCCCCCGGATGACGATCTTGGTTTCGCGCGTTTCGCGATCCTTCTGGCGTTCGAGGATACGGCCAGTGAGGACGATGTTTTCGAGGTCGAGGATCGTGAGCTTGTCATCTTCCAGTTCTTCGGCAGCGTGGAGGGATACGACGTAGTTCAGCGAGCGAACCAGGTCGCGAACTTGCGTGATCGAAATTCGTGACACACGGGCAATTCTACGGGAGTGTGCCCGGCGCCGTGGTCAAGCCGCGGCGCGCTGCGGCGGCGCGGGCCGGATCGCCTCCGAGCGTCCCAGATCCTGCGGGAAATCGTCCACGCGTATCACTTCGTCGCGCAGCCGCGCCGCGCGTTCGAGGAGGGCGTGGTCCTCGCCGCTGATGACCCGTGCCGCGAGCGCCGCCTGCGCCAGTTCCTCGGGGGTCCTGCCGGCGACCGCGCCGGATTTCTGCGCCGCGCGGATCTTCGCCTCGATCGCCTCGGCCGCGATCGCGGCCTCGAGGGCCGCTTCGAGGCAGCCGAGCGGATCGCTCTCGGCCCTGGGCAGGTACATGCCCGCGGAGAGGCGGTCGCGCGCGGCCGAGGGCGCGATCAGCAGGCGCGCCACCTCGTGTCCGAGCGCGTCGGCGGGAGGCGCGAAATGCCGGCCCAGGGGGAAGATCACGGCCCGGAGCACGGCGCCGATCAGCCGGCTCGGATAGTTCGCGAGCACGCCGGAGAGCGCGCGGGCGGCGCGGGCGAGCGCGTCCTGCACCGACCAGTGCACGAACGGCAGGTCGGCCTGCTGCCGGCCCTCGTCCTCGAAGCGCTTCAAGGCCGCCGAGGCGAGGTAGAGCATCGAGAGCGCGTCTCCCAGGCGCGCCGAGATCTTCTCCCTGCGCTTGAGCGAGCCGCCCAGGGCGAGCATGGAAACGTCCGAAACGTAGGCGAGCGCGGCGGAGAGGCGCGTCAGGTGCCGGTAGTAGCGGCGCGTCTGCGGTGCCGCGGCCGGCGGCGCCGCGACGAAGCGCGAGCCGGTGATCGCCATGACGAAGGCGCGCGTCTCGTTGGCCAGCACGTGCCGCAGGTGCCCGAAGAGGGCGGCGTCGAAGGCTTTCAGATCTCCGTCCCGCGCCGCGTTCATCTCGCGCAGCACGAACGGATGGCAGCGGATCGCGCCCTGGCCGAAGATGATCAGGCTGCGCGTGAGGATGTTGGCGCCCTCGACGGTGATCACGATCGGCAGCTGCTGGTAGGCGCGCCCCATGAAGTTGCGCGGGCCGAGGCAGATGCCCTTGCCGCCCAGGATGTCCATCGCGTCGTTGATCACGCTGCGGCCGCGCTCGGTGAGGTGATACTTGACGATCGCCGAGATCACCGAGGGCTTCTCGCCCAGGTCCACCGCGCCCGCGGTCATCGTCCGCGCCGCATCCATGATGTAGAGGTTGCCGCCGATGCGGGCGAGCGCTTCCTCGATCCCCTCGAATTTCCCGATCGGCGTCTTGAACTGGCTGCGCACGCGCGCGTAGGCGCCGGTCGCGCGCGCGGCGAGCTTCGAATAGCCGCAGCTCGACGAGGGCAGCGAGATCGAGCGGCCCGCGGCGAGGGACTCCATCAGCATGCGCCAGCCCTGGCCCGCCATCTTCGGTCCGCCGATGATCCAGTCGAGCGGCATGAACACCTCCTCGCCCCAGTTCGGTCCGTTCTGGAACACCGCGTTCAGCGGATTGTGGCGCCGGCCGATGTCGACGCCGGGCGTGGCCGTCGGAACGAGCGCGCAGGTGATGCCGATATCCTCCCGATCGCCGAACTGGGCGCCCAGCAGGCGCTCCGGATCGTGCAGCCGGAACGCGAGCCCGAGCAGGGTCGCGATCGGTCCGAGGGTGATGTAGCGCTTGTCCCAGGTGACGCGCATGCCGGTGATTTCGCGGCCCTCCCAGGTCCCTTTGCAGACGACGCCGAAATCGGGGATCGACGCGGCGTCGGACCCGGCGTGCGGATTGGTGAGGGCGAAGCAGGGTATTTCCAGCCCCCTGGCGAGGCGCGGCAGGTAATGGTTCTTCTGCTCTTCGGTGCCGTAGTGCAGCAGCAGCTCGGCCGGTCCCAGGGAATTGGGCACCATCACGTGCACCGCGGCGGCGCTGCAGCGGGTGGCGAGCTTCTGGATCACCCGGGAATGCATGGTCGCCGAGAACTCCCTGCCGCCGTATTTCTTCGGAATGATCATCCCGAGAAAACCCTTGTCCTTGATGAATTGCCACGCCTGCGGCGGCAGGTCCTGGTGGATCTGGCTGGTCTCCCAGTCGTTCACCATCGCGCACAGCTGCTCGGTCTCGTTGTCGAGGAACGCCTGCTCTTCGGCCGTGAGCGTGGGGCGCGGCAGGGCGAGGAGCTTGTTCCAGTCGGGCCGGCCGGAGAACAGGTCGCCGTCCCACCACACCGTGCCCGCGGCTATCGCCTCCTGCTCGGTCTGCGACATGGGAGGAAGCTGGCGGCGATACCAGGCGAGCAGCGGTCTCGCGACCAGCGCGCGGCGCAGCGGCGCGACACCGAGCAGCAGGCCGCACGCGGCGAGAATTCCCGCGAGAACGAGGAACGGTTTCATCACGAACACGCCGCCGACCAGCCCCGCGAGCAGCACCACCGCGCCGGCGCCGAGCCAGATCAAACCGGGCACATTGAGGTACGCGAGCGCGAAGGATGCGGCGAGGACTGCGATGAACCAGAGGGCGAATGACATGAATGCTCCCGAAGGGGGGTCGTGCCGAGAATAGATGATACGCCGACGTTTCCCTGCCGGCACGCGCCCTTGCGACTGGAAGTTCGGCCGATCTCGCCAAAGGTTACCGGCCCGCCATCCGGCGTCGCCGGGAAAACCGGGGACAGACCACGGTTTGGTTACCCGCGCACTCGGCCTCGCCTTCGATTGTCGCCCCTGCGCCCCCATGCAACAATTCGCCATGGCGCACGAGCATCGCGGCTTCGCTCTACCGGCTCCGCTCAAGGATCCGGCCTCGCAGGGGAAGAAACGCAGCGAGTGGCGCGCGGTCGGGATGCTGTTTCCGTATCTCTGGGAATTCCGCTTCCGGGTGGCGTTCGCGCTCGCGTTCCTGATCACGGCGAAGCTCGCCAACGTCGGCGTTCCGCTCGTCATGAAGGAAGTCGTCGACTCGCTCGACGCGCAGACCGCGGTGCTGGTGCTGCCGCTGGCGCTGCTCGCCGCCTACGGCATCCTGCGCTTCTCGACGACCCTGTTCGCCGAGCTGCGCGACGTGGTGTTCGTGCGCGTCACCCAGCGCGCGATCCGCCGCGTCGCGCTGACGGTGTTCCGCTACATTCACAGCCTGTCGCTGCGCTTTCACCTCGAGCGCCAGACCGGCGGGGTGTCGCGCGACATCGAGCGCGGGACGCGCGGCATCTCGACCCTGCTTTCGTACATGCTGTTCTCGATCATCCCGGTGCTGCTCGAGTTCAGCCTGGTGGCGGCGATCCTGCTGGCGAAGTTCGACTGGCGCTTCGCCGCCGTGACCTTCGCCGCGGTAACCGTCTACATGGCGTTCACCGTGTCGGTCACCGAGTGGCGCATGGAAATCCGCCGCCGCGCCAACGAGCTCGATTCGAAGGCCAATACGCGCGCGATCGACAGCCTGCTCAACTACGAGACGGTGAAGTACTTCAACAACGAAGAGTACGAGGCGCGCCGCTACGACGAGAACCTGCAGAAGTACGAATCGGCGGCGGTGAAGAACGAGGCCTCGCTCGGCATCCTGAACATCGGACAGAGCCTCATCATCGCGGTCGCGGTGACCCTCCTCATGATCCTCGCCGCGCAGGGCGTCGTGGCGAAGACGCTCACGCTCGGCGATCTGGTGCTCGTCAACGGGCTCCTGATCCAGCTCTACATACCGCTCAACTTTCTCGGAATGGTGTACCGCGAGATCAAGCAGGCGCTCGCCGACATGGACCGGATGTTCCGCCTGCTCGCGCAGGACCGCGAGATCGAGGACCGTCCGGGTGCGAAGGCGCTGCCCCTCGGGGAAGGGGCGCGCAGCGCCACCGTGCGTTTCGAGCACGTCGATTTTTCGTACGAACCGAGGCGGCAGATCCTGTTCGACGTTTCTTTCGAAGTGCCCTCCGGCAGCAAGGTCGCGGTGGTCGGCCACAGCGGCTCGGGAAAATCCACGCTCGCACGGCTGCTGTTTCGCTTCTACGAGATCGATTCGGGACGCATCACGATCAACGGCACGGAAATCCGCGACGCGACGCAGGCCAGCTTGCGCGCGGCGATCGGCATCGTGCCGCAGGACACGGTGCTGTTCAACGACACCATCCTCTACAACATTCACTATGGGCGGCCCGAAGCCACGCCCGAAGAAGTCATCGCGGCCGCGAAGGCGGCGCATATCCACGAATTCATCGAGAGCCTTCCCGAGCGCTACGAGTCCCGGGTGGGCGAACGGGGCTTGAAGCTCTCGGGCGGGGAAAAGCAGCGCGTCGCGATCGCCCGCGCCATCCTCAAGGACCCGTGCATCCTCATCTTCGACGAGGCCACCTCCGCGCTCGATTCGGAAACCGAGCAGGGTATACAGGCGGAACTCGACCGCATCGCCCGGGGCCGGACCACCCTGGTGATCGCGCATCGCCTCTCCACGGTGATGGATGCGGACCAGATTCTCGTGCTGGATCAGGGCCGTATCGTCGAGCGCGGGACCCACAGGGAACTGCTGGAGCGCGACGGCGCCTACGCCCAGATGTGGGCGCTGCAACTCCAGGAGGAAGCCGGGTCGGCGGCGGCGGCCTGAGCGCGGTCGGCCGCTATGGCATTGTCATGAGCTTGGTGTGAAGTGTCACATCTATCCCGTTATTTTCGTTGCAAATAATCGGAGCCAACGCTAGACTTCGTCGAAATCCTGACCGGCAGGGAGGAAAGTGCGGTTCATCCTGGTGTTGCTATCGACGCTCGCGGTCGTCTCGACGCCGGCGTTCCCCCGCGGCGGCGAGCCGCGCGAGCCGGCGCTGAAGTCGCAATCGGCGCTGGTCGTCGACCAGGAATCCGGGGAAATCCTCCTCGGCAAGAACCCGCAGTCGAAGCTGCCGATCGCCTCCCTCACCAAGCTCATGACCGCGATCGTCACCCTGGATGCCGAGCTCGACCCCGAGCAGCCGGTGACGATCACCAAGGCCGACGTCGACCGGCTGCGCGGCTCGCACTCGCGGCTGCAGGTGGGGACGACGCTCACCCGCGACGAGCTGCTGCACCTCGCGCTCATGGCTTCCGAGAACCGCGCCGCATCGGCGCTCGCCAACGCCTATCCCGGCGGCAAGGAAGCCGCCGTCATGGCGATGAACCTGAAAGCGCAGCTGCTCGGCATGTCGGGCACGCGCTTCGAAGACGCCACCGGACTTTCCGGCCGCAACCTCTCCACCGCCCAGGACCTGGCGAAGCTGGTGCAGGCGGCGCACAGCTACCCCAAGATCCGCGACTACACCACCTCGACTTCGTACCAGGTCAAGGTCGGGCGCCGGGCGATGCGCTTCGGCAACACCAACCGGTTGACGCGCAGCTCCCGCTGGGACATCGGCCTGTCCAAGACCGGCTACATCGCCGAGGCGGGACGGTGCCTGGTCATGCAGGTGACCCTCGCCGGGCGGTCGATCATCATCGTGCTGCTCGACTCCTGGGGAAAATACACGCGTGTCGGCGACGCGACCCGCATCCGCCAGTGGATCGAGTTCGCCTCGAGCCGCGCCGCGAACGGCAGAGCCGCCGGCCCGCGGGAGCGGGACGGCGTGGTGGCGATCCACGCGGCGAACGACGCGCCGGGCTAGATTCGGCCCTCGGCGTGAACCCCGAGGCCTCGCCGCAGCCCCCGGCGCCCGGGGTGGTCCGGTTCTACGACTTTCTCCCTCCGAAGGAAACGTTCCTCGAGGACGTGCTCGAGGGCCTTTCCCTCCCGCAGAAGAGCATTCCGCCGAAATATTTCTACGACGAGCAGGGCTGCCGGCTTTTCGAGTCGATCTGCGAGCTGCCCGAGTACTACCTGACCCGCACCGAGACGGCGATCCTCAACGGCTGCGCCGCCGAGATCGCGCAATTCATCGGGTCCGACGCCGAGCTGATCGAGTTCGGCAGCGGCGCGCAGGCGAAGACGCGCATCCTGATCGAAGCCCTGCAGGCGCCGCTCTACGTTCCGGTCGACATCGCCGGAGAGACCCTGCGCTCTTCCTCCGAAGAGCTGGCGAGTCTGTTTCCCCGGCTGAACGTGATCGGCATCTGCGCCGACTACTCGCGCCCTCTGGTGTTGCCCGAGTTCGCCGGCGTGCCGATACGCAGGAAAGTGGTGTTCTTTCCGGGCTCGACCATCGGCAATCTCACGCCGACGGAGGCGGTCGCTTTTCTAAAGCACGTGCACCGCACCGTGGAGGCCGGCGGGGTCCTCATCATCGGCGTCGACCTGAAGAAGGACAAACGGCTGCTCGACGCGGCCTACGCGGACACCCAGGGCATCACCGCGCAGTTCAACCTCAACCTGCTGCACCGGATCAACCGCGAGCTCAAGGCGGATTTCCAGGTGGACCGCTTTCGGCACAAGGCTTTCTACGACGCGGTGATGGGACGCATCGAAATGCACCTGGAAAGCCTGTACTCGCAGATCGCGCACGTCGCCGGCCGGCGCTTCGATTTTGCGCCCGGCGAAACCATCCACACCGAAATCTCCTGCAAATACTCCATCGCCGAATTCCAGGAACTGGGAAAACGGGCGGGGTTCAGTCCCGAAAAAATCTGGACCGATCCGGAGCAGCTGTTCGGCGTGCACGGGATGGTCGCGGCGTAGAGTTTGTCGTTCCCGCGGAAGCGGGAATCCAGCGCCCTTGGCTCATGCGCTCTTGGACCAGTTGTTTGTAGACAGTTGAAGAAAGAGGCCTCTTTCGCCGGTGCCGGCATTGATTGCAGAACCGGCAAGCCGCGACGATGTTGGATAGAGAAGCTGAGCCCCCATTCTGGCGGGCTACAAGATGTTCACCGGTGCACTGAAAACGCCGAGCCTGACCGAGCGTGATGCCGTGTTTGGAGGCGAACTCAAGGGGATTGTCCGACCACATGGGTGAGCCGCAGTAAAAGCAGCGACCGGACTGGCGGGTAAAAGCGATAGTGCGAGGGCGTGCGAGAGACTTAGGCATGAGCGGCTCCATTGAAATGGAAACCCGCTCACTCAACAGAGTATGCACGGGAACCAGTCGACATAATCGAGCTGGCAAAACAGGCGACCCAAAGGGTAGTGCCTGCCAAGAATTCTGCGCTAGGAAGATCGGTAGAGTCAACCCATGAGGTCTACGGGGGCAACGGGCCGACTGCGATACGGCAGGAAGCGACCGAAGCGGACATTTCAATCGGACCTGCTTCCGTAGCTTTGGGAAGGTGGATGCACGCGTTGGCTACTACGCCCTAACGCAGCGGCTTCGAGCGGCTACAAAGACGCGCTGTCCTCGAGCGAGGGATTGAACGAGCAAAAGAACCGACTGGATGAGATGGCAGCCGGTGGAAGTTCCCACCGCCAGCAGAGTCGCAAGTAGAATCGAAAACCAATGTGCAGCCAATTTGCCAGACCGCCGAAAAGAGAACACTCTAACAAATTGGATTGACCGCATTGGCAACGACGACTCCTCCGCCGCTGAGCGCGAAACACAACCGCGATGCCACACCACCGCTTCGGGGCTTCGACTATCAGGTGTGGGCGGCAATCGACGCCTGGTGCTGTCTTAAACCAAATGAAGCAATCTACTTCGAGGGCGCTGAGGACTTTGACCGAGTCTCTGAGGAAGACGCGCTTGCTATCCAGGTACGCCTCAGGCAGGCGAAGGTCTCTTTGGGCGCACGCGCCTGCCTCGAGGCAATCGAACACTTTTGGGATTTGGTAGGACAGGACGAGTCGACTCGGACACTGCGATATTCATATCTGACCACGTCAGAAGTAGCCGTTGAGGCGGATGCGGATTTTGGAGGCATCCCTGGAATCGAAATGTGGCGAATTGCCGCAAGCGATCCTGCGGCTTCAGAGCAATTGCGGACTTACCTGCTCCGCAAGTTGGCAGTCGGAACCAGTTTCCATTCTTTCCTCACGTCGGCCCCCGTCAATGATCTGCAGCAGCGTCTATTTCGTCGGTTTGAATGGCTGCCTGGTCAGCCACGTACTGACGCTGTACAGGAAAGCGTACTTGAAAGGCTTGCCAATCACGCCGAAGCCAGTGGGCTGGCGGCTCCGGAGCTTCGCAAGCTACGCAACAACTTATTGGCGTTTGCTTGGGAGCAATTCACTAAACCAGAGCTAAGCGACCGAATACTGACCGCGGAACTCTTGTCTGAGCAGATTCGCGTTGCCACGACCATCACATTGTCTGTTCGGATTCAACAGCTACCGTCGCTAATTGCCGCAAGCGCAGCTCAAGGACTCAGTGCGGTGGCTCCATTGTTCGCTGCGGAGATTCCGCCTGTCCCTATGCCGCTATTGGATCGGGCAGCTCTGGTTGATACGGTTCGCAGGTCCCTGAAGCAAGGCCGCCACACGCTGCTAGTTGGCGGCGTTCACCGCGGGAAAACCACAATAGCGCAACTAGCTGCCTCGGCTCATGATGCCAATGCCTGGTGGATTACGCTGAGAGGGCGCGATCCAACTTCTGTCGAGGCCGTATTACGAGCTGTGTCAATGCTAGTTGCGGGGATGGGGCACCGTGTCATCGTCCTCGATGATTTGGATCTGGAGCCCGAAGCCTTCAAGAAATACGACCTGGCGCTACGTCTTCTGTTGCACCGTGCCACACGTGCGGCCAAAACCGTATTAGCTACCGCTCAAGCCTCTGCGCCTCAGACCGCTATATTTGATAGTTGGACGCCCCGATTCGAGGTAGCTGAGATTCCAGAGTTGTCCGAAACAGACATTGCAGGATGTTGCGTCGCGTTCGGCTGTACACCAGGACCTTGGGCCGATTTTTGGGGCCGATTCGTCTACATGCAGACCCTAGGCCATCCGAGACTTGTACACGTGCGACTACAAGAGCTACAGCAGCGTGCGTGGCCGCAAGTTGAAGTGAATGATCTTGTGATGCCGTCCCCCGCAATGGCCGCAGCAAAGCAACTTGCGAGGCAGCTATATGCGAAATCTTCCGACGAAGCCGAGCGCACGTTTATGTACACCGCGTCGGTGGCAACCATCCCTCTCACCAGGGAGATGCTGATCGGAATCGCCGCGAGCGCGGAGGTTACACACCCTGGTGACGTAATCGATCGGCTGGTAGGTCGATGGATTGAAACCGTACCGCCGAATCGCTATCGAGTGACGCCGATGCTTATGTCTGCTGCGGGCGACGCATGGGGCGCAGCTGGCCTACAGCCTGCACACAAACGAATCGCGCGAGGAATTGGAACAACAACGGTTCTAACGCCTGCGGACGGCGCGGCGATGCTATTTCACGGGTTTTTGGGGAACGACGCGCAGGTGGTCCAGGGAGCCATCGAAGCTATCCAGCTTGGTGATGACCCAGGTATCAGGGCTGCTATCTATCCGCACTTGCATTGGATGATGTACTTGCAACCCTCCGCAGGTGCGCCGCTGTTTCGGGCGCATCCAGGGGTGAGCTTGTTGCTTCGATACTTACAATTCGACGTCGCATTGCAGGAGCATTCCGACAAGCTTGGCTCGATTCTGCAGGGGTGGAAGGATGAGGTCGAGCGAACGACCGATGAAGCTCTGAGGCGCGAAAATCTCGCATTCCTCTACTTAAGAGCGCTGGGAGTGCTCGATGGGCAGCTTTCAATCCACATGGTGTTCGACGCTGTGCAGTATCTCAGCACCGCGAATGGGGAAATCGTAGCGGTCGCAAAGAGCCAGCTCAAGAAGGCAACTTTGGATGCGGAACTAGAGGAGGCAGCTGGAGATGCCACCGGCGTTCGGACGTGGTTGGCACTGAAAGCTAACGTTATTCGAAGCCTCGATGACTTTCGCAACCTAGTAGGTTGGCTTCGAGATAAGGCAAATGATGAATTGAGAATGGTTTTCGATGAGGTTATTGGCTGGCCGATCGTGCAAGCGACCGGTGCATTCGTCCATGGCGCATGGGCAAAGGAAGAGGCCGATTCCTCGTGGATCGCGTGGGTAGAGGCGCTAGACAACGCCCGAGAGTACGCCCGAGATTTTCGCTCACCGAAGTTTGCAGCGGAGATCGCTAAGGCGAAGTCCATAATTCTGGTGGAATATCTCAATGACCCTGATGGAGGGCTTAGAGCAATAGAAGATGCTGAAAAAGACTTTGGACCATCTTCGATCTTGCAGGAGCAGCGGGCGAATGTATTCTTTCACCGTAACGACGACAAAGCGGTCCTCGAAATATTTGCGCGACTTGATCCCTCCGAGTCGGCTGCCTCACTACTAAGCGATCCCTTCGCATATCGGCGCGTCGCAATCAGTGCCGCCAGGCTAGGGCGTTGGAAAGAGTCTGCTGACTTCTATTTTCGTGGTGTCGAGACTGTCCGGCGTAACGAATTCAGTCTGACCAGAATCGGGCTCCTAGGAGACGCGGCATTCGCTTTGAGCAAAGCAGGGAATGAAATTGAGGCCTTAAAAGTATTGGGTGACGCCGTTGAGCAATTGGTCCGCCTCTGTCCGGAGAAGATTGACCGACAGTGGGTTGCGTTACGCGCAGCGCTTGCAGCCGTCGCTATGGCAATCCTTAATGGCGGCCCCAACAAAGTGACTCCTGGGTTGGTTAGTTCGCCGAACAAGCCATCTCTACCTGAAAATGCTGACCACTTGCTTGCGACGCAGTTAATCGCAACTATGTGTGCCGAGGCGGACGCAAGAGCGGGTCGTGAGACTGCTGCGCATGTGGAAGCGGTGATCAATAGTTCGACGCACCCGCTAATTCGTTCGCTATACGCGAAAGCGAATGTTTTTAGGGCTATATCGCGGACAGAATCTTCCGATCTCTTTCTCTCTCTCGCAAACAAATGGGCCGACGCGTTTTTTGCTTTGGCCGCCGCACAGGCGCCCATGCAAAGGCTTACCGAGGAAGGACGATGGGGGTTCTTGGTCGCGGCAGTTATCCTCGCTGGCGAAAATGCGGGGAGCCAACTGGAAAAGTGGATATCTGATGCGGGAACGGAGCAGCGAGCAGATCAAGTGGCTGCGCTGGAGAAACTTCGTGAGGGTTTAACATTGCCCCAAGGGGATGTTCGCGCTACTGCATATGACTCGTCTGCGCACGTACTACGTCGCGCTGGCGCTTGCTTCCGCCTATTGCAAGCAGACCAGCGAACGGAGGTCGATACCGCTGGCGCTCAGGCTCTACTCCTCTCGGTCATGGGCAATGGTTTGGCAGTTAGCCTGTATCCGGGCATTGCTCGCAGGATCATCGAATGGCTTGCACGAAGTTGGCAGCCTCTCATAGAGCATGGTTTCCTGTTCAATCG
>JBATEB010000046.1:0-24441 GCA_049663805.1 Burkholderiales bacterium | reverse complement strand
GCGGCACCTTTCGATCAGACATGGCCGAGCGCGCGCACCGGGTCCATGCGCGAAGCCTTCCACGCGGGCTGGAGGCTCGCGAGCAGCGCCATGAGCACCACCATGCCGGCGATGACCGCGACGTCCCGCACGCCGATCGAGGGCGAAAGCACCAGGCCCTGCTGCTGGCCGAAGTTGAAGGTAAGCTTCCAGACATTCAACGCATAGATCGCCCCGAGGCTGATCGCGATCCCGAGCGCGGTCCCGCCCAGGCCGAGGAGCAGGCCCTCGGCGAGAAACAGCGACAGGATCCTGCCCGGCGGCGTTCCGATCGCCGAGATGGTCCCGATCTCGCGAATGCGCTCGTACACGGCCATCACCATCACATTCATCACGCTGATGAGGACGATCGACACCAGCATGATCTTGATGAAGATGGTGAGCACGTCGATCATGTTCGCGATGTTCGAGAAGGGCGACAGGGACGCCCAGGTATGCACTTCGAGCCCGGATTCCCCGCCCTGGCCCGCCATGCCGCCCGACTGTGCGCCGGGGGCGACGCCCGTCAGTTCCCGCGACAGCTGCGCGTAGACGCGATCGAGCTGCGCGGGATCCTTGAGGCGAACGGCGATCTCGCTGACTTCGGGCTGTGCCATCCGCAGCAGGCTCCGGGCGTCCTCGATGCGGATGTAGCCGTCGCGGCCGCTCGGGCCGGTCACGCTCTCGAGTATGGCCCTGACGGTGAAAGTCTTGCCGTTGACCGACCCTTCGCGGTTGGTGGCGACCAGCACGACGGTGTCGCCGGTCTTCACTTTCATGCCCCGGGACAGCAGCGCGGGAATCAGGATCTCGCCGGGGTTCAGCAGCGCGCCCGTCCTGCTTCCCTCGATGATTCGCCCGGGCAACAGGGGCGTCGTCGCGGTTTCCTTCGCCGGATCGATGCCGTTGACGCGGATGCTGGTCGTTTCCGTGAAATTGCTGAACATGGCGCCGAGCTTGACGCGCTCCGAGTAGGCCTCGACCGCGGCCGATTTCTTCAGGACCTGCTCGACCTTCTCGACCGTCGCGGGCTGCATGTTGAGGTTCAAGGGCAAGTTGTCGATCGAGGCGACGTAGCCCGTGCGGTGCACTTCGAGGTGGCCCAGAACGGCGTCGGTGAACTGGCCGATCATCATCGCCTTGAACGAACCGGCGACGGCGACGAAAAGGAGCACGGCGACGACGCCGAGCGTGACGAGGGTCGAGGTGAGCAGCGTGCGCCGGCCAAAGCGCGCGAGGTTCCTCGCGGCGATCTTGAGCACCTTAAGCATGGGCCGCCTCCTTCTCTTCCTCGCGGAGCCTGCCGTCCTCGAGCGTGAACACGACTTCGGCCTCGCCCATGATCTTCGGGTCGTGGGTCGAGAACACGAAGGTCGTCCCGAGCTCGTCGCGCATCTTCTTCATCAGCTCGATCACGCGGTAGGCGGTGTCGTGGTCGAGGTTGGCGGTCGGCTCGTCGGCGAGCACCAGCTGCGCATCGGTCGCGAGCGCTCGCGCCACCGCCACGCGCTGCTTCTGCCCGCCGGATATCTGGTCGGGGCGCTTCCCCGCCTGTGCCGACATCCCCACCGCGTCCAGCAGCCGCAGGATCTGCTTGCGCCGTTTCTCTTCGGGCCAGTTCTGCACCATGATGAGCGGGTATTCGATGTTCTCGTAGACGGTGAGGACCGGGATCAGGTTGAAATCCTGGAAGACGAATCCTATGTGCCGGCCGCGGAAATCGGCCGCGGCGCGCCGGTCCAGCGTGCCGACGTCCGTATCGATTACGGTCAGTTTTCCGCCGGTCGGATGGTCGAGGCAGCCGATCATGTTGAGCAGCGTGCTCTTGCCGCTCCCCGAGGGGCCGACGAAGGCGACGAAGGATTTCGCCTCGATCGCGAAATCGACGCCTTTCACCGCCGGCACTTCGACCTCGCCGGAGCGATAGGTCTTGACGAGGCTTTCGGCACGGATCAGGGTCACGAGCTCACCATGGGTCGCTCTCTGGCCGCCTACAATACGGGGCACCCCGTCCGGCCGGTTGATCCATGTCAAACTCCTCCGCGTGACCGCCTCCTTCAAGATCCCCCGCTCGGTCCTGGTCGTCATCCATACGCCGGATCTGCAGGTGCTGATGCTGGAGCGCGCGGGCTGGAAGGACTTCTGGCAGTCCGTCACGGGCAGCGTAGCGTATGAGGACGAACCCCTGCGGGAGACGGCAATCCGCGAGCTGCGCGAGGAGACCGGGCTCGAGGCGGGCCGTTTCGAGCTCCTGGACCGGGGCATCGAGAACCGTTTCGAGATATTCAGGCAGCACCGCAGCCGCTACGCTCCCGGCGTGACGCACAATCTCGAGCATGTTTTCAGCCTGGAAGTCCCCGCGCCGGTGGAAGTGACCCTCGACCCGGCCGAGCACCTGAGCTACCGCTGGCTGCCGTATCGCGAGGCCGCCGCTCTGACGATCTCCTGGACGAACCGCGACGCGATCCTCGCCTTGCCGCCGGATCGCGGCGCACGATGAGGCCGCGGAAACGCGCAGGGACATGCTCCCGACAAACGCCGGCAAGAGCGTCACCCCGAGCCCCGGATGGCGCGGCGGGGCCGCCGCGGTCGCGCTTTGCGAATTCGCCGCCCTGCAGGGCGCGTCGCGAGTCGCCTCCGCCGGAGAGCTCAGGATCGAGGTCGCGCGCGAAGGGGAGTTCGTCTCGGTCAGGGCCTCGGCCCAAGTGAATGCCGATCTGCCGACCGCCTGGGAAGTGCTGACCGACTATGATCATCTCGCCGAGTTCATCCCGGACATGAGGAGCTCGCGGGTGGTGCGGCGCGACGGGGGCAGCGTCCTGGTCGAGCAGAAGGGCGAGTTCGGGTTCTTTTTTTTCAGGCAGGCCATCGACGTGGTCCTTTCGGTGTCCGAGCAGCCGCCGCGGCGTATCGTCGCCCGCACGGTTGAAGGCAACCTGAAGGACATGGAAGCGAGCTACGAGCTGAAAGCGTCCACGAACGGCCTGCGGCTCGACTACACCGGGCGCTTCGTGCCCGATTTTTTCCTGCCGCCGCTCATCGGCATGCCCCTCGTGCGCCGGTCGCTCGAGCGCAGGCTCCAGTCCATGGTCAACGAGATCGAGCGGCGCTACGCCGTCGCGCGGGGCCGGCCGGCACCGCAACGGGAAGGCGCGAGGTAAGCGGTCGCTAGCGGAACGAACCGTTCGTCTCGCCCGGGGTACACTCCGCGTGCATCATGAACCTTCATATCGCCACCTACAATATCCACAAGGGCTTCTCGCAGTTCAACCGCCGCATGATGATCCACGAGCTGCGGGAGCGGCTGCGCCTGCTCGGCGCCGACATCATTTTTCTTCAGGAAGTCCAGGGACACCATATCCGCAACGCCCTGCGCTTCGAGGACTGGCCGGCCGAGCCGCAGTACGAGTTTCTCGCCGATGAAATCTGGTCGGACTACGCCTACGGCCGCAATGCGGTCTACGCTCAAGGCCATCACGGCAATGCCATCCTCAGCCGCTACCCGATCCGCTGGTCGGAGAACGAGGACGTTTCCTTCCACCGGCGCGAGAGCCGCGGCCTTCTGCATTGCGAAATCGAGGTGCCCGGCGCTTCCGCGCGGCTGCACTGCATCTGCGTCCACCTCGCGCTGACCGAGCGCGCCCGGCGCCACCAGGTCGGCGCGCTGATCGAGCGGCTGCACCGGGCCGTGCCGGAGGGCGCGCCGGTGGTGGTCGCGGGCGACTTCAACGATTGGCGCAACCTGGCGGGCAGGCGCCTTGCCGCCGCGCTCGGACTGAACGAGGCCCTCGCCGATCACTGGGGGCGGCCGGCACGCAGCTTCCCGAGCGCCTTCCCGATGCTGCGCCTGGACCGGATCTACGTGCGTGGTTTTCGCGTGCGCCACGCCCACGTCCATCGCGGCCCGATGTGGTCGCGACTGTCGGACCACGCCGCGCTCTCGGCGCACCTGCAGCTCGAGTGAGCGCGCCGGGATGGCGCCCGAGTTCCTGCCCGGCAACCGCCTGACACTGCTGCGCTCGGGCACCGAGTATTTTCCGGCGCTCGAGGCGGCGATCGGGGCGGCGCGCTCCGAGATCCTCCTCGAGACCTACATTTACGCCGCCGACGGCACGGGCGAGCGTATTACCCGGGCGCTGTGCGCCGCCGCCGAACGAGGCGTCGCCGTGCGCGTGCTCGTCGACGGCTTCGGCTCCAGGGATTTTCCGCGGAAAATCGCCCGGAGCCTGCGCGCCGCGGGAGCGAAGCTGCTGGTGTATCGCCCCGAAGCCTGGAATTTCCGGTTTCGCAGCGAGCGGCTGCGGCGCATGCACCGCAAGCTCGCCGTAATCGACGGGGCGGTCGCTTTCGTCGGCGGCATCAACATCATCGACGACAGGGATACGCCGCACCCGGTTTCGCCGCGCTACGACTACGCGGTGAAAGTCGAGGGGCCGCTGCTCGCGTCGATCCAGCACGCCGCCATACTGCTGTGGAACCGGATCGCCTGGAGACGGCTCGATCGGGGCTTGCGCGTGAGCGGTTGGATCGCGCCCGAGATCGGGCGCAGGGGGCCGCAGCGGGCGGCGTTCGTGACGCGCGACAACTTCCGTCACCGCCGCGACATCGAGAACGCCTACCTCGCGGCGATCGCCTCCGCCCAGCAGGAGATCATCATCGCCAGCGCCTATTTCTTCCCCGGGGCGCGCTTCCGCCGCGCGCTCGTCCACGCGGCTGCGCGCGGCGTGCGCGTGGTGCTGCTTCTGCAGGGCAGGGTCGAGTACGTGCTGCTGCACTACGCCTCGCGCGCGCTCTACGGCACGCTGCTCGAGGCGGGGGTGGAAATCTACGAGTACCACAAGAGCTTCATGCACGCGAAGGTGGCGGTCGTCGACGGCTACTGGGCGACGATCGGCTCGTCCAACATCGACCCGTTCAGCCTGCTGCTCGCGCGCGAGGCGAACGTCATGGTGGAGGACCGGCGTTTCGCCGCCCGCTTGAGGAACCTGCTGCGGGCCGACATGCAGACCGGCGCCCGCTTGATCGTGAAGACGAGCTGGTTCGAGCTGCCGCTGTGGCGGCGAGTGCCGATCTGGGTCGGGTACGGCCTGAGCCGCTTCCTGATGGGGATGGTCGGGGTCGGCGGGCCGCGCTATTAGAGTCTCCCGGCCCGCTTTTGACGACCCAACTGCGGCGCGGGTAGAGTAAGGGCGGAGCCGATCGGCTCGTTCGGGAGGAGGGAAGTCCGCATGCCCAAGTATTCGACTGAAGCCATCCGCACGGTCGCGCTCGTCGGCCACACCGGCTCGGGCAAGACCACGCTCGCCGAGGCACTGCTCGCCCGGGCGGGCGCGATCGCCTCGGCGGGCAGCGTCGAAAAGGGCAACACCGTCTGCGATTTCGATCCGCTCGAGAAGGAGTACAGGCACTCGCTCAACTCGGCGATCGTGAACTTCGGCTGGAAGAACACGCACATTCACATGATCGACACGCCGGGCTCGCCTGATTTCATGGGGCAGGCGATCGGCGCGCTGGCCGCGGTGGAGACCGCCGTGGTCGTGGTCAACGCCGAGACCGGCATCCAGCTCGCCACCGACCGCATGCTCAAGTGGGCGGCGAAGCGGAAACTGTGCCGCATGATCGTGATCAATCGCATCGACGCCGAGAACGCCGATCTGCCGGCGCTGCTCGAGCGCGTCCGCGCCGCCGTCGGCAAGGAGTGCCTGCCGATCAACCTGCCGTCGAAAAACGGCACGCAGGTGGTCGACTGCTTCTTCAATCCCGAGGGCGAGTCGGATTTTTCCTCGGTCAAGGAGGCGCATTCGGCGCTGGTCGACCAGGTGGTGGAGGTCGACGAGGCGCTGATGGCGAAGTACCTCGAGCAGGGCGAGGTGAGCCCGGAGCAGCTGCACGCGCCCTTCGAAAAGGCGCTGCGCGAAGGGCACCTGATCCCGGTGTGCTTCGTTTCGGCCAAGAACGGCACCGGGGTCGAGGCGCTGCTCGATATTTTCGTGAATCTGGCGCCGAACGCGACCGAAGGCAACCCGCCGCCGTTTTTGAAAGGCGAGGGCGACGGGGCGCAGGAGTTCTATGCCGTGCCCGGCCCCAAGGCGCACGTGCTCGCGCACGTGTTCAAGGTCGTGGTCGACCCCTTCGTCGGCAAGGTCGGGATCTTCCGCGTGCACCAGGGCACGATCACGCCGAACTCGCAGCTCTTCGCCGGCGACGGCCGGCGCCCGATCAAGGCGGGGCATCTGTTTACCATACAGGGCAAGGACTACGTCGAGACCGACGCGCTCGTGCCCGGGGACATCGGCGCGGTGACCAAGGTCGAGGAGATCGAGTTCGACTGCGTGCTGCACGACTCGCACGACGAGGACCACATCCACCTGCGCCCGCTCGAGTTCCCCGTGCCGATGCACGGCCTCGCGGTCGAGACGAAAAAAAAGGGCGACGAGCAGCGCCTGTTCGAGGTCCTGCACAAGCTCGAGCTGGAGGATCCCTGCTTCAAGGTGGAGCGACACGCGACCACCAACGAGACCGTGATCCGCGGCCTGGGCGAGCTGCACATCCGGGGAAAGCTGGAGAAGCTCAGCCAGCAGTACAAGATGGAGCTCTCCACCCGGCCGCCCAAGATTCCCTACCGCGAGACGATCACCAAGGTCGCCGAAGGGCATTGCCGGCATAAAAAGCAGACCGGCGGCGCGGGGCAGTTCGGCGAGGTGTTCTTGCGGGTCGAGCCGCTCGCGCGCGGCAAGGGCTACGAATTCGTCGACAAGGTGAAGGGCGGCGTGATTCCGAACGTCTTCATCCCGGCGGTGGAGAAGGGCGTTCGCATGGCGCTGGATTCGGGCGTGATCGCCGGCTACCCGGTGCACGACATCCGCGTGACTGTATACGACGGCAAGCACCACGCGGTGGACTCGAAGGAGGTGGCGTTCGTGTCCGCGGGGCGGAAGGCCATCATCGACGCTTTTTCCAGGGCGGGCGCGATCGTGCTCGAGCCCATCGTCAACGTCGAGATCGCCGCGCCGGACAGGTTCATGGGGGATCTGACCTCGGACCTGTCGGGCAAGCGCGGGCAGATCACGGGCACGGACTCCTCCGGCGGGGACATGAGCACCATCAAGGGAAAAGCACCGCTGTCGGAGCTGTCGGACTACCAGACGCGGCTCAAGTCGGTCACCGGCGGGCAGGGATCGTACTCGTTCGATTTTTCTCACTACGCCCCGGTGCCGCCGCATACGCAGGCGCAGCTGGTGAGCAAGCACAAGCAGCCGGAGGAGGAGGAGCAGTAGGTGGGAAAATGCCCACGAAAGCTCTTGACCCAAATAATCTAGGGCTGAACGAGGACTGGGAAGGTAACAACGCTGCCTTTCGCTGTCCCCAATTGCGGCAAGGTGTTCATCGTGAGTGGTACTCGAATACACAAGGACGCGACCATCTGCGCGTTTCGTAAGCCTAGATACAGCGTGTTCCAGCTTCCCCCTCGGCTCTAAGCGGCGTTGAAAGCACGGGTGAGCCGCAATCGCGAAGTGGGACTCGCACGCGATCCGGTCAACCAGGGGGTTGGACTCACCGTTACCCGGGAAATCGCATTGCGTGCAGGCGGATGCCTCGCGCTCGTTAGCGGAGACGCGTGGCTCGCGGATGCCCACGGGAACCCACGCGAAAGGAAAACGGTCCCAGATTGGCAGGGCGTTGCAGCGTATGCGGAGCTTCAGCGCAACCGGTTGCAAGACGTGGACTTGGCACCGATAATGAGAAGCCTGCCAGGCTACGCGCGAATCAGTGGGCTGAAGTTCGAGGAGTGAACCGGAGTAAGACAGGGGATCTCGAATCGGGAAGCGCCATGAGAATCGAATTCACGTTGTCGAAGAGGGTGGCGCCGGAGCGGTTCTTGGGCACGCGCCATCGAGCGCTCGCAATACGCGACGAGCTGGAGAGTCTGCTGGCCAAGCACAGCGAGGTGGTGCTGGATTTCAGCGGTATCGAGGCAACGCAGTCGTTTCTGGACGAACTGCTTGGCGTGCTCGTGCTGGAACGCGGTCCGGACATCGTCGAGCGACTGGTGTTCCGCGGTTGCTCCGAGGACGTCAAGGAAACGATCAACTTCGTCCTGGGCGACCGCACCGAGCAGTACAAGCAGAATCTAGTGCCACATTAAGTCGCGCCGCTCGGCAGTGGGGCAAGCCTGATGCCTACCCGCTCCCACATCGAATGGACCGAGATGACCTGGAACCCCGTGACGGGGTGCACCAAGGTCAGCCAGGGCTGCAAGCACTGTTACGCGGAGCGCATGGCGAGGCGCCTGGAGGCCATGGGCAGCGACCGCTACCGCAACGGCTTCGAGGTGACGCTGCACCCTGATCTACTGGATGTTCCGAGTGGCCGGCGTCAACCCCGCGTCGTGTTCGTGAATTCCATGAGCGACCTCTTTCACGACGACATTCCGCTCGCCTACATCCGGCGCGTGTTTGCGACGATGCGCGACCGCCCGTGGGGCGGCGTTCGCAAGGACCTGACGGGTCGCGAGCTCTACGGGCGCACCTACAGCGAGATGCCCAGGGCGCTGCAACCGGCCTAGGTATGGAGGTTCCCTTGTTCAAGAAAATCGACCACGTCGAGATCGTCACCAATGAACCCGAGCGCAGCGTCGCCTTCTACACCGGCGTGCTCGGCTTCAAGCTGCGATTCCGCGACCGCGTCCCACTGAAGGAAACCGGCGGTTCGCTCGCCATCGCCTATCTCGACCTGGGCGGAACCGCGATCGAGCTCTTGACTTACGAAGGCATGCCGGCCGAGCCCGCGCCGCAGAACCTTCAGCTCGGCTACCGCATGATGGCGCTCGAGGTCGACGATATGCGAAAGACGCTCGAATACCTGAAGGGAAAGGGAATCGATCCGGTCTGGGGCCCGGTGTTCAGGGAGAAGTACGCCCGCGCCGAGATCCGCGACCCCGACGGCTATCCCATCGAGCTCAGGCAATGGATGCGTTTCGAGTCGGTGCTCGCCGGGCGTCAAGCCGGATAGTCGAGTTCCCGCTGGTGCCGTATCGCCAGCACGCGGACTCTATTTTCGGAAGGCGCGAACCGGTAGAGCGCGACGTATCCGGTCCTGCCGAATGAGATCACCAACTCGCGCAACTCGCCTTCGATGGAGCGGCCGATGAGGGGATGTCGCGCGAGCACTTCGACCGCGGTGCGGATCGCCGACGCCGCCGCCAGCGCGGCGCGCGGGTCCTTGTCGGCGAGGTACTCGAAAGCGCGCTCGAGGTTTGCGATCGCGTTCGGCGAATAGACTATTTCCGCCACGGCTTCGGCCGCGCGGGTTTCTTCCCTTTCGCCAGCCGCTCGAGCCAGGCGTGCACATCGCGGGCGGCGTACACTTCGCCGCCTCCGTCTATGGCCCGGTCTGCCGCCAGAGCCTCCTTCACGAATTCGCGCGTCCGCTCTTCCCGGGCGGTGTGCCGTTCGATCGCTTCCAGCATGAGGCTGTGAGGGGAGCGCCCGGTTTTTCTTGCCAGCGCCGAGACGCGCGATCTGAGTTCTGGGGGAAGCTTGAGAGTTGTCGTGGAGGCCATGTCGGTTGGAGAGCAACGAGTGGCACTATGGTAACACCGAGGGTGAATGGACGACAAAAGCCCGACGGATTGGCGAGTGCTTCCCTCACCTGCCCGCCGTCAGAAAGTCCCGCTCTATCCTCCCCCGCGCCGCCCGCGCGAGCTCCGCGCCCAGCCGGGTCGCCGCCAGCCGCTTGAGCAAAATCTTCCTCTCGGTCATTTTGCGCCGGGCAAGCTCGCGTGTGAACTCGAGGTCCTTTTCCCGGCCCGCGACGTATTTGGAGATGGCGAGGTCGTGCACTTCCAGGCACAGGCCCGCGTAACCGCCGGTGTTGGCGTTCGCCACGCGCACCAGGCGCCGCTGCCAGCCGCGCGGAAGGGTCGCGGTGTCCGGCGCGACGCCCTGCGCGTAGTAGCCGAATTGCTCGTGGAAGCGCGAGCCCTCGCCGATGGCGCCGTCCACCTTGTCGGCGAGGTCGGGGTTCTTCCTCGGGTAGAGGTCGGCTTCCATCGATCTCAGGAAGGCGTCCGGGGCGTCGGGAAACTGGCCGAGCACCGCCTGGCTGCCGATGACGACGATCTCGCGCTCGCCGGCGATGCGCCCCGCCGCGCGGATCAGGTGCTCAAGCTCGGAACGCGTCATATACGCGCCGCCGCTCAGGCGGGGTGAGCACGCCCGCGAAGGGAGAAGACTGGCGCAGGCGCACGGCCGTCTCGTCCGCGCCGGTGATCAGCGCGGCGATCTCCGGCCAGGGGCGATCGAGGATCCCGGACCACTCGACGAGGGCGCGCGGAGGGGCGTCACCGTAGCCTGCGATCCATCTTTCGAGGTTGCGCCGCGCCGCGGCGAGGAGACGCCGGTCGCCGTCGATCTTGCGCGCGATCAGACAGTGCATCGCGAGGCTGCGCGCTTCGGCGATGCGGTGCTTCAAGAGGCCCGGCGACATCGTCGCCGGGGTCGCGGGCTGCCAGCGCGTGGCGATGCGAAGGCCCGCCGCCCGCCGCCGCGCACGGTGGCGGCGCATGCGCTCGGCGGCGGACTGGGCAAGGCCTGTCGGTGGACGCCCGGGGCGGCGACTGGACATGTTGCTTATCGTAACAAGTGACGATAATTAGCGCAAGGCGAAGGGCCTGCGGGCCTGGCGGGGCGAGGACACCAGTCCCGGCCTGGAGGCGGGAAGGGAAACGGGAAACCGAAATTGGTAAGATGGTCGCGTTCTTTCGCTGGCGGAGACAACGATGAGACCGACCGGGGTCCACCCCGTGACCGTGGACGAGCCTGGCCCCGGCCCAAAGGTCGACCGAATGTACGTCGTGGAGCGGCTCGCGGGGTTCGCAGTGGGTTTTCGCGCGCAGCCGCTCGCGCCAAAGGTGCTGCACCACGCAAAGCGCGCGGTGATCGACTGGTACGCGGCGCTCCTTCCCGGCGCGTTGGTCGCCCCGGCGGTGCTGCTCGAGCGCGCCCTCGCCGGCGAGCTCCAGGGCGACCCGCACGGAGCAGCGGCGCAATTCGGAGCGAAACTCGCGCTGGGCAGGCGCGCCACGGTGCGCGCCGCGGCGCTCATCAACGGCGCGGCCGCGCACAGCGTCGAGGTGGACGATATTTTTCGCGACGGCATCTACCATCCCGGCGCGCCCACCATCGCCGCCGCGCTCGCGCTCGCTCAATCCCGGGGCGCATCGGGCGTGGCGTTTCTGCGCGCGGTGGTCGTCGGCTACGAGATCTCGACTCGCATCGCCGCGGCGATGGGCCGCGCGCACTACAAGTACTGGCACAACACCGGCACCATCGGCTGCTTCGGTGCCTGCGCCGCCGCGGCCGAACTGATCGGCCTCGACGGAACGCGCTTCGCGCATGCGCTCGCCACGGTCGCCACTTTTTCCGCCGGATTGCAACAAGCCTTCCGCATGGACTCGATGTCGAAGCCCCTGCACGCCGGGCGCGCCGCGGAAGCAGGCGTGACGGCCGCGCTCGCCGCGGGCGAAGGGGTCACCGGGTCGCTCGACGTGCTGGAAGGTGAATCGGGTTACGGTCGCGCCATGGGATATGGGGATGCGGGCGACGGCCCGGACTGGGAGCGCGCGCTCGCGACGCTCGGCCGGGATTTTAATATCACCCGCATGACGTTCAAGAACCACGCCTGCTGCGGCCACGTCTTCGCCGCCATCGACGGCGCGCTGGCGTTGCAGCGGCAGATGCGGGTGAGCGCGCCCGACATCGAGCGGGTGCAAGTCCGGACCTACAAAGCCGCCCTCGAGGTGGCGCACTATGAGACGCCGCGCACCGCGGCCGAGGCGAGGTTCTCGCTCAAGTACACGGTCGCCTCGGCACTGGTGCATGGAAGCGTCCGGCTCGCGGCTTTCGAGCCGGCGCGGCTCGAGGACGCGGCCACGCGCGAGCTGATGCGGCGGATCGAGGTGGCGATCGATCCCGAACTGGATGCCGCCTTTCCGGCGCAGCGAGCAGCGCGCGTCGCCCTCCAGTCGCGCGACGGCCGGCGCGGCGAATACCTGCAGCCCACGCGCAAGGGCGATCCCGAGGCGCCGCTCTCCGACGCCGAGCTCGAGCAGAAATACCAGGAGCTCGCTTCCCCGGTGCTCGGGGAGGAGCGCGCGCGCAAGCTGCTCGCCCGCCTCTGGCGCCTGGAGAGCGAAACGAGCTTCGACGGCGGCGCGTGAACCCGGAGGGGTACAAGGGGCTCGGGAAGGTCCCGAAAGCTTCCGCCGAAAGAGGCCCGCACGCCCTTTCGATGAGCCTCGCGCAGGCGCTCTTTTCTCCCCGCGCCGTTGCGCTGATCGGCGCGTCGGGCGACGCGGCCAAGAACACCGCTCGCCCGCTGCGCGTGCTGCGCAAGCACGGCTACGCGGGGCGGATCGTCCCGATCAACGCGTCGCGCAGCGAAGTGCTCGGCGAGCGCGCCTACCCCAGTCTGGCCGAGGCGCCCGGTGAGATCGACCACGCCTTCATCATGACGCCCGGCGAGTCGGTCGAGCGCGCGCTCGAGGATTGCGGCGCGCACGGCATTCCGGTCGTCACGATCCTGAGCGACGGCTTTGCCGACGCCGGGGCCGAAGGCGCGGCGCGGCAGGAAAGGCTTGCGGCGCGCGCCCGCGCGCTCGGGGTGCGGCTGCTGGGGCCCAACAGCATGGGGCTCGTCGATATTCCCGGGCGCGTGGTGCTCTCCGCGAACGCGGTACTCGAGATGGACGCATTGCCCTCGGGAACCACGAGCATCGTATCGCAAAGCGGAACGATGCTCGGCACCGTGCTCTCGCGCGGCGCGGCGCGGGGTTTCGGCTTTGCCAAGCTCGTCTCGGTCGGCAACGAGGCCGACCTTGGAGTCGCGGAGCTGGTGGAGCTGCTCGTCGAGGATTCCGCCACGCAAGTGATTCTGCTGTTTCTCGAGACGGTGCGCGACAGCGCGCGCCTTGCGCGAGCAGCGCGCAAGTCCCATATCGCGGGGAAGCCCGTGGTGGCGTACAAGCTGGGCCGCTCGCGCCTCGGCGAAGCGATGGCCCGTTCGCACACCGGAGCGCTCGCCGGCACCGATGCGGCGATGGACGCCTATTTCCGCGACTGCGGCATCGCGAGGGTGGACTTGCTCGAGACGCTCTTCGAGATCGCGCCGCTCCTCGCGGGCCGCGCCCCCCCGGACCTCGCCCGCGCTCCGCGCGTTGCAGTGGTGACGACGACCGGCGGCGGAGCGGCGAGCGTGGTGGACCGGATGGGCGTGCTCGGGATCGAAACCCTGGCGCCGGCCGAACCCTTGCGCGCGCGGCTGGCTGCGCTGGGCGCGCGCAGCCTCGATTCGCCGATCATCGACCTGACGATGGCGGCGACGGACACGCAGTACGCGGCCGTGCTCGATGCGTTGCTCGATTCGCCCGCCTGCGATGCCGTGCTCGCGGTCGTCGGCTCCTCGGCCCTGTTTCATCCGCAGCTCGCCGTCGAGCCGATCCTGCGGTCGAAGCGGGGGGCAAAGCCTTTGGCGGTGTTCCTGACACCGCACGCCGAGCGTTCGCTCGCGCTGCTCGCCGGGCGCGATATCGCCGCGTTCCGCACTCCGGAGTCCTGCGCCGACGCGCTTGCGGCTTTTTTCGCCTGGCGCTCGCCGCGCCGCACGCCGGAGAGAATCGAGGTCGCGTCGCACCCCGCCTGGCCCGGTGGACTGCCGCCCCGGGGCAGGCTGGACGCGGCGCAGGCGCTCTCACTCTTCTCGGCATTCGGCATACCGTCGGTCGAGTCGGCGATCGCCCGCGCGCCGCGCTACGAGCACCGGCTTGCGTATCCGGTCGCCGCGAAAATTCTCTCGCCCGACATGGAGCACAAGACCGAGGCGGGCGGGGTCGCGCTCGGCATTTCCGGGCGCGGCGAGTACGATGCGCGGGTGCGCGTCCTGCTTGCCTCCGTCGCGGCCGCGCAACCCGCGGCGCGCATCGAGGGGATTCTCGTGCAGCGGATGGAGACCGGGCTCGCCGAGGCCATCGTCGGTTACCGCCACGACGCCGTGGTCGGGCCGCTCGTACTGGTCGGTGCCGGCGGCACGCTCGCCGAGCTCTACCGGGACTACGCGCTGCGCCTCGCGCCGGTGAGCGAGGAGGAGGCGGCGGCGATGATCGAAACGGTGAAGGGGCTCGCTCCGGTGCGCGGCTATCGCGGCCTGCCGCGCGGCGACGTCGCCGCGCTCGCAAGAGCCGTGGCGGATCTGTCGCGGCTCGCGCTCGTGACCGGCCAACCGGTGGCGGAAGCGGAGATCAACCCCCTGATCGTGAAGCGCGAGGGCGTCGTCGCGGTCGACGGACTGGTAGTGATGAAGGAGTAGTCATGGATTTCCGTTTTTCGCCGGAACAGGAACAGTTTCGCGAGTCGGTGCGACGCTTCGCCGAAAGACATCTCGCCGCGGGCGCGCGCGAGCGCGCGCACTCGCCCGACTACCCGTGGGACGTCGCCAGGCTCATGGCCGCCCAAGGCCTGCTCGGCATCACGATCGCCGAGTCCGACGGCGGGCAGGGCGGCACGCTGATCGACGCGGTGATCGCGATCGAGACCATCGCTTCGGTCTGCCCGAGAAGCGCCGACGTGATTCAGGTCGGCAACTTCGGCCCGATTCGCGTTCTCGCCGAGTACGGCACGCCGCTGCAGAAGGAGCGATACCTCAGGCCGCTTCTCGCCGGAGAATCGGTGATCTCGGTCGGCATGACCGAGCCCGAAGCCGGGTCGGCCGTGACCGATCTGAAGACCGCCGCGACCCCGGACGGCGATGGCTATCGCGTGAACGGTTCCAAGATCTTCACCACGCACTCCACTCATGCCGACGTGATGCTCGCCTATGTGCGCTTCGGCCCGGGCGTGGACGGCATCGGCTCCGTGCTGATCGACACCAGGGCTCCGGGGGTGCGCTTCGGCAAACCCTCGAAGTTCATGTCCCAGGAGGAATGGGTGCAGAGCTATTTCGAGAACGTCTTCGTTCCCGCAGACAGGGTGGTGCTGAAGCAAGGCGGGTTCAAGAAGCAGATCGCGGGATTCAACGTCGAGCGCATCGGCAACGCGACCCGCTCGCTCGCGCTCGGTCGCTACGCCTACGAGGCGGCGCGGCAATGGGCGATGCAACGAAAACAGTTCGGGCGCCTGCTGTGCGAGTTCCAGGGGCTGCAGTGGAAGTTCGCCGAGATGAGGATGAAGCTCGACGCCGGGCAACTGCTCCTGTATCGCGCGGCGGCCCACGCCGACCGCGGTTTTCCGCCGGCGGAGGAGACCGCCATCGCCAAGGCGTTCTGCAACCAGGCGGGCTTCGATATCAGCAACGACGCCCTGCAGGTGATGGGCGGCCTGGGCTACACCCAGGAGGAACTGGTCGAATACTGCCTGCGCCGCTGCCGCGGCTGGATGATCGCCGGCGGCTCGATCGAGATCCTCAAGAACCGGATCGCCGAGGCCGTGTTCGAGCGCAGCTTTTCGCAGCGCCCGGCCAAGTGAGCGTCAGTCGGCTCGCGCGCCGGACACCTTCACCACTTCGGCCCAGCGCGTGACTTCGTCGCGCAATTGCCGGTCGAATTCCTCGGGCGTGTTGCCGACCGGCTCGGCACCCTGCTCGAGGAGCCGTTTGCGTATATCGGGCGAGTTCGCCGCCGTCGCCACCGCGGCGGCGAGCGCCCGGACGATTTCGCGCGGCGTGGCCGAGGGCGCCAGCAGGCCGTACCACAACGGCACCTCGACGCCTTCCACGCCCGCCTCCTTCATCGTCGGTACCTCGGGCATCAGCGCCGAGCGCCTGGCGCCGGCCACACCGAGCGCGCGCAGGCGTCCGGTCTTGACGTGCTGGCCGATCGCGACGGGATTGACGAAGCTCAGCTGGACGGTCGCGGCGATCAGCGCGGTCAGCGAGGGCGCGGAACCCTTGTACGGGACGTGGACGATGTTCGTTCCGGTGCGCAGCTTGAAAAGCTCGCCGGCGAGGTGCTGTGTCGTCCCGGGACCGGCCGAGGAGTAGTTGAGGACTCCGGGCCGCTCGCGCGCGAGCGCAACCAGCTCCTGCAGCGACTTCGCGGGCAGCGACACCGGCACCACCAGAAGGTTGGTGCTTTCCGAGAACACCGACACGCCGGAAAAATCGCGCAGCGCATCGTATGGCGGGTTGCGGTACAGCGACATGTTGATGGCGACCGCCGGACTGGTGAAGAGCAGCGTGTAGCCGTCGGGCGCCGCCTTGGCGACGACTTCGTTGGCGATGTTGGTGCCGGCGCCGGGGCGGTTTTCCACGATCGCCTGCTGGCCGATGAGCTCGGGAAGCTTCGACGCGAGCAAACGCGCATTGATATCGACGCCGCCGCCGGGAGTGAATCCGACGAGGAGTCGCACCGGCTTCGTCGGATAGGTTTGGGCTTGCACCGATGCACCGTCCACGGCCAGGGACAGTACAATCAACCGCAGGATGCAGCGTATCCCGGGCATATCTCCTCCTTGGGCAGGTATGTTCATCAGAGAGAGCATAGGATATTACGCTCGGAATGCGTTCATCGCGCGCGCGGCTTGGCGCAGCACGAAGCATTGCGAACTCAGGGTGGGCTGAACGGCCGGAGATGCGGGAACAGACCCCATTGACCTCAGGCAGTGGATAAATTGACCCAAGCGTCGGAGCTGCCCGGATTCAACTGGAGGCATCTCGTCCTGGCGATCGCCGTGCTGGGGTCGCTCGCGCTCGCGTTGTCGCTGCTGCCGCCGCTCGCTCAGAGCCCCGGTTACCACGAATTTGCCGATCGGCGCTCCTTTTTCGGCATTCCGAATTTCTGGGACGTCGCTTCCAACGTCCCCTTTCTCCTGGTCGGAATCGCCGGTGTGAGGTTCTGCCTCCGCAGCGATCCGCGCGGCGGCAAGCCCGGCTGGCTGGCGTTCTTCGCCGGCGTGGCTCTGGTCAGCATCGGCTCGGGCTACTATCACTGGGATCCGAAGAACGCGACCCTCGTCTGGGACCGACTGCCGATGACCCTCGCCTTCATGGGTCTGTTCGTCGCGCTGCTGGGCGAGTATGTCCACGCGCGGCTCGCCCGCGTTCTTTTCCTCCCGATGCTGTTGCTCGGGGTTTGCAGCGTGCTCTATTGGCAATGGACGGGCGACCTGCGCCTGTATCTCTGGGTTCAGCTGGTCTCGCTGCTGAGCGTTCCCGTCGTGATGATCCTCTTTCGCGCGCGAAACTCGCACTCGTGGCTCCTGCCGGTCGCCCTCGGGTGGTACGTGCTCGCCAAGGCGGCGGAGGTCCGCGATGCGCAGGTTTTCGCGCTCACCGGAGGCTTGCTCAGCGGCCATTCGCTGAAGCATGTACTCGCGGCGATCGCCTGTTTGAGCATTCTCGCGATGCTTCGAGCAAGGAAACCGGCCTCCGCTCACGGGCTTCCATGACCGCTTGATCCTCCCGCGCCCGGTCGGGCTTGCTCGGCCGGAGCAGGGCTGAGGGCGCGCCTAGTAGCGGCCGTGTTGCTTGAAGATGTAGTTGGTCAGCTCGATCGCCTGCATGCTCATGCTTCGCTGCAGGCTGTGCGTGTCGCGCAGGATGGCGCGCATCACGCGGTAGACGATCCACGGATGCTCCTGGAGTATCCCCTCGAGGCTCTCGCGCGGAAGGCTCAGGATCTCGGTGTCTCCGAGGGCGCGCAGCGCCGCGTAGTGGGGCATGCCGTCCAGAAACGAAAGCTCGCCCACGAGCTCGCCGGCGGTCTTCACGTGGAGGTTCCGCCAGCTCCCGTCGGGTTCGCGGAGCGCGACGCCGAGGGCTCCGCGGAGGACCATGTGCAAACGGTTGTCGGCCTTGCCTTCCTCGCAGACGATCTCACCGTCCTTCAGCCTGCCGGCATGGACGAGCGCGGCGAGAACCCTGCAGTCCGCCTCCGAGAGTTCCCTCGCGAGAGCGGTCTTGCACAGTGCCTGAAAATCGGGCGGGGCGAGCATGGCGGCTCCTTCCTTCTGTTCTTCCGGCGCTACGGTCGATCCTAAGCCGGCGGCCGGGACGCGATTTGCGATACATCAAGAAACCCGTCCCGGTCGGTCGACAGGAAGATCGGCCGGCGGCACCGGGGCTTCGCGCGCGGGGAAGAATTTGCTTGACCGGTGAGGCCGCGGGCGTGTATAAGTCGCCCTGCAGGGTTATCAAGCAGAAAATTATCTCGTACATTACAGCCGCTTTCGCAGCATCCCTACGACCGTCGCATTTTTCTTCCCTTGAAGTTCCCGCGTTCCGGGCAGCAGCCCTCTTACAATTTCTTAGGAAATACACACATGAGTACAGGTACGGTTAAGTGGTTCAACGACTCCAAGGGCTTCGGCTTCATCACCCCCGACGGCGGCGGCAAGGACCTCTTCGCTCACTTCTCGGCGATTCAGGGAAGCGGCTTCAAGACGCTGAAAGAAAACCAGAAAGTCTCGTTCGACGTTACCACCGGTCCCAAAGGGGAACAGGCCGTCAACATCAAGCCCCTCGCGTAAGCGCGCAGGGTCGAGGAAAAAAGCCCGGGAATCCGGGCTTTTTTTATTGCGGCTCGCCGATCCCTCGACAGAACCCAGGGGGTTCTATATCCTCAGCCGCGGAGATCCTTGGTCGGCCATGGTCCGGCCGAGGTCGGTCGCGTAACAGGTCGCGTCTTTTGCGGATTCGAAGAGCGGCGCCAGACCGGGAAACGACTGGCTCTTCGAGAGTTCTCTCGGACTGCGCAGCCGGGTCATGGTGAGCCGGGGTTGCCACTTGCTCCCCCCCGGCATCTGGAAGGCGCTTGCCTCGATCAGGTAGCGCCCGCGCTCCTCGCGGTGGACGGACATCGTGAATCTCCCCGTAGCTGGCATGAAGGTAACACAGGTTTTAGGCTTGCGTGCTGCTTCGCCCGGATGCGTCCCGGCGGAGCGGAAGCAGGTGCGCGCGGCGGCAAGAGCGCCGCGCGGACGGAATTTCTTGAATGATTCGAGGGCGGTCCCATGGACAAGCGAAGGACGTGGCGGGAGCAGGAGCAGAGGCTGGTGGAGCGTTGGAATGCGGCGGCGGTGAGGCTGGAGAACGCCCAGGCCGCCCTGTCATCCGCTTCCTCGGAGGGCGGCGTCGCGGCGCCGACCGAGGAGAGCATGCTGGAGGCGGAAGCGGCGCGCGCGGAGTACGAGGCGGTACGCAAGCAGGTGGCGCGCATGAAGGCGGAGTTCAGCGCAGGCAAGCGCTACTAGCCGGCGGGCTCCCGGCCGCTCGCCCTGCCCACCGTGGGCGAAAGCGAATTTGCCTCGCGCGGACACGTTTGCTACATTGATCTTCCTTATCGGAGGGGGACACCATGAAACGAATTCTCGGCGGCTTCATTGCGGCGCTGCTCGCTTCCGGCGCGCAGGCGCAGGTTCTCGGTTTCGGCAGCGCGCCGCAAGGCTCGATCGGCTACAACATGAGCTCGGCGATCGCCCGCGTCATGTCCGAAGACGCGAAGATCCAGAGCCGGGTGCAGCCTTACTCCGGCTCGAGCGCCGTTTTGCCGCTGGTCAACTCGGGCGAGCTCGACCTTGCCGTATGCAACGTGATGGAAATCGATGAGGCGACGAAGGGCGAAGGCCCGTACAAGGGCCGCAAGCAGGGCAACCTGCGCGTACTCGGGGTGATCTTTCCGCTCTACTCGAGCATCTTCGTCAAGAAGGATTCGCCCATCAAGACGCTCGCCGAGCTGAAGGGCAAGCGCCTGCCGTATGGCTTCTCTTCGCAACTGACGCTCGAGCGTATCGTCGATGGCATCATCGCCAACGCGGGACTCGCGCGCAAGGATGTCATCCCGGTGCTCGTCCCCAACGTGGTGCGGGGCGCCGACGACTTCATCGAAGGCAAGCTCGACGGCGGCTTTTTCGCAATCGGCGCAGGCAAGGTGGCCGAGGTGGACAAGACCGTCGGCGGGATTCGCTATCTGCCTCTCTCCGATGATCCCCAGGCCGTGGCGGCGATGAAGAAGCTCATGCCCTATGCCTACGTGAAGCTCGTCAATCCTTCGCCGGCGTTCGTCGGTCTCGCCGGACCGACCAAGCTCATGGCCTACGATTATCTGGTCGCCGTCGGCGCGCACGTGAAGGACGACATGGTGCGCAAGATCGCGAAAGCGATGTACGAGAACAAGCCCAAGCTCGCCCAGAGCCTGGGGGCGTTCAGGGGCTGGGATCCGAACACCATCAGCAAGGAAATGCCGGCCGTCTTCCACTCCGGCTCGGTGAAGTTCTTCAAGGAAAAAGGGCTCGGCGCGGCGAAATAGCGGCTGATGTCCGAGGCTCACGCAGCGGATTCGAGGAGCACCGGCGGCGCGCGGGTCATCCTCGTTCTGCAGGCGCTACTGGTCGCCGCGGTCGTCGGCTGGGTGCTCGACCTGCCGCGCGGCTGGTTCGGGCTCGCGTTCTACACCGAGCAGTTCCTCCTGGTGGTCCTCGGCCTGGGGCTGGCGCTCGCCTACCTCATGACCCCGGTGCACCCGCGTTACGCCGGGCGCATTCTCTGGTGGGACATGGCCGCTGCCGCCGTGGGGCTCGGGCTGTGCCTGTACCTCGCGTGGCGCTATCCCGAGCTGGTGAACGAGCTCACCTCGCGACCCCTGGAAGGCGTGCTGATGGCCGCGGCGCTCGCGTTGCTCGTGCTCGAGGCCACGCGCAGAACCGCCGGATCGTCGCTGGTCTATATCGTGCTCGCGGGCGCCGTGTATGCGATGCTCGGTCACTATCTGCCCGGCGTGTTCCAGTCGCGGCCGGTGGAGTTCACGCGCCTGCTCGTCTATCTCGGCCTGGATACCAACGCGCTGCTCGGCGGGCCGCTGCAGATCGGCGTCGTGGTCGTGATACCGTTCATCCTCATGGGGCAGCTGCTCTCGCGCTGCGGCGGCTCGGCGTTCTTCACCGATCTCGCGCGCGCCTGGATGGGGCGCTATCGCGGCGGTTCGGCGAAGATCGCGGTAGTCGGCTCGGCCTTCTTCGGCATGATCTCGGGCAGCGCCGTGGCCAATGTCTCGGCCGTCGGCGTGGTGACCATTCCGCTCATGAAGCGCGCCGGCTTCCCGGCGACGGTCGCCGCCGCGGTCGAGGCGGTGGGTTCGACCGGCGGCCAGCTGATGCCGCCCGTGATGGGCGCGGCGGCGTTTCTCATGGCCGAGATCCTGCAGGTTCCATACAGTGCGGTGATGATCGCGGCCGTCATTCCCGCGGCGCTCTACTATCTCGCGCTTTTTTCGCAGGTGGATCTGGAAGCAGCCAAGCGCGGAATCGTAGGCGAGGCGGTCGAGCGCCTGCCGCGCACGCGCGAGGTGCTTCGCGCCGGGTGGTACTTTCCGATTCCCTTCGGGGTCCTGATCGGTGCGCTGCTGTGGTTGAACCTGCGCGCGGAGTATTGCGCGCTGCTGGCGACCGCGGTGCTCGTCTTCTGCGCGCTGGTCTTCGGCTACAAGGGCCATCGCTACACGATACCGGAAGTGCTGCGCGCGGCGGTCGCCACGGGCGGAGCGGTAGTCGATCTCATCATGATCGTCGCCCTCGCCGGCATGTTCATCGGCATCCTGAACATCACCGGGCTGGCATTCGGCCTGACGCTGCAGCTGCTGACGGTCACGGGCCAGAATATTGTGCTGCTGCTCGTCGTTACCGCGGCACTGGGCATACTGCTCGGCATGGGCATGCCCACGGTGGGCGTCTACATCATCATGGCGACGCTGATCGCGCCGGCCCTCGTGACGGCAGGAATCGCGCCGATGGCGGCGCACATGTTCGTTCTCTACTTCGGCATCATGTCGATGGTGACGCCGCCCGTCGCGCTCGCCGCGTTCGCCGCCGCGAACATCGGCGGCGCCGACCCGAACCGCACCGGCTGGACCGCGGCGCGCATCGGCTGGAGCGCCTACATCGTGCCCTTCCTTTTCGTCTTCTCGCCGAGCCTGCTGATGAGCGGCGACGCGCTCACGATCACATGGGCGTTCATCACCGCCGCGCTCGGCGTGTGGATGGGAACCATAGGCGTCGTCGGCTACTATTCCAGGCCCCTCGCGATTCCGCTGCGGGCGCTGTTCGTCCTTGCCGGTGTGCTCATGCTGATCCCGGCGGATGCCTTCCGCGCCGCGGTCGTCACCGACCTCGCCGGCCTCGCGCTCGGCGCGGTGCTGCTCGGACGGGAAGTCATGCGCAAACGGGCGCACGCCTGAGCGAAGTGAGGCAGAATCCGGCTTTGACAATGCCTCGGCGCAGGTAGTCCAATGCCGCGGGCGGAGTCGTTGCGAGGGCGAGCGCTGGTGACGGGGGTCGGCGGCCCGTCGGGCCGGGCCGCGGTCGCTGCGCTGAAGGCGAAAGGGTATTCGGTGATCGCCGTAGACATGCGCGACGTACCCCACGAAGCCGATGCTTTCCTCGAGGTCCCGCCGGCGCGCGATCCCGATTATCTTGCAGTTCTGGGCGATCTCCTTTTGCGTAAAGGCATCGGCTGGCTCGTGCCGACGGTGTCCGAGGAGCTGGTCAAGGTATCCGAGGCGGCGCCCCGGTTGCGCCGCGGGGGTGTCGCGGTCTACATCGGCGAGCCGCGCGCGGTGCGGATCTGCGACGACAAGTGGGAGACGGCGTGTGCCCTGCAAGGGGCGGGCGTCGCCGCGCCGAGGAGCGCGATCGGCAAGGCCGGCTCGCGGCAGGTGCTCTCCCTCGGGTTCCCGGCCGTGTCGCGCCCGCGCGTCGGCCGCGGTGGCCGCGACGTCGTGGTGCACGATCGAGCCGGGACCAAGCCGCAGGCGGCGGACCCCGTTTGGCAGGAATTCCTTCCGGGAACGGAATACGACGTGATGATGGTCGTGCACCCCGACCCGCCGCATGAGATCGTCGCCGCGGTGGTGTTCGAGAAGACCGTTCTCCGGGACGGCCAAGTCGGCAACGCGCTCGAGATCGCGCGGATCGAAGCACCCGACGTCGCGCAACTCGCGCGCGAGGCCGCTGCGGCGCTCGGCCTGTGGGGGCCGATGGACATCGACTTGCGGCGCGGCGCTGACGGAAGGCCCCGCGTGCTCGAAATCAACGCGCGCATCGGCGCGCACACCCTCAAGGCCCCTGCGATCTTCGATGCGCTCGCGGGTCTTTTCGAGCAGGGGCACTTGGGATAATGCTGGACGCCGTCGCTTCCCTGTTTTTCCTTTTCGGGGCGGTGTGCTTCTATTTCGGGCTGGTTTCGCTCGCCTACTACCCGCTCGCGCTCGCCTATCCCTTCTGGTCGCAACGCCTGCAGCGGCGCGCGCTGACCGAAAAGTACGCGCCCTCGGTGAGCGTGCTGATTCCCGCGTACAACGAGGAGAAGACCATCGCGGCCACGCTCGCCTCCGTGCTCGCATCGGACTATCCGCGCTTCGAGGCGATCGTCATCGACGACGGCTCGACCGACGACACGGCGGCCGAGGCCGGGAAGTTCCGGTCGGACGCGCGCGTGAAAGTCCTCTCCCAGGCGAACGGCGGCAAGGCGAGCGCGCTCAACCGGGGAATCGCAGCGGCGACCGGGGAGATCATCCTGTTCACCGACGCCGACAGCGTGTTCGCGCCCGACACCATCGCGAACGGGGTCGCCTATTTCGTCGATCCGGGCGTGGGCGCGGTGAGCGGCGACGACACGCCGCTTGAGCCGCGCGGGGCGCTGCAGAAAATGCTGGTCGTCACCTCGCACATCGGCACCGGCTTCGTGCGCCGCGCGCTGTCCTCGATCGGGGTGCTGCAGATCATTTCCGGGAACCTCGGCCTGGTGCGCGCGGACCTGCTGCGGCGTGTGGGTGGTTTCCGCGAAATCTGGGGCGAGGACCTCGAGCTGACCATCCGCCTGCACCGCGCCGGCGCGCGGGTCGTATACGGCGCCGCGACGCGGGTGCTCGCCGAGTGCCCGCACACCGTTGCCGGGCTGTGGAAGCAGCGCGTGCGCTGGATGCGCAGCTACATCAAGGTCGTGCTACTTCACCGCGACATGGTGGGCAATCCGCGCTACGGCGCCTTCGGCCTGTTTCTCGCCTTCAATTTCCTGAACATGGTGCTCGTGCCGCTGCTTCAGGCCGTTGCGGTGGTTCTCCTTCCCATTGCGGTGGTAGGCGGACGTCTCAGTCTCCACGGCTGGGAGTGGATCGCCTATCTCGGGTGGACGTTCCTGTTCGCGGCGGCGGCGGTGTCCATATTGCTCGATCGCAAGCCGCGCGATCTGCTGTACCTGCCCTATGCGGCGCTGCTGATTTTCTTTTCGTACTTCTACAACGCCGTGGTGGTCTATTCGATCTGGGCGGAGGCGCGAAGCCACGCCGAGGCGTGGAACAAGCTCGAGCGGCGCGATCCGCTGGACCGCGCCCGGCGCCCGGGCGTCACACGGGCTTGGGCCGTGTCCGGCGGAGCGCTGCTC
>JBATEB010000045.1:0-2028 GCA_049663805.1 Burkholderiales bacterium | reverse complement strand
CCCCGTTCGAGCAGAACCTGCCGGTACTCATGGGGATGCTGGCAGTATGGAACTGCAACTTCCTCGATGCGCAGACGGTCGCGGTGCTGCCTTACGAGCAGTATCTCAAACGCTTTCCCGCCTACCTGCAGCAGCTGACGATGGAGAGCAACGGCAAACACGTCACGCTCGACGGCAGGCGCGTCGATTACCAGACGGGACCCGTCTACTGGGGCGAGCCCGGCACCAACGGGCAGCACTCCTTCTACCAGCTCATCCACCAGGGAACGAAACTGATCCCGTGCGACTTCATCGGATTTTGCCGAACCCTGAATCCGATCGACCGTCATCACGATCTCCTGATCTCGAACCTGTTCGCGCAGGCCGAAGCGCTGGCCTTCGGCAAGACCGAAGACGAGGTCAAGGCCGAGGGCACGCCGGCGTGGCTCGCGCCGCACCGGGTCTTCGAAGGCAACCGCCCGACCAATACCCTCCTCGCCGAGCGTCTGACGCCGGAGGCGCTGGGTTCGCTGGTCGCGCTGTACGAGCACAGCGTCTTCGTCCAGGGAAGCATCTGGAACATCGACTCATTCGATCAATGGGGCGTCGAGCTGGGCAAGGCGCTGGCCGAGCGGACGATCCCCGAACTGGAAAGCGCGGGCGAACCGCGGCTCGAGCACGACAGCTCCACCAACGCGCTGATCCGGCGTTATCGCCGGCTGCGATAGCCGCGCGCATGAGCGCCACGATCAGCCCGCTCGCGGGCAAGCCGGCGCCGGCCTCGCTGCGGGTCGACGTGCGGCGGCTGCTCGCCGCCTACGCCGACCTGCGCCCCGATCCCGCGGTGGCGGCGCAGCGCGTCGCCTTCGGCACCTCCGGGCACCGCGGCAGCCCGCTCGGGCGCAGCTTCAACGAACGGCACGTGCTGGCGATCAGCCAGGCGATCTGCGAGTACCGGCGGGGCAAGGGGATCGACGGCCCGCTTTTCATCGGCATCGATACCCATGCCCTGTCGCAACCGGCGTTCGAGAGCGCGCTCGAGGTGCTGGCCGCCAACGGCGTGGAAACGATGATCGCCGCGGACGGCGAATTCACGCCGACGCCGGCGGTCTCGCACGCCATCCTGGTCCACAACCGCGGCCGCCCGGCGGGGCTGGCCGACGGCATCGTCATCACCCCCTCGCACAATCCGCCCGATGACGGCGGCTTCAAGTACAACCCGCCCAACGGCGGGCCGGCGGATACCGACGTCACCGGATGGATACAGGATCGCGCCAATGCCCTGCTCCAAGCCGGTCTCGGGGCGGTGCGGCGCACGCCGTTCGCGCAGGCGCGCCGCGCCGCCGGTACGCACGCACACGACTTCCTCGACGCCTACGTGAACGACCTCGGGCACGTGATCGACTTCGATGCGATCCGCGGCGCGGGCATCCGCCTGGGCGTCGATCCGCTCGGCGGCGCCGGCGTGCACTACTGGGCGCGGATCGCGGAACGCTACCGGCTCGAGCTCAGCGTCGTGAACGAGGCCGTCGACCCGACCTTCCGTTTCATGACGGTCGATTGGGACGGGCGGATCCGCATGGACCCGTCCTCGCCCTACGCCATGCAGAGCCTGATCGGACTGAAGGATCGCTACGACGTCGCCTTCGCCTGCGACACCGACCACGATCGGCACGGGATCGTCACCCGCAGCGCGGGGCTGCTGCCGCCCAATCACTATCTCGCGGTCGCCGTCCACTACCTGTTTCAGAACCGGCCGAAGTGGGACAGACAGGCCGCGGTGGGAAAGACCGCCGTGAGCAGCCAGATGATCGATCGCGTGGCCGCGAGGCTCGGCCGGACACTCTACGAGGTGCCGGTCGGTTTCAAGTGGTTCGTCGGCGGCCTGCTCGAAGGCTCGCTCGGCTTCGCCGGCGAGGAGAGCGCAGGCGCGAGCTTTCTGCGTCTCGACGGTTCCGTCTGGACGACGGACAAGGATGGAATCGTCCCGGCATTGCTCTCCGCGGAAATCACCGCGCGCCTGGGGCGCGATCCGGGCGAGATCTACCG
>JBATEB010000044.1:0-26845 GCA_049663805.1 Burkholderiales bacterium | reverse complement strand
CTTCCAGCGTTTCCTCGCCCGCCGCGAAACTGCGCTCGATCAGCCTCGCCCGGTAGAAGAGGTGAACCTGGTTGACATGGGGTACGGAAAGAAGCGAGAAGACCTCCCCCAGTTCGACGCGCGCCCTGGCCTCCTCCTCGGTTTCCCGCAGCGCGGCCTGCGCGGTGGTTTCGCCGAGCTCCATGAAGCCGGCAGGAAGCGTCCAAAAGCCGTGGCGCGGCTCGATCGCCCGTTTGCACAGCAGGATCTGGTCCTCCCATTCGGGAATCGTGCCGATCACCATCAGCGGATTGCGGTAATGGATGGTGTTGCAGGCGTCGCAGACGTGGCGCGCGAGCGAATCCCCCGGGGGCACGCGCAGCGACAGCCTGCCGCCGCAGTTCGAGCAGAAATTCATCGGCGGGGAGGACACCTTCGTGCTTCTACGACGCCGCGCGCCGCACCAGCGCCGGCAACGGAGAGCGTGCCGCAGGCGTCGAAGGCGAGGGCTTCGAGAGGTCGCCGATGCATTTCGTCGTGGACATCCGATGTGGGGTGTCGAGAAAGTATAGACGACAGACCCGATTCATATCGTCCATAATGGCGCTCCACGATGGACGGCGCACGTAATCCGTTTCTCATCCGTCTGTGCCTGGGTCTGTGCGGGCTGATGGTATCGGTTCCCTTCCTGTGGCCGTACCATCATTACCCTTTTCCGAGTTTTTACGCCGAGTGGCTCGCTTTTGCGATCGGGATCGCCGCGCTCGCGGCGATAGGGTCGGCGCCCTCGCGGGGCGCCGTGCCCGTGCCCGGGATGTGCCTCGGCCTGATCGCGTTCACGGCGCTGCTCGCCCTTCAGGTGGTCCTGGGCCAGGTTGCGTATCCGTTGCGCAGCGCCGTGGGAGCGCTCTATTCGATGTGGGCCGCCCTGATCGTGATACTGGGCGCGTGGCTGGGGCGCGAATCGGGAGAGCGGGCGGTCTCGCATTCCCTGCAGTGGTGGCTCGCCGTCGCGGGCACACTCGCGGCAGCCAGCGGTTTCTTTCAGTATTACCAGACGCCCCTGTTTGTGGGCACCGTGCTCTCGCCACAGCCGGTCAACGCGATGTTCGGATTCGTGGGCCAGCCGAACAATTTCGCGGATTATCTCGCCTGCGCGCTCCTTTCCGTCGCGTTTCTGCGCTCCCGCGCGGCTCTGGGCGCAGCACCGGCTCTGCTGATGGCGCTGCTTATCGCTGCGGGGATGGCGCTTTCCGGATCGCGCACTTCCTGGGGTTACATGGCGATCCAGTTTGCCCTGATTCCCCTTGTCTACCGCGGAGGCGGCGCCGAGGAGGGGAAGAGGATCCTGCGCTTTCAGCTCTTCGCCTTCGCCGTCTTCGCAGCGGTCCAGGTCTTCAGCACGTATACGGAGATTTTCACCGGGCCCGAAGGCAGGCTCCTTTCCGCGGGCGAGCGTCTCGTGCGCTACGTCGAGCTCGATCTCGGATCCGGCGAGCGTCCCATAAGGTTTCAGCTCTTCCTGTACGCGTGGCTGATGTTTCTCTCGAGCCCGCTTCTCGGCGTCGGGTTCGGCGAATACGCCTGGCGCGCGCTCGAGCTCTCGGCCGGCTTGCAAGGCCCGTTTCCTCCGGGGTTGGACCGCCACAGCCACAACCTGTTCCTGCAACTGCTTGCCGAGACGGGAATCGCGGGACTGCTCTGCATCGCGGTCCCGCTGGTCGTCTGGCTCTACCGGATGCCGTGGCGACATCCGACGCCGGCGCGATGCTGGGCGGCCGGGGTTCTCGCGATCGTGGGGCTGCACAGCATGGTCGAGTTTCCGCTGTGGCACGCGAACTTCCTGGGCCTGTTCGCGCTGCTTTTCGGGCTGGTGTCGCCCGGACCCTCATTCCTCGAAATGAACCGGATGCGCCGGGGGGCCTTTGTTCTGGTTCTCGTCGCGGCGGGGCTGACGGCGAAAGTTGCGTGGTCGGACTACCGCGTGTTCGAGCAATGGCTTGTGGGAATCGAGGCGAGAGGCGGGCGAGGGCAGCGGCTCGACCCGCGGGATTTCGATGCCCTGATGGCGCTGCGCGAGGGATCGCTCTTCGCGCCCTATATCGAGCGCCTGCTGAGCGAGGGGATGGTGCTCGACGAGCAAGATCCGGACGACAAGCTCGCGCTCAATGCGGACGTGATCCGGCTCTATCCGGTGCCCTCGGTGGTGCACCGGCAGATCGCACTGCTCGCGCTTGCGGGCCGCGACGGCGAGGCCGAGCGGGCGCTGCGCGGCGCGGTGAGGGTCTACCCGGAATGGACCCGGAAATGGCTGCCCGTGCTGGAGCAGCTCGCGCAGGACCGGCCGGCGCGCTTCGAGCGCCTGCTCGCCTCCGCGCGCGCTCAACTCGGCGAAGCCCCGAGGAAGGCGTTTGCGCCTTTCCCGGGAACGCGGTAACGTTGCCCGCGACGGCAACCTGAAGTCGCCCGCAGCGGTGGCAGGAGCGAGCAAACGTGGCTGAAGCGATCCGGAACAAGCGCCCCGAGCGCATACGGCTCGGCGATCTGCTGGTCCAGCAGAAACTCATTTCGCAGGAACAGCTCCGGCTGGCGCTCGAAGACCAGGGTCGCTCGGGCCGCAAGCTCGGCAAGGTGCTGATCGAGAGCGGCTATCTTTCCGAGGACCAGATCGGCGAGGCGCTCGCCCGCCAGCTCGGCGTTCCCTTCATCAATCTCAAGTACTACAACTTCAACTCGGCGGTCACCCGCAAGCTGCCCGAGGCCCAGGCGCGGCGTTTCCGCGCGCTGCTGCTGGAGGAGCAGGACGACCTGGTGCTGGTCGCGATGGTCGATCCGACCGATCTGTTCGCCTTCGACGAGATCTCGCGGCTCATCCGCAAGGAAGTCAACATCGCGGTGGTGTCCGAGACGCTGCTGCTGCAGACCATCGACCGGATCTACCGGCGCACCGAGCAGATCACCTCGCTCGCGAAGGAACTCGGCGAGGACCTCGGCGATGCCGTCGATCTGGGAACCCTGTCCCTCGGCGCCGAGGACGCGCCGGTCGTCAAGCTGCTGCAGACCATGTTCGAGGACGCGGTGCAGGCGAGGGCCTCCGACATCCACATCGAGCCGCACGAACGCGCGCTGCACATCCGCTTCCGCATCGACGGCCTGCTGCAGCCGCAAACCGAGACCGATGCCAAGATATCCGCCGCGGTGGCGCAGCGGCTCAAGCTGATGTCGGGGCTGGACATCTCCGAGCGGCGCCTGCCGCAGGACGGCCGGTTCAACGTGAAGGTCAGGGACCACCCGATCGATGTGCGCATCTCCACCATGCCGACGCAGCACGGCGAGGCCGTGGTCATGCGCCTGCTGCACCGCGCCGGAGGACTGCACCAGCTCTCCGATCTGGGCATGCCGCCGGAACTGCTCGAGCGCTTCACCAGCGCGATCCACCGCTACACGGGAATGGTGCTCGTGACCGGGCCCACCGGCAGCGGCAAGACGACCACCCTGTACGCGGCGCTGAACGCGCTGAACACTCCGGGCTGCAAGATCATCACGGTGGAGGATCCGGTCGAATACCGCCTGGACGGTCTCAATCAGGTCCAGGTGAGTGAAAAGATCGAGCTCACGTTCAGCCGCGTATTGCGCTCGGCCCTGCGCCAGGACCCGGACGTGATCCTGATCGGCGAGATGCGCGACCTCGAGACCGCGGAGATCGGGCTGCGCGCGGCCATCACCGGGCACATGGTGCTCTCGACGCTGCACACGCGCGATGCGGCGAGCGCGCCCCTGCGGCTGGTCGACATGGGCGTGCCGCGCTACATGGTCGCTTATTCACTTCAGGCGGTGGTCGCGCAGCGGCTGCTGCGCGTCAACTGCGAATCCTGCAGCAAGCCGCACCGGCCGGACGCGCAGGAGCTGGAATGGCTGCGCTCGCTCGGCCGGGACCCCGCAAGCGGACGCATCCTCGCGGGCACCGGCTGCCAGCACTGCAACGGCAGCGGCTACGCCGGACGCCTCGGGATCTACGAAATGCTCGAGATGGACAGCGAGCTCGCGGCACTCGCCAATTCCGAGGACCCGGGGCTGTTCATCGCGGCGGCCGAGAAGCGGATGGCGGGCCGCCTCCTCAGGGACAACGCGGTGCAGCTCGCGCTCGCCGGGAAGACCACGATCGCCGAGGCCATGCGCGTCACCGCGCAGCTCGAGGACTGACCGGGTCCGTGCCTTTCTTCGCGTACCGCGGGCGCAACGCCAGGGGAGAGCTGGTGCGGGGCGTGCTCGAGAACTCCGACTCCGGCGCGGTCGCGGATCAGCTTCTCAACAGCGGTGTCTCCCCGATCGAGATCAATCCCGCCTCCGGCCCGCAGAAGCCCGCCGGCGAAGGCTGGCTGTCCCGGCTCGGCGCCGACAAGGTGACGCTCGAAGAGATGCTGCTTTTCAGCCGGCAGATGTACACGCTCCTGAAGGCCGGGGTGCCGATACTCAAGGCGTTTGCCGCCCTGCAGGAGTCGGCGACCAAAGCCGGATTCGCGAACATGCTGCAGGACCTGCGCGCGAGCCTGGACAGCGGCAGGGACCTGTCGACCGCGATGCGCAGGCACCCCAGGAGCTTCTCGCCCTTCTATGTCAGCATGGTTCGGGTGGGCGAGTTGACGGGCGCGCTCGAGGAAGTGTTCCTGAGACTCTTCGGCCATCTCGAGTTCGAACGGGAAATCAAGAACCAGGTCAGCCAGGCGCTGCGCTATCCGATCTTCGTCGTCGTGGTCATGGCGGTCGCCCTGGTCATCGTCAACATTTTCGTCATTCCCGCTTTTGCGCGCATCTTCGCGAGCTTTCACGCCCAGCTGCCTTTGATGACGAGGATATTGCTCGGGTTTTCGGATTTCATGGTGCAGTACTGGCTCGCGCTGCTGGGTCTTGCCCTCGGAGCGTTTTTCCTGCTTCGCGCCTGGGTCGGCACGCCGGCGGGCCGCTACAGCTGGGACAGGATGAAGCTGCGCATCCCCGTCGCGGGGAAAATCGTTCTCAAGGCGACGCTGGCGAGGTTTGCGCGCTCCCTCTCGATCGCCCTGAAGAGCGGCGTGCCCATCGTGCAGGCCCTGTCGGTGGTCGAGCAGGTCGTCGACAACTCCTATGTCGGGCAGCGCATCGAGCAGATACGCGACGGCGTCGAACGCGGCGAGAGCTTGTGGCGCACGACGGTGACGACCGGCGTCTTCACCCCGGTGGTGCTGCAGATGATCGCCGTGGGGGAGGAGTCCGGCGAGCTGGACGAGCTGCTCGGCGAAGTGGCCGAGATGTATCAGCGGGAAGTCGAATACGAACTGAAGACGTTCTCGTCGCAAATCGAGCCGCTGCTGATCGTGCTGCTCGGGGGGTTCGTGCTGGTGCTCGCACTCGGGGTATTCCTTCCCATGTGGGACCTGGGGCAGGCGGCGCTTGGCGGCGGCAACCGTTAGGGCGCACGCAGTTGAGGCGCGCGCATCTTGGCCTCACCCTGATCGAGCTGATCGTCGTCATCTGCGTCATCGGGGTGATGGGGGCGCTGCTGCTCGAGCGCCTGCGCTTCTACCAGGAGGCCGCGGAAAAAGCTTCGATGGAAAACACCGTGGGCGCCTTCAAGAGCGCCCTTCAATTGCGTGTCGCGGCCATGCTTCTGCGCGGCGAGGAGCGCAATATCGAATCGCTCGCCCGAAGCAATCCCGTGGACTGGCTGGCGGAACCGCCGCGCGGCTACCGGGGCGAGTTCCGCGCGCCGCAACCGGAAGTGCCGCGGGGAAGCTGGTATTTCGACGCGACGAGGAGCGAGATGGTGTACGTTCCCGATCTGGACGGGCACCTCGAGCGCCTGGCGGATGGAAGCAAACGGCTTCGATTTCGGGTGCGGATCGATTTAGAGCCGGCCGCGGCGGATCCCGCGCGGCGGCGATTCGCCGGTATGCGGATGGAGCCGGTGACCCTCTATACGTGGTTTTACAGGTAGCAGGTACGTATATTGCTTTATATCCCCGTAAGGGCTTGTCTATCGCAAGGAAAGAACGCGTCGCGTACCGGCGGCATGTTCATAGGGAAACGCCTGAGCCGAACTGGGGTAAAAGAGGTAGAAAGCGGTTGCAAAGCATGTGTATAATCAGACTGAACCTTAGATTGACCCCGTAAGCCGTTAAATTTGTGAGGGAAACGAAAATGAAGAAGCAAAATCTTGGTTTTACGCTGATCGAGTTGATCGTGGTGATCCTGATCCTCGGCATCCTGGCGGCCATCGCCGCCCCCAAGTTCGTCGATCTGACGGGGGAAGCACGCAAGGCTGCGCTGACCGGCTTGAGAGCCGCGGTCAGTTCCGCTTCGACGCTCGCGAATGCGCTTTCGGTCGCTCAGGGGCTCACCACCGACCAGTCGGTCATGATCGAAGGGGCAGCCGTCCTGATGAAGAACCGCTACCCGTCCCAGGCCACCGGCGGGATAGACGCGGCCGTGCGCTTCGATTCCACGACCTTCGAGACCGCCGCTCCCGTCGTGACGTTCCGGGTGAAGACTGCGGGCACGCCGGCGAGCTGTTCTTTCCAATATACGGACGCGACCGCGACTGTCCCGCCGGTCATCGCGGCATCGGTAACCACCGGCTGCTGATCCGGCGGCCGCAACCAACCGACAGGGCGGGTGCCGCGAGGCGCCCGCCCTTTTTGTTCCGCGCCGATCAGACTATCCATCGATGCCCGCGGCACGCATTTCCCCCGCGACCCGGGAACGGGGCTTCACCCTCACGGAGATCGTCGTCACTCTGCTGGTGATCGGGATCGTTGCCGCGATCGCGCTTCCCCGAATGGGGAACGATCCGATCCTCGTCTCGACTCAGGCCGATCAGCTCGCGGGCGACATCCGCTACGTGCAGACGCTCGCCATGACCAAAGGGCAGCGTTACATCATCAGTTTTCCCTCCGCCACCAGCTACCGCATTCTGGATTCCGCGGGCAGCCCGGTCGTGCATCCCTCGAACGGCTCCAACGCCGCCGTCACGCTTGCTTCGGGCGTCACGCTCGCGCTGGCGAGCACTCCGGCCGGGAACGCGCTGGGATTCGACGGACTTGGCACTCCCTACAGCGTCACGACGCCGGCGACTTTCAACGGACCCCTGACCGCGCCGGCGACGATCACGCTCACCCGGGACGCGGCGAGCCGGACCTCGACCGTCACCCCGCAAACCGGCAAGGTAACCCCGTGAACATCCCGCCGCCAACCGCACGCTGCCGGGGCCTCACGCTGGTCGAAGTCCTGGTTTTCATCGTCATCATCGGCGTCGCCGCCTTTGCCCTCCTGCGATCGTTCGGCAGCTTGCTCCCGCGCGAGCCCACCGGCGCGCAGATCACGCGGGCGTCGCTGCTCGCGCAGGAGCGCATGGAGCTGATCCTCGGGCGCTACACCGCAGCGGGATTCAGCGGGGTCAACGACCCCTGCATCGGCGGGACTCCGCCCCCGATATGCACGCCGCCGAGCGGCTATGCGTTTTCTCCCGCTCCTACTCTTGCCGGGGTGTGGAACGGCAACCCGATTTCGGACTACAAGCTCGTCACCGTCGCCGTAAGCTTCAATGGAACCCAGCTTGCCCAGGAAAACATGGTGCTCGCCAACTACTAGCCATGCTCCGACAAGCCATCCCCCCGCGAACCGCCGGCTTCACCCTGATCGAGGCGGTGGTCACGATCACCGTCGCCGCCGTGCTGGTGACGATCGGCGCCAACGTCATGAGCAACGCGTTCCGGACGTACTTTCTCGGGCGCGAGATCGCGAACGACGACTGGCAGGGGCGCTATGCCCTCGAGCGCATGACCCGGGAGCTTCGCAACGTACGCTCGGCCTCGGCCGCCGACCTCAATATCGGAGTCCCGGGCCAGATGACCTTCACCGATTCCGGCAGCGCCGTAATCGTCTACCGGCGCAACGCGGCGACTTCGATGCTCGAGCGCTCGGAGGACGGAGGCGCCACGTTCCAGCCGCTCGCGGACAACATCGGCGCCCTGAGCTTCTCGTATCTGCAAAACGACGGGCAGACCGTCGCCGTGAGCGCAGCCACGGTGTACTTCATCACCGTCCAGGCCACGGTGGCGTCCTCCAACCTCTCGACCGTGTACCGCGCCACGGTCAAGCCGACGGCGTTCTGATGAATATTCCCCGGCGCCAGCGCGGCCAGCTTCTTGCGGCGGGCATCGTGTTGATCGTCGTCGTCGCGCTGATGATTTCGGCGCTGGGGTTCCTGTACGTCTCGAACCAGAGCTCGAGCGTCCTTCACAACAGCTCCGGCCGGGCCTACTACGCCGCCCGGTCGGGAATCGAGTACGCCGCCTCCCGGCTCGGGCCCGGGACCTCGTGCGCGAGCCTGGCTCCGGTGGCGAACGTCGCGGTCGGAAACGAGAGTTTTTCGCTCACCGGCACTTCGTCTTTTGTGACCGGCGCGGGAAGGGTCGCCGCCGGTCCGGTTACCGCCACCGCCACCACGATCGGCGTCGACGTCGATCCCGCTCTCACCTACGCGCCGCACGGACGCATCTGGATCGATCAGGAGCAGATCAACTACACCGGATTGACGGCGACGAGCTTCACCGGGGCGACACGCGGCGTCGGCGGCACGACCGCCACGACCCATGCCAACGGCAGCAGGATCTCGCAAAACCAGTGCCTCGTCAGATCGACCGGGACCAGCGGCAATGCGATCCGCATTCTCGAGGCCGCGATCGCCAGGGCGACCAACCGCGAGCGCGCGATGATGGTGTATGCCAAGGGTACGGCGATATCGGGAGGGGGATCCGACAGAAACATCTATTTTCGCCTGTGGGACCGTGTGAACAACACATGGCTGGCGGAGCAAACGAGCACGCAGCAGGTGACCAACAACACGACGCCCGTCTATTTCGCTCTGAAGTTCTCGCGCACGCGCAACGAGGCGATCCTCGGGACCTTGGGCGGGAGCGGCGACCTCTTCATTCACGTCTGGAACGGCGCGACGAATACCTGGAGCACGCCGGCGGGCGGGGGGCCTCTTCAGACGGGCCTCAGTACGACTTATCGCGGTTTCCAGATCGAGTACGAGTACGCGAACGACCGAGCGATCATCGTCTACTCGAACGGCGGTGCCCGCAACCCGAAATTCGCGATCTGGGACGGAACCACGCTCGATACGGCTCCGGTCGCCGGGGGCTTCATCCACAATTCGATGGGTACGGCGAACTATCAGACCGCCGGGTTCATCCGCTGGTTCGGTCTGGCCGCAAACGGCGCCAGCGGCAGCAACGAAATATTGATGGTCACGAGGGACTCGAACCGGGACATCTGGGGCGCACGCTGGACCGGAACGAACTGGACCAAGATGGAGGCCGGAGCGGCGGCGACCTGGGACGCATCGGGGACGAACAACGTCGGCGACTCGGTCGCCGTGGCTTACGAGTCGGTGTCCAACTCCGCCCTATTCGTCTGGGGCGATGCCTCCAATACCCGGCAAATCGGCTGGCGCACCTGGACGCCGTCGACCGCGACGCTCAGCGGCATTACGTTTACCCGGTTCAACGCCTACGGGGGCGTATTCAATAGCGATAACTTTCAGTGGCTGCGGCTCTATCCGCGGCCGGACACCGACGAGATCATGGCGGTGTTCCAGGATGAGAGAGTGCAGCTGATCACGAATCTCTGGAACGGCGCGGCCTGGCCCGCTGCCGCGACCGCCCACGACGACGAAACCGAAAACAACACCGAGCGCAATTTCGATTTCGTGTGGCAAACCGTTCCCTTCTCGCTCGGCCAGGGCTGGCTGTTGTGGGGCTCGGACTCCAACAGCAGCGCCGGGCGGGTCAGGACCCGTACATTCGCGTCTCCCGCCGCCTGGGGCGCCATCACCAGCATTCAGGACGATACGCTGGGCGTGAATATCGGCGTGCTTCCGATGACCGGGACGATGCTCGCGGGGCTGTACCAGGCCCCGAGTTCGGCCAACGACGACATCCAGGCGATCTTCGCGCCCGGAAGCGGCGCCGCCTGGTCCGCCGTGCAGCAGATCTGGAGCGGCCCGACTTCCCTTCAGCAGGGCCAGCGTGTCGCAATCGAGGTATCGCCGACCGGCTCGATCATTCTCGAGCAGGGGGAGATCTTTTGACGGTTGAGCGCTTTTGACGCACCCTAGGAGGGTTGCGGTCGCTTATAGAAATAATGTTTGACAACAATTGGTTATTGCTTTAATTTCAAGTTAATCATCATTTGAGGGGCGGGGTTTGCTCGGTTGGCTCTCCAAATCGACGCAGCGCGCCGGACTTCTCGCGGTCGCCATCGAGCCGGACGCGATCAAATTCGCGCACGTGCAATTTTCCGGCGGCCGGCCGCATGCCACCCGCTGGGGCAGCGTCCCGTGCGATTCCGATCCGGTGGGTTCGCTGCAGAAGGCGGCGAAAGAATACGGATTCGGACGTTCGACCTGCACCACGCTGCTGGAGCCCGCGGATTACCAGATTCTGCTGGTCGAGCCGCCCAAGGTTCCGGCCGACGAGCTCAAGGCGGCGATCCGCTGGCGGATCAAGGATCTGATCGAGTATCACATCGACGACGCGACGATCGACGTGTTCGAAGTGCACGCCGACGGCGAGGCGAAGGGACCCGCCAAGGCGATGTACGCCGTGGCGACGCCCAATGAAGTGGTGCAGAAGCGGATCGGCCTGTTCGAGGAGGCCCGCGTTCCCCTGAGGGTCATCGACATTCCCGAGATGGCGCAGCGCAATGTCGCCGCGCTTTTCAAATCCGGAGACAAGGCTGCGGCGATGCTCGCGTTTTCGCCCTGGGGAGGACTGTTGACGATTTCCCTGCACGGGGAGCTGCTGCTCACCCGGCGCCTGGAGGTCACCTCGGTCCAGCTCGGACAAAGGGAGCACGGCGACCATTACCGCGACCGGGTGGCGACCGAAATCACGCGGTCCCTGGACATTTTCGAGCGGCAGCGCCTGAGCGTCGGGGTGGGCGAGCTGTTTCTCGCGCCGCTGCCCCAGGACCCGGAACTCGAGCAATTCCTTCACGGCAAGCTCTACGTGCCGGTGGTCAATGCGGCGTTGCCGGAGGTCATGGATTTCGCCGACGGAACCGAGCCGAGCGCGCAGGAGCTGTGGGAGTATTTCCACCTGTTCGGAGCGGCCTTGCGAGTCGAGGGGAAGGCGCTGTGAGCCAGCAGATCAATCTCTTCAACCCGCAGCTCCTCAAGCAGAAGAAGTATTTTTCCGCGGTGACGATGACCCAGGCGCTCGGGCTGCTCGTGCTGGGCATGGCGGTCTTCTACGGCTTTGCCCTCTGGCAGGATCGCAGCCTCCGGCGCCAGACCGAGGAATCGGGCCGCGCCTACGAGCAGCAGAAACAGCTGTTCGCAAAAGTCGCCGCCGAGCTCAACCCCGAAAAGCGCGAAGCGCAGCTCGACCAGGATCTCAAGAGCACCGAGACGGCGATTGCGGAGCGGCAGGCGCTGCTGCGCGAAATCCAGGCCGGCGTGACGGGCGAATCGGCCGGCTACTCGCAGTACCTGCGCGCCTTCGCGCGGCAGACCGTCCCGGGCCTGTGGCTGACGAGCATACAGATCACCGAGGGGGCCAGCCAGCTCACCATGAGCGGGCGCGCCTTGCAGGCCGATATGGTGCCGCTGCTGATCGCGCGGCTCAAGCGGGAGACCCTGCTGCGCGGCCGCCCGCTCGAGGCGCTTGCCATTACCCGCGGCGTCCCCGCGAAGGGTCCGGCGCGCAGCGTCGTCGAATTCACGGTGAGCTCGCCGGGACCGGCCGGGGCGGAGAACGCCTCGCCCGACGGCCAGAAGGCGAAACGCTGACATGCGCCTCCCGCCTTATCTGCAGCGCTACGCCGACCGCATCGACGCCATGAGCCTGCGCGAGCGCGTGCTGGTTTTCCTCGCGGTCGCGGTGGTGCTGGTCGCGATCGCCGAGAGCGCGTTTTTCGAACCCATCCTGCGGCGGCAGAAGCTCGGCGCCCAGAAGATACAGCAGCAGCAGGACGAGATGCGCGCCATGCAGCTGCAGCTCCAGGCGTTCGCCCAGGCGCGCGCGAGCGACGCTGCAAGCGCGAAGCGGCAGCGTCTGGAAAAACGCAAGCTCGAGCTGGCCGCCCTCGACGGCGACATCGTGGCGAGGCAAAGCGAGCTGGTGACGCCGGAACGCATGGCGAAAATGGTCTCCGCGATGATCAGGCGCAATCCCGAGGTCGAGCTGGTCAGCTTGAAGTCGCTGCCTGCGACCGGCCTCATCCAGGCGCCGAAGGGGGCGGCGGATTCCTCGCCGTCCGGCTTGTACCGGCACGGAGTCGAGCTCGTCGTTTCGGGACGGTATATGAGCATGCTGACCTACGTCGACCAGCTCGAGCGCCTTCCCGAGAAGATGTTCTGGGGGAGCATGGAACTGCAGGGGACCTATCCCACGGTGAAGCTGAAGATCGTGCTCTTTACCCTCAGCCAGGACAAGACATGGCTGCTGATCTGAAGTGGTGCGTGGCACTCGTCCTCTCGCTGGGCGCGCCGTCGAGTCTCGCGCAAGCCTTGAGCGATCCGACTCGCCCGCCGCGCGAGATTCTCGGGGGAGGGCCGGTCGCAGTATCCGCGCCCGACCCGGGTTATTCGCGGGCGCAGGTCGTCATCATCTCGAAAGGCCGGCACCAGGCGACGATCGACGGCCAGACGGTGAAGCTGGGCGGGCGCTACGGCAACGCGACCGTGGTCGGCATCACCGAAGAGGAAATCGTCCTGCAGCGGCCCGAAGGGACCGAAACCATCAAGCTCTATTCTTCGATACAGCGCACCAAGCGCGGGACCGCCGCCCGGGAGGAATCCAGGGTACCCGGGCGCCGGGAGGAGGGGACACATGAAACGAATTAGCGTAACGACACTGACGGTGTTGCTGGCCTCGTGCGCCTACCCGCCGATCGATCGGGTCGACCCGAACATCGTCGCCGAGATGGACAGCGCGGCGCGGCAGGCGGCATCGAACCAGCGCGAAGCGGTGCGCGAAGCGCTGCTGCCGCCGCTCAGGGCGCAGATGCCCAAAGTTCCGGGAACCCCCGTCGAGCCCCGCTTCGATCTCGTGGTCAACGCCGCACCGGCGCAGCAGGTGTTCATGTCGATCGTTGCGGGAACCCGCTACAGCATGGTCGTGAACCCGGAGGTGAGCGGAAGGCTGTCCCTGAACCTGAAGGATGTCACGGTGCACGAGGCGCTCGAAGCGATCCGCGAGGTCTATGGGTATGAATTCCGGACCGACGGCACGCGCATCTACGTCGAGGCCGCGGGACTGCAGACGCGGGTGTTCCACGTCAACTACCTCTCGGGCCTGCGCACCGGGCGCAGCGACCTGCGGGTGAGTTCCGGGACGGTCTCCGCAAACGTTCCCGGGCAGCCGGGCGGGGGAGGAGCCGCGCCGGTTGCGGCGGGCGCCGCCCAGCCTGGACAGAGCGTCAACGCGATCGGCCTCGGCCAGCTCAATCAGACGACCAACGACGCGACGCGCGTCTCGACGTTCTCGCAGAGCGACCTCTGGCAGGAACTCAGCAACGCGCTGCGTACCCTGGTGGGAACCGGTGTGGGGCGCAGCATCGTCGTCAGTCCGCAGTCGGGCGTGGTGGTCGTTCGCGCCATGCCGCAGGAGATCCGCAGCGTGGAGAACTATCTCAAGGCCATGCGCGTTTCAGTCGAACGCCAGGTGATGCTCGAGGCGAAGATCATCGATGTGACGCTCAACAACGCCTATCAGTCAGGCGTGAACTGGGCCGGGTTCTCCGGTACGAGATTCTCGGGCGGAGTCCAGGGCGCGGGTACGACGCTCGGGACGGCCGGCGGCCTGGCGAGTCCGTCTCCTATGGGACTTATAGCGGATCCCGCTGCCCGCACGGTCGTATCGACGACCGCGTCCGCGGCGGCTTCGGCGGCCTCCACGGCGGCCGGAGCGGCGGGGCTGGGTGTTTTCGGGCTTGCCCTGCAGACGCGCAATTTTGCCGCCTTGCTCCAGTTCCTCGAGTCGCAGGGCACGACCCAGGTGCTTTCGAGCCCCCGCGTGGCGACGCTCAACAATCAAAAGGCGGTGTTGAAGGTCGGGACCGACGAGTTTTTCATAAGCAACATCAAGAGCACGCCTGTAGTCAACACCCTCGGGGTTCCGGTGGGAGCCACGCTGGAGCCGACCCTGAGCTCGTTTTTCTCGGGAGTGTCGCTCGACATCACTCCGCAGATCGACGAGGACGGCAACATCAACCTGCATATTCACCCCCTGGTCAGCCGGGTCGAGAACGGGAGCCTGACGTTCGATTTCGGAACGGGAATCGGAACGACGAGCATTCCGACCGCGAAGAGCACGATCAACGAAACCGATACCATGGTTCGGGTGCAGGATGGAAATATCGTGGCTCTGGGAGGACTGATGCAACTGGAGCTGGAGAACAGCCGCTCCGGGGTCCCGGGAGTCCAGGACGTGCCGGCGGTCGGCGAGTTGTTCGGCAACAGGGCGCGAAACGTCGTGAAGAAAGAGCTGGTGATTCTGATCAAGCCCACGATCATCAAGAGCGGCGCGGACTGGGAGCAGGACATCACCGCGACGGGCGATCGGCTGCGCGGAATGAGGGGGGGCGCCACCACCCCGGCGCCAGGGTCTCGGTGATTTCCCCGCCCCACTTCGGCCTGCGCGAACCTCCGTCTCAGTGATTTACCTGCCCCACTTCGGCCTGCGCGAGCCTCCCTTCGGGATCACGCCCGACACCAGCTTCTTCTACGTCTGTTCGAGCAGCCAGGAGGCGCTGAACACGCTGCTCGTCGCCGTCGCCAACGGCGAGGGCTTCATCAAGATCACCGGCGAAGTGGGCACGGGCAAGACACTGCTCTGCCGCAAGCTCCTCGCCACCCTCGACGACGGCTGGGTCAGCGCCTACATTCCCAACCCCGACCTGGAGCCCAAGACGCTCCTTCTTGCGCTCGCCGAGGAAATGAAAGTCAAGCTCGACAGCGGGCTCGACCAGCATCACCTGCTCAAGGCGCTCAATCATGCGCTCCTGGATTTCGCGCGGGACAAGAAGCGCGTGATCGTGTGCCTCGACGAGACCCAGGCGATGCCGCTCGAGTCGCTGGAGACGCTGCGCCTGCTCACCAACCTCGAAACCGAAAAGCGCAAGCTCGTCCAGGTCATCCTGTTCGGACAGCCCGAGCTCGACGAGCGGCTCTCGCACAAATCGATCCGCCAGCTGCGCCAGCGCATCACCTTCCAGCACCAGCTGGGGACCCTCACGCACGAGGAGACCGGGCACTACCTCGCCCACCGCCTCGAGATCGCCGGCTATTCGGGCGACCGCGTGTTCGCGCCGGCCGCGGTCAACACGATTTACCGGGCGAGCCGCGGCGTGCCCCGCCTCGTCAACATCCTCGCGAACAAGGCGATGATGGTCGCCTATGGCGAGGGCACGCGCGTGGTGGGGGCGCGCCACGCGCGCGCCGCGACCGCCGATACGCCGGCTGCGTTCGCGTTTTCGCGCGGCTGGCTGTGGCTCGCGCTGGCGAGCGTTGCGTTCTCGAGCATCGGCTGGATGATCCTGCGATGAGCCTGATCAACCGGATGCTGCGCGACCTCGACAGGCGCCATGCCACCGAAGGCGGGATGGAGGCGACCGAACCCGGCCGGCTGGCGGAGCAGGTGCGGCCGGTAACGGACGGAGGCATGGCGTCCACCTGGTTCTGGCGCGCGGCGGCCCTGGCGATGTTATTTGCGCTCGGCGGGATCGGCTGGCTGGTATGGCAGTCGATCCAGCGTCCGGTGGTCGGCGAAACCGCGCAATCCTCCCGCGAAAGGATTTCTCCGCCGGTTTCTCCGGCGAAAGCGGAGGCGCCGCCTCCGGCGGCCCCCGTCTTTGCGCTGCAAGCGCTGCCGGCCGCGGCGCCGTCTTCGGTGCCGGAATCCGTTCCCGCGGTTCCCGCGCCCGCAGTTCCCGTATCCCCGGTTCCCGTGCCTGCACTCGCGCAGCCCGCCGCGACGCCGCAAAGCGGGAAGGCCGCCACACGGAGTGCGGCGACGCCGGCGACGACCCCGGTCCCGCAGCGACGCGCAAGGCCCGCCGCCTCCCGCCCTGCGCCGGGAAAACCCGGGCGCCTCGTCCGGGCCGAACCCGTTCAGCTCGCCCCCACCGGCGAGCCCGACGCTCCGGGGAAAATCGACCGGCGCCTGAACACGAACCCGCGCGAACGGGTGGAAAACGAATTCCGCCGCGCGGTGAATCTCGTCAATCAGGGCCGCATCGCCGAGGCGATGGAGGGTTTTCGCGGCGTCCTCCGGATCGATCCCGGACACGAGGCGGCGCGCCAGACCCTGGTCGCTCTCGCGCTCGAGGCCCAACGCGTGGACGACGCCGCTGTGCTGCTCGAGCAGGGTCTCGCGCTCAACGCGGAGAATTCAGGCTTTGCCATGTTGCTGGCGCGCATCAAGGTCGAGCGCGGAGACGTACCCGGGGCGTTGGCTCTACTGCAGAAGCACGCCGTGCCGCCCGATCGCAATCCCGACTTTCACGCTTTCTCCGCCGCTCTCCATCAGCGGCTCGAGCGACACCAGGAAGCGATCGAGCAGTACCGCGCGGCCCTCGCCATCGCGCCCTCGGCGGGCGTGTGGTGGGTCGGCCTGGGTATTTCGTATCAGGCCGCGCAGCAGCCCGGGCAGGCGCTCGAGGCTTTCAGGCGCGCAAAAGCGGCGGGAAACCTCGCGCCCGAGCTGTCGAGCTTCGTCGAGCAGCGGCTCAAGCAGCTTCAGTAGCCCGATCCTTGAGCGCCGGGCTCGGGCCCGGCCGCGTGAGAAAGAGTCCGGTGACCAAGACATGAACGTCGACCTTGTCGGTACCGTTGCCGGCGCGCTAACGACGGTGGCTTTCGTTCCTCAGGTATGGCGCATCTGGAAAACGCGATCGGCGCGCGACCTGTCGCTGTCGATGTACCTGATCTTCACGACGGGGGTGGCGCTGTGGTTTCTCTATGGTCTGCTGCTCGGCGCGTTGCCGATCATCGCGAGCAACGGCATTACCTTGCTGCTCGCGGGGACCGTGCTGGCGATGAAGCTGAAATTCCGCTAACCTGCGGCCGTCCCGAAATGCCATGAAACTCTATACTTTCTTTCGATCTTCGGCATCCTTTCGCGTGCGAATCGCGATGAACTACAAAGGCCTCGCGTACGAGCCCTCGATCGTAAGCCTGCCGAAGGGCGAGCATCTCGCGGCGAGCTACCGTTCGGTCAATTCCCAGGGTCTGGTTCCGGCTCTCGAGGACGGCGGGCACGTTCTCACCCAGTCGCTCGCGATCATCGAATATCTGGACGAAGTCCACCCCGGCCCCAGGCTGCTGCCCGCCGACCCGATCGACCGCGCCTATGTGCGCGCTTTTTCGCAGATCGTCGCCTGCGAGATCCATCCGCTCAACAACCTGCGCACGCTGAAATACGTAAAAAGGACCTACGCTCTGGACGAGGAGGGCGTCAACGCCTGGTACCGTCATTGGATCGCCGAGGGCTTCGCGATGATGGAGTCGTTCCTGATCGAGCACGAGAGGCGGGGGAAGTACTGCCTCGGCGACCGCATCACCATGGCCGACTGCTGCCTGGTGCCGCAGGTGTTCAATGCGCAGCGCTACCAGTGCGACCTCAAGCCCTATCCCGAGGTGATGCGCATCCACGAAGGCTGCATGCAACTCGAGGCTTTCATCGCGGCACAGCCGTCGCGGCAGCCGGAAGCCGCCTGAAGGGAAAGGACCGGAGGATGACAAGCTCGCTGCGGAATGTTTATCTCCGTCCCGGATTTCTCCTGAAGCGCTGCCATCAGGTGACCGCCGCGTTGTTCCTCGATCATTGCCGGGATTTCGGCGTTACCGCCTCGCAATACGGGGCGCTTCGCGCCCTGGAGGAATACCCCGGCATCGATCAGCTCGCCGTGGGGCGCCTGATCGGGCTGGATCGATCGACCGCCGGACTGGTGGTGAAGCTGCTGGCCGAACGCGGGCTGCTGGAGCGCACCGTCAACGACCAGGACAACCGCCGCATGCGCCTGCGTCTGTCGGCCGCCGGACGGCGGCTGCTCGCAAGCATGGAGCCGGCCGCCGGACGCGCGCAGGAGGCCGCGCTTTCCGTGCTGGCTCCCGCAAAGCGCAAACAGTTTCTCGCGCTGCTGAATGATTTCCTGCGCGGTCACGACGCCATCATCGACCCCACGGACGTGATGGCCGGCAAGCCCTTCGGCAGTCAATTCGACGCGCTGATCGGTTCGCGCCCGGTTGCCCCGCGTGCGCGCAAGCGACCCTCCCGCGGACGCGCCTGAGCCGCCGGGCGGAGGGCAGCCCTAGCGCTGCGGTGCGAGAGTCGTCCACACCGGCAGGAAGATGCCCGCGCGGATCGTGGAGTATTTCATGAAGAAGTCGCCGAACGCCGAGGCGAGCGCAAGCACCGCCATCGCCCCGAGCGACATCGGCCCGGAAAGGCCGGCCCACACCAGCCATGCCGGTATCAGCAGGCCCAGCATCAGGGTGCCGCCGTAGAAATAGAGCGCAACGCGACCGGCGAACAACTCGTGCACCGAACGTCTTGCCGCCGCGTTGCCGCCGGTCAGCGCGCCGTGGACCTCGAGGCCGAAGAACGTGATGACGAGCGCCGTGATCCCGATCCACAGCAGCAGCAGGGTGTTCAGCGAGGCCATGCCGTTTCCGCCCAGTGCCCTCGCCAGGAGCAATCCGGCGATGCCTCCGCGCAGCGCGTAGGCCACGTACAGCGCCGGGTGCAGGGGCGAGTTCCAGAACGGAATGCCCTTGGACGCGGTGTAGACGAATCCCATGTAGCCGATGAGGGTCAGCATGCCGACAATCGCCATGGCGTTGCCGATCCCGGCGATCGGCGAGCCGCCGGCCCAGAGCAGTCCCGGCAGGTAGAGCGGCACCAGAAACAGGAACGCCCCGATCAGGAACAAGCTCAGGCCGAAGAACCCTCGCGAGATCCAGGAGGTACGAAAATGGAGCACCATCTTCCAGAAACGCGCGGGACGGCCCAGGTTGGCCAGATGCAGGACGCCGCCCAGGCCGGCCAGCAGGAACGCGAGCGCCAGCCCCACGCGATCGGCATACAGCAGGGAAAACAGCCAGGTTCCGCCCGCCACCCCGACCACGAAGTGGCCGATCACCATGAAGATGCCCCGGCCTTCGCTCCATTCGCGCTGCGGGCGCAGCTCGCTGCGCATGTCCTCGATCAGCTGGTCGTACTTGGCGCGTTCCATGTTTCGTGCTCCTTCGATCCTCTCGCAGGCCCCGCGACGCACAGGGGTCGATCCCGATCGGGCCGCGCGGTCACGGCGGCAGGTAATACACCGAGGGCCCGGTGCCAGCCTCCGGATGCAGCGGAAAACCGCCGCGCTCCTTGATCAGGCGCGAGACTTCGCTGGTGGGGTCGTCCAGATCCCCGAAAGTCCGCGCCACCGTCGGACAGTTGGCCACGCAGGCCGGCTGCTTGCCCGAGCGAACCCGGTCGCGGCAGAAATTGCACTTCATCACCACTTCGGTCTGGTGGCGCGCGGTGCGCGCCTCCTCGTAGGCGGTGGGCCCCTGCTCGAAATAATGCTGCGGGTTGTCGTTGTAATAGCGGTTGCCGTAGGGGCAGGCCATCATGCACGCGCGGCAGCCGACGCACTTGTCGGGGTCGATGTCGACGATGCCGTCTTCGGCCCACTTGAAGCTCGCCCCCGTGGGACAGGCGTCGACGCAGGGCGCGTTCTCGCAGTGATTGCACAGCACCGGCAGGAACAGCTGGCGCACCGTCGGGTACCGGCCTGCTTCGCGCTTGAGCACGCGCGCGAAGAAGACCCCCGGCGGAGTGCCGTGCTCGGCCTTGCACGACAGCTGGCAGGCGTAGCAGCCGATGCAGCGCTTGAGGTCGATCACCATTCCGCGTCTCATTGCGGACCCTCCTCCGGCGTCACCCTGACCCGGGCGCACAGGTCGAGATTGAGATTGACCGGACTCGCGTGCGCCCAGTCGAGCTCCAGCAGATCGTTGAAGAACACCCCTTTGCCCCTCGCCACGGGCATGCCCTCGCCCCAATGCCCCGCGCAGGCCGCGATCCCCAGTCCCTCGGGGTGAATGCCCTGGGTGAGCTTGACGCGGCCCTTCACCTTGCGTCCGGACTCGGTCTCCACCCGGATGAGCGCGCCGTCGCGCAGGCCCTTTTCCCTTCCGGTATCGGCGTTGATCGCGATGGTGTAGGAGAACGGGTCGAGCCGGGCCGCCTCGTCCAGCCACGGATTCTCCATGGTGTAGCTGTTGGTGTGCAGGGTGTCGCGGTAGTAGAACGCGTAGAGGTCGAAGCCTTCGCTCGTGCACCGGTGCGATACGCACGGCAGGAAGTCGGGCAGCGGCTGGTAGTACTCGCGCGGCATCGTCAGGCCGCGGGGGACGGTGATGGCGTCGAGCTGGTCGAGGAGCGGCGTCATGAACTCCCAGTAAATCGGAACGCGCACGTCCACGAACGGCCGCCAGTAGACTTCCTCGGGCTTCTTCGGCCACTTGATCAGGCCGTGCTCCTTGAACCACTCGAGTCCCCGCTGCGGCCCGAAGTTGGTCTTCAGCTCGGCGTCGCAGATCTCCTCCCAGGCGTAGCTGCGCTCGTCCTGAAGGCGGTACTCGGGCGCGAGCTTCATGACGGCGTTGAACGCCGCATTCAGGTCGGCGCGGAAACCGGCGCGCTCCGCCAGCTCGAGCAGCACCTCCTGGAAGCGCCGCTGCTGGCCTTCGGGCGGCAGCACCGGCTGGCGTATCGGCCAGCACCATTCGCCCATCCCTGCAGGCAGGCTGAAGATGAACGGGAAGTTGGAGCGCGAGTCCAGGGTCTGCAGGTTGCCGCAGTCCGGCAGCACGATATCGGCGAAGGCCGAGGTCTCGGTGAGGAACAGATCGAACGAGACGATGAACTTGTATTTCGCCAGCGATCGCGCGACCGTCTCGCGGTTGGCGATGCTCATGAGCAGGTTGGCGCCGAAGTTGATCATCATCTCGGGCCGATAGCCCAGCTCGAACCGGTTCCACAACGCCTCCTGGTCGTCGGAGTCGATGAAAGGCGAGGTCATGCCCATCACGAACAGGTCCTGCAAGCCCGCCTGGCGCGGCATCCGCGGCTCGCCGATCGGGTAGGGGTAGTGATAGCCCATCCACATGCCGGTGATCATCAGCCCGTCGGGATCGGCGTTGGGCACATAGCGCGGCCGGCCGGTTTCGGGAAAGCCGTCGCACGCCGGATTGAACCCCAGGCACGAGCCCACGACATCGGCGGCCCCGACCAGCTCGTTCAGCAAGTCGACGGCGAAGAAGTTGTATACGGAATTCATGTGGCCCTGCGCGCCGCGGAAGGCGATCGCCGCGACCGGGCGGTAAGGGAGATTCACGCCCTGCACGGTGATCGTGCTGCCGATCCGCGCTTCATGCGCGAACTCGCCCGCCAGCCGCCGGATCGTCGCCGCCGGCACCGTGGAGACGGTCTCGCCCCACTCCGCCGTAAACTTCTTCAGGTGCTGCTTCAGCTTGAGAAACGCCGGCTGGCAGCGGACCCCGTTCACCTCGAACTCGCCCTCGAGCGCCATGTCCGCGGATCGGGCGTCGCTGAAGGGCAGGGCTGCCTGCGCGGCGCTGTCCCAGACCAGGGGCTTGTTCGTCTCGGGGTCGCGCACGTAGCGCTTGTCCGGGCCGATGAGATAGGGCGCGTTGGTCTTCGCCTGGAGATAGGGGCCGTCGTAGATCCCCAGCTCGTTCACCATCACATTGCACATGGCGAGCGCGAGCGCCCCGTCCGTGCCCACGCGCAACGGCACCCATTCGCTGGCCTTGGCCGCGGCGAAGTTGCACATCGGATCGACCACCACCATTTTCATTCCGCGGGCGCGCGCATCGGCCGCAAGCTTCATGTTCGAGTTGGACGCATGCCCCGCGCCGTGGCCCTTCGACGCGCCGAAATAGATCGCGTAGTTGCAGTACTCGAAATCGGGGACCACCGACCACGAAGCGTGCATCACCCCGGAGAGCAGGTGAGCGCCGTTGCCGCAGTGCAGGCCGCCGCCCGCGGTGGAGAAGTTGGGCGTCCCGAAGGCGGCACCGAAAGCCTGGAACGGCGTGCGGCTGGCGGTCACGGTCGTGGTGCGCTGGATCATGAGCTTGCGCGGATCCTCGGCGCGGATCTTGCGAAGCCAGGGCACGATTTCGTCGAATGCCTCGTCCCAGCTGATTTCCTTCCAGCCCGGGTCCTCGTCCAGACCTTTCTTCGGATTGGTGCGGCGTAGCGGTACGGTGAGCCGGTTGGGGTCGTAGTGGCTCATGATCCCGGAGACGCCCTTGCCGCACAGGCGACCCTTGCCGACGACGCTGTCGGGGTTGCCCTCGATCTTCTCCACGACGCCGTCGACGCGATGCGCGAGGATCGAGCAGGAGCCGTAGCACAGGGCGCAGGAAGTCGGCACCCAGGCGTCATCGGCCCGCGCGCGTCCTTTTCCCGGTTTCAAGGGTGAGCTGAGCTCGTTCATGGAGGACTACCCTCCTTCCGCGGCGGTGAGCAGGATCATTTCGATGTGGGCCACCGGGTCGTGCGCGCGCACCGGCGCCCGGGGGTCTTCGACGGCCTCGCCGTCGACGAACACCCGGCAGTGCCTGAGCAGGCTTCCATCGGGGGCGGTGACCCGGGATGCGAATTCGTCGCCGCAGCGCCGGCCGAGCTCGGCGATGACGTCGGCGATCGAGAAGGGGAGGGGAAACCGCAGCTCGAGGGGGCGCTCGGGGAGGGCGCCGGCGAGGGAGCCGAACAGCCACAGGTGCACCGACACCGGCGCGCCTGCGCAAGGCGTCGGGCGCGCGGCGGGACGCGCCGGCTCGGATCGGCGGTGCTCGCTTGCGACCACTGCGTCCCAGCGCACTGTCATGTTCGCACCTCCGGGATGCGATAATTGATCATATATATGATTAATGCCAATTTAGGTGCGCGCCCTGGCCTTGTCAAGGTGAGGACGCAAGGCACCGGCTTGCTGCGCCGCCAATGCTGCGGCGACGACAGGCGCAACGCGAGAAACGAGAATCAGTCCGGCAGGCCGGGGGGTGGATTGCCCGGTCATTAACCAGTAAGCTGCTCCCGGCGTCCCGGAAGGGCCGGCGCAGGGTCAATAGCGACGCGCGCCGCCCGGCGGCGGCGCGCCGGAGGAGGCTGACATGGGGGAGTTCCACGTCCGCGGCCAGCGCCTGGCGGCGTTGTTCCTGCTCGGCCTGCTGCTGTTCAACTATCCGCTGCTCGCCGTGTTCAACGTGCCGGGCACGCTGCTCGGCATCCCCGTGCTGTACGCGTATTTCTTTCTCGCCTGGGCGGCGCTGATCGCGCTCATGGCGCTGGTGATCGAGCGCCGCGGCTGAGCCGCCGCGGGGGACGGCATGCTCCAGGGCTGGGTCATCGTCGTCACGTCCTTCGCCTACCTGGGATTGCTGTTCGCGGTCGCGTACTACGCCGACCGGCGCGCCGACGCCGGCCGCTCGGTGATCGCCAGCCCGTACATCTACAGCCTGTCGCTCGCGGTCTACGCAACCGCTTGGACCTTCTACGGCAGCGTCGGGCGGGCGGCGAGCGACGGCGTGGGGTTCCTGCCGATCTACATCGGGCCGACGCTGATGATCGCGCTGTGGTGGGTGGTGATGCGCAAGATCATCCGCATCAGCAAGCAGAACCACATCACCTCGCTCGCCGACTTCATCGCCTCGCGCTACGGCAAGAGCGCGCTGCTCGGCGGCGTGGTGACGGTGATCGCGGTGATCGGCATCCTGCCGTACATCTCGCTGCAGCTGAAGGCCGTCTCCAACAGTTTCACCATCGTGCTGCAGTACCCGGAGATCGTGATGCCCGCCAAACTCGGCGCCGTGCCGCTGCTGCAGGACACGGCGCTATGGGTCGCGCTCATCCTTGCCGCCTTCACCATCGTCTTCGGCACGCGCCATCTGAACGCCGCCGAGCACCACGAGGGCATGGTAGCGGCGATCGCCTTCGAGTCGCTGGTCAAGCTCGTGGCATTCGTCGCGGTGGGCGCGTGGGTGAGCTGGGGCATCTACAACGGTCTCGGAGACCTGTTCGCCCGCGTCGCCGCGCAGCCGAAGCTCGCCGCCATGCTCACCCCCTTCGACGGCGTCGCCGGAAGCTACTCCGGCTGGGTGTGGCTGACCATCCTGTCGATGCTGGCGATCATGTTCCTGCCGCGCCAGTTCCAGGTGACGGTGATCGAGAACAAGGACGAGGCACACCTCAACAAGGCGATCTGGCTGTTCCCGTTGTACATGCTGGCGATCAACCTGTTCGTATTGCCCATCGCCTTCGGCGGGCTGCTGCATTTTCTCGGCCGCGGAGTCGACGCCGACACCTTCGTGCTGACGCTGCCGATGGTGGAAAAGCAGGAGCTGCTGGCGCTGGTGGTGTTCATCGGCGGCCTGTCGGCGGCGACCGGAATGGTGATCGTCGAGACCATCGCGCTCTCGACCATGGTGTGCAACGACCTGGTGATGCCGGTGCTCCTGCGCATGCGCGCGCTGCGCCTGAACCGGCAGGCGGACCTGAGCGGGCTGCTGCTCGGCATACGGCGCGGGGCGATCGTCGCGCTGCTGCTTCTGGGCTACCTGTACTTCAGGCTGGCCGGGGAGGCTTACGCGCTGGTGTCGATCGGCCTGATCTCCTTCGCGGCGGTGGCGCAGTTCGCGCCGGCGGCGCTGGGGGGAATCTTCTGGAAGGGCGGCACGCGCCTGGGCGCGCTCTCGGGGCTGGGCGCGGGCTTCGCGGTGTGGTTCTACACGCTGCTGCTGCCGGCGCTGGCGCGCTCCGGCTGGCTGCCGGACGGGATACTCGAGCAGGGGCCGTGGGGAATCGCCCTGCTCAAGCCGCACGCGTTGTTCGGCGTGGCGGGGCTGGACCAGATCACGCACGCCATGATCTGGAGCATGGCGGCCAACCTCGGCGCTTACGTCGGCGCGTCGCTGCTGCGCGCTCCCGGCGCCGACGAGCATCGTCAGGCGAGCCTGTTCGTGGACGTGTTCAGCCGCCCGGCACAGGCGGGCGGAGCGGGGTTCTGGCGCGGGAAGGCGTCGGCGCCCGAACTGTTCAGCCTGCTCGCGCGCTTCGTCGGTCTCGCTGCGGCCGGCGAGGCGTTCGCCGAGTACGCCCGGGAGCACGGCGTCGAGCGCCCGCAGGCGCGGCAGGAGGCGGACGCCGAACTCGTCTACTTCGTTGAGACGCAGCTCGCCGGCGTCATCGGCGCGGCGTCCGCGCACATCATGGTGGCCTCCGTGGTGAAGGAGGAGGCGCTGACGCTCGACGAGGTGCGCGCGATCCTCGACGAGGCTTCCCAGGTCGTCGTGTACAGCAGGCAGCTCGAGCAGAAATCGCGCGAGCTCGAGGCGGCCAGCGCGGAACTGCGCAGGGCGAACGAACGCCTCCAGGAGCTCGATCGGCTGAAGGACGACTTCATCTCCACCGTCACCCACGAGCTGCGCACGCCGCTCACCTCGATTCGCGCGTTCTCCGAGATCCTGCGCGACGACCCGAAACTGGAGCTCGCGCAGCGCACCAGGTTCCTCGACATCATCGCCAAGGAAACCGAGCGCCTGACCCGCCTGATCAATCAGGTGCTCGACCTCGCGAAGCTCGAGTCGGGGACCGCGGAGTGGCATGCGACGTCGGTCGACATGCGCGAGATCCTCTCGGAAACCGTCACCGCCATGAGCCAGGTTTTCCGGGACAAGGCGGTGCGTGTCGAATTGCGCCTGCCCGAACGTGTCTCCGCGGTGCTTGCCGACCCGGATCGCGTCAGGCAGGTATTGCTGAATCTGCTGTCCAACGCGGTGAAGTTCTGCGAGGCCGGTCACGGGCGCGTGGAGCTGTCGCTGCGCGAGGAAGGAGGCGGGGTGCGCGTCGACGTGCTCGACAACGGCCCGGGGATCAGCCCTGCGGACCAGGGCATCATCTTCGAGAAGTTCCGCCAGGTCGGGGATACGCTGACCGACCGGCCGCAGGGCACCGGGCTGGGCCTGCATATCTGCCGCCAGATCGTGGAACGGCTCGGCGGCAGACTCTGGGTCGAGAGCCGGGTCGGTGAGGGGGCGTGCTTCTCGTTTACGCTGCCGCTGCCGCCGCGGCAGGGGCTCAGGACGGCGCACGCGGCGTGAGGTTCCGGGTACAGTAGCCTCGAGCGGGAATCGAATCGGAGGGCATCGCGTGACCAAGAGAGTCCTGATCGTCGACGACGAGCCCAATATCGTCGCCGCGCTCGAGTTCCTGCTGCACAAGAACGGGTATGCGGTCAAGGTTGCCGTCAACGGCGAAGACGCACTGGCGCAGCTCGACGCGTTCAAGCCCGACCTGGTGCTGCTGGACGTGATGATGCCGAAGGTGAGCGGCTACGAGGTCTGCCAGCGCATGCGCGCGCAGCCGCAGTGGCGCGACATCAAGATCGTGATCCTGTCGGCCAAGGGACGCGAGGTGGAGGTGAGCAAGGGCATGTCGCTCGGGGCGGATCTTTACGTGACCAAGCCCTTCTCGAGCACCGAGCTGGTGGCCACGATCGACAAGCTGCTCTCGGAAGCGGTATGACGGCGCGCGGCAAGCTTGCGCTGTGGGTGGCGGTGCTTTTCGGGGCGGGCCTCGCCGTGCCGGTGGCGACCGGCGTCGCCGTGGTCGCGGCGCTTGCCCCGCCCGACCGGGAGATCGTGCTGCGGGTTCTCGATGAACGGGTCGCGCTGCTGGTGTTCGGCGCGATGACGCTGCTTGCGCTGTGCGGCGGCATCGCCCGCTGGTTCGTCGCCGCC
>JBATEB010000043.1:0-2509 GCA_049663805.1 Burkholderiales bacterium | reverse complement strand
TCGTTCAGGTTGCCCGGCACGAAGGTCGCGCAGATCTTCCTTCCCTGATCATGAGCGACCGCCAGCTCGTGATAATTCCGGTTGATCATCTCCTTCTGCAGCAGCATCGCGTCCTCTTTCTGGACCGGCGCGACGGGCTTCTTCGAGGGTTGCGGCGGCATCATCTGCACGGTCGTATTCATGGGTGGCTTCCTTTGTCATCGTGCTGCAATCGGCGGCGGTCTGTCGCCACCTTGCCGCATTCGCCGGTCGCATCCCCAAATGGGGCCCCTGCTCCACGGCTCATGCGGCGCTCCATAGCTTGATCGAATCGGCGAAAGTGCCGGCCTGCTCACGGATCGGCGCCATCTGGCCGGTGTTCTCCGCGTACTTGAATGCGGTGTAGGGGACCTTGTAGCGCGCCAGCACCGCCTGCAGCATCGGCCGCTCGAGCAGCGCCGGGTCGCAGAAGGACGGCGCCGCGAAGATCACGCCTTCGGCGCCGGCCTTCTTCGCCGACTGCAGCAGGAACTGGCCTTTTTCCTCCTTGCGCACCTCGTACTTGGACGCGGTCGTGGCCGAGCGGTGCAGGAAGGCCTTGGACAGGTTTTCGAGCGGATCGCCTTCGGTGGATACTTCATCGAGCAGCCAGCGCAGGACCAGCATGAAATCGTCGTCCACGATATAGCAGCCGGCCATCTCGATGGACTTGATCAATCCGAGCGGCGGCTGCTCGCAGAAGCTGCCGGTCAGCACGATGCGGGCGTTGTCGCGCTTGGGGCGCTCGACTACGTCGGTGGCGGCGATGTACTCGCGCACCAGCGCGGTGTGGGCTTCCGGCGGCAGCACCATGCCGGCCCGAGACACGAGGTACACCTCGGAAGTCGGCGCCTGCCAGGGCTTCGCGGCGCGGTAGGCATACAGCTCGCCGATGGCGCGGCGGTTCTCGTTGTATACAGCGATCGAGGCGCGCAGGGCGTCGTCGGTGACGGGCTTCCCGGCGAGCTTGCCCAGGTCCTCGCGCAGCAGCTGCATCTCGTGGATGTAGAATTCGCCGCCGATGCCGTCCTCGAAGTTCTGCGGCACGTCGAAGTACTTGACGTACTTGTCCTTGAACATGATCTGCCACATCCCGGAAAGATTCCGGATCACGTCGCAGATCGACGGAAACAGCATGCCGTCGAGGCAGTCCAGCCGTCCCGTCAGGCCGAGCTCGATGGTGGAGCGCGGGATTCGGCAGATGTAGCTTTGGTAATAGGCGTCGCCCTGGATGACTTCGAGCTGATCGCCGCCGCCGAGAATACCCACCGGCAGCATGCCCGCGGCATGGACGATCTCGCGCGGGACGTAGACCGGCATGTAGCCGATCGCCTTGCGGCCCGGCGCGGCCGCCTTCCATTCCTTGACCGCATTGAAGTGCAGATCCTCGAACAGCGCCTGGCAGCGCGCCACGATTTCCTGGACGGTATGGCTCATCGGTGCTCCCATTTCGGCGGGCGTTTGGCGAGGAAGGCGGCAAGGCCCTCGTTCGCGTCTCGGGTTTCCATGAGGCGGTCGAGGTAGAGCCGTTCGACCTGGGCGATGCGCCGCTCGAACTCGGGAACGTATCCTCCGCGGGCGGCCTCGACGGCGCAGGCGAGCGAAGTGGCGCTCCTGTTCGCAAGGTGCGCGTCGAAGTAGGCGAGGGCGGCGGCTTCGGGGTGCTCCGCGATCGCATGAACCAAGCCGAGCGTCTTCGCTTCGGCGGCGTCGATCGAACGGCCGGAAAAGAGCAGGTCTTCGGCGGCGCTCTGCCCGATGCGAAGAGGCAGGAGGCAGGAGGCGGCGGGCGCGAACACGCCGAGCCTGATTTCAGGCTGACCGAACTGCGCGTCACGGCCGGCGAAAATCAGGCTGCCGGCCAGCGCCAGCTCGAGTCCTCCACCGAGGCACTGACCGCGGACCGCGACGAGGATGGGTCGCGGCCAGTCCAGCATCAGCTTGATCAGGCCGTGGAGGCTGGAGAGCATCTGCGCGCAGCGGGCGGGCAAATGCTCCTCGACGCTGGCGCCGAAGCTGAAATGCGGCCCTTCGGCGTCGATCAGCGCCGCGCGTATCTGGCCCGGCTTCTCATAGGCGGCAAAGGCTTGCGCGAACGACGCGACCATCGAGGAGTCGATGATGTTGGCCTTGGGGCGGTCGAGCCGCAGGCGCAGCAGCGCCTCGTCCCGGTCGAGCCAGATTTCGACAGGACCGACGGCGGCGCTTCCATGAGTGATGAGCGAGGCATTCATGCGGCCTCCGGTCCGGTTTTCCCCTTCTTCGGCTGGATGCGCTCGGTGAGCGCCTCCGACCAGCCCTCGCCCTGCGCGATCGCGCGGCGCAATGCGATGAAGTCCACCTCGCGATCGTCTTTCGTGCCTTCGTTGAAGGCGCGGAACCCGGCGCGCCCCTCGGTCATCATGTTGAGCGCAAGCCAGGCGCGGTGGTTCTCCTTGTTGCGATTCCAGGCCTCGAGCTTGGGCTTGCGCAGCTCTTCGATGGTCTTGGT
>JBATEB010000042.1:0-6812 GCA_049663805.1 Burkholderiales bacterium | reverse complement strand
TCGCAGGCCCTGGTGGAAGCCCTGATCGCCAGGGAAAAGGCGCGCGGAACGCCCGCGCGAAGCCTGGTGCTGGCGGGGTTCTCCCAGGGCGGGGCGATCGCGCTCCACACCGGCCTGCGCCACGCGGAGCGCATCGCGGGAATCGTGGCCCTGTCGACCTACGTGCCGCTGGGCGAGACGCTCCGCACCGAGGCGGCCGCGGCCAACCGCGACGTGCCGGTCTTCATGGCGCACGGAGCCTACGATCCGATCGTTCCGCCGGGCAGGGCCGAGGAATCCCGGGCGCTTCTGACCTCGCTCGGCTATCGGGTGGAGTGGCGCGAGTACCCGATGCCGCACTCGGTCTGCCCGGAAGAGCTCGTCGATCTCGGCGCCTGGCTGCGAGGCGTGATCGCGCCCGAAGCCTGAACGGGCAGGACGCTAGTCGCCCGCCTCGCGGACCATCTGGCGAAAGCGCACGAGTTCGTAATCTTCGCAGCGTTCCATGATCCCCTCGGGGAGCAACAGATAGCGCTTTCCGTCCCGCTCGAGCTCGAGGTTCTGCCCGGAGGCCAGAACCCCGCCGCGCAGCAGCACTTTCGCGTCGGAAACCGAATCGGCCGGGTTGAGGAGTATCGCCGTTTCAGCGTTCTGGCCCGTCCTCCCCATGCGGCTCTGCAGCCTGACTTTCGCCGGCACCGCGACCCGCGCGAGCGTCTGGATGCCGGCGGTTCCCTGCTGCGCGGAATCGCGATGAAAGCGGCGAATCACGCCGACGATCCAGTTGGTCCCGCCCTCGGGCTGCAGGCCTATCAGGCAGCCGATCCTGAGCCAGTCGCCCTTGATCTGCGGGACGCTCGCGCCAAATCCGCCGGTGCTGACGTTCTCCACGATCCAGCTCTCGACGTTGCCCGGGTCGAACTTCGCCCCGCCGGAGGGGTCCAGGGCGGCAAGCACCCCGTCGAAGCCGTAGGTGACTGCGACCCTGGACTTGACCTTGTGGCGCGGTGCCTTGCGCTCCGGGGGCTTTTGCGACCAGTAAAGCGCGACATGGCTGAGCACCCGCAGCACGACCTCGGCTTCGTAGCTTCCGCCCAATCCGAGCGCCGACGGGACGGCATTGGTCGAAATCACCGTTTGCATGAGTTGCTCGAGTTCGTTCACCGCGGCCGCCGCCGTGAAAAACCTCAGGCCGGGCACGCGCTGGGGCGGCTGGGCCAGCCGCATGGGCGGCTGGCCCGTCGCGAGATCGACGCAGTAAGTCACCTCGGGCTGCAGGTCGGCGGTCAGCTTGAGCGAATCGATGAAATGCGCGACGAGGCGCTCGACCAACTCGATTTCGGCCGGCAGCAGGCTGTCGAGCGAGGACGCCGACAGCATGACCGCCTTGAGGAATTCCTGTTCCGCCGACGTCTCCCCCGGCGTCCCCGCGTAGGCGGCGACCCTGGCCTGCGAGAACCTGCGATTCTCGGAAAGCGCGTAGATCTTGTAGAGCATCGCCCAGAGGAAGTTGTCGGACGGGCCGTATCGCATCGACTGCCATTTCATCTGCGCGGCGAGCGCGCGAAGCGCGCGCACGGTGAGAAACGGCATGCTCGCCTTCAGGGCGTCGCTTCCCTTCTGGCCGGTGGCGTAGAAGTCGATGCAGGTCGCGAAGGCGAAGGCGGATTCGCGATACCACTCGCGGATCGTGGCCCACAGCCGGTTTTCCTGGAAATTCGAAAGACGCGGCGTATGGAGGTAGTCGCGCTGCAGCTTGCGCAGGGGGATCTGGGCGGCGTCGTCGACCATCTGTACCAGCTGGGCGCGGTACTCGGGCTTGAAGCTCTCCCAGGTCCGCACCGACTCCAGCCAGTGGCTCAGATCCTCCACCGCCTTGAAGGGATCGCCCGCCGGAACCGCGTCAAGGATCCTCCGGGCCCCCTTGGCCTCGGCCATGGGGTGCTCGGATTTGTCCCCGCCGAACAGCTTCATCCTATCCTTTCCCGGTCCGCCCGGGCCCGGACGAACCTTGACTCCGCTGCCCGCGGCGGTCGCGGCATTTCGATGGTGCTGGCGAGTGGACTCGAACCACCGACCTACTGATTACGAATCAGTTGCTCTACCAGCTGAGCTACGCCAGCCCGCGACCCGCGAGGTGAGCGCGCATTATAGCGGCGCCCGGGACTGATGCCGTTCTCGCGCCGCCTTCGGGGGGTCGAGCTCCGGGATATCAGACGGACTCCGGGCTTCGCCGGGTGCGCACGATGATGTCGATGCGCTCGGCCACGGTTCCGGGCGGCAGCGCGGGCAGCCCGACGACGCGAATATCGGCGGCGGGTAGGTCGGTAAGCCGGCCGGTCGCGACATCGTAGAGGTGGTGATGCGGCTCGGTATTGGGATCGTAGACGATGCGCGCCGGGTCCACCACGATCTCCCGGATCATCTTCTTTTCCAGGAACAGCTTGAGGGTGTTGTACACCGTCGCCTTGGAGGTCTCGGCTCCGCGGGCGTTGACCAGCGTCAGGATCTGTTCCGCCGACAGGTGCTCCTGCCGCGTGAACAGCACGTGCGCGATCTCGGTACGCTGATGTGTCGGCGCGATGCCGTGGCCGCGAAGGTGCCGGGCGATGCTCTCCCGGCTCCATGTATCGATTCTTCCCACGAAAGGATTGTAGACGAGGGCCTGGACCCTGTCTAATTCGAGACGCAGGCGTCCCGCGCGAACCGCGCCAAGGCCCCGGCGGCGGCGCTGCGGATACGTGAACTAGTTCCGCTGGAATCCCCGGCGGATACCGTCCGCAACGAAATTCCGGCCGCCCGTCGGTCCGGTTTGCGGCGGCCCTTCGACCTTCCTATCATCTATCCCATATAGAGGGGAGCACCCATGCGGCGCCACAGCGGTTTTACCTTGATCGAAGCGATGGTCACGGTCGCGATCATCGCGATCCTTGCGGGGATAGCCCTGCCCTCGTACACGAACTACGTCATCCGCGGCAAGCTCCAGGAGGCGAGTTCCAATCTGCTGGCGATGCGAACCAAGATGGAGCTTTACTTTCAGGACAACCGCTCTTGGGCGCCCGCCGCTCCGGCCACGCCTCCGTGCAATCCCGGCACGGTTGCCCCGCTTCCGACGAACCTGAAATACTTCAACGTCACCTGCTCGAACCTTAGCGACACGACGTATACCGTGCAGGCCGACGGTCTGGGCAACCTGGCCGGGCTGACGCTCACGATCAACGAGGCCAATCTGCGCAGGACCCTCTCCGTGCCCGCGGGCTGGGGCACTCCCAGCAGTGGCGGCAACTGCTGGGTCACCAAGAAGAGCGGCGAATGCTGAGACCCGGTGCCCGGCAGGAGGGGTTCAACCTGATCGAGGTTCTGGTCACGCTGAGCGTGCTCGGCCTGCTCATTTCGCTCGGTGCGCCCAGCCTTGGCGAGTGGCTCCAGAACCAGCAGATACGCGCCGCGAGCGAGGCGATCGTCAACGGAATGCAGGTTGCGCGCGGCGAGGCGATCAGGCGCAATCTGGCGGTGCAGATGGTGCTCGAGCCGCCCACCTCGGGCTGGACCGTTTGCGAGGCGACCGTAACCCCCTGCGATTCGACCCTCCTTGCCGATCCCCTGAAGGTCCCCAGCGTCATCCAGAACCGCTCCGCCGAGGAAGGGACGAGCAACGCGAACGTGACGACCGCGCCCGGGGCGGCGATCGCCGTGACTTTTTCGCCGCTGGGGAGCGTGGTCCCGAACTTCGACGGCAGCCCCATCCTGTCGCGGGTCGACGTCGTCAACAGCCGCCTGGAATGTCAGGCCGCGAGCGGGCCGATGCGCTGCCTGCGCATCGTGGTCAGCGGCGGCGGCAGCATCCGCATGTGCGATCCCACCCCGGGAATCGTCGCGCCCGATCCGCGCGCCTGCCCGTGAACGGAGACGCGAAAATGCCCGGATTCAGGCCGGCCCGCGGCCGCGAAGCGGGCGTCATGCTGATCGAGGCGCTGATTGCGATCCTCATATTCTCGATCGGCATCCTCGCCGTCGTGGGGATGCAGAGCGTTGCGCTGAAAAACGCCACCGAGTCGAAGCATCGCAGCGAAGCGGCTTTCCTCGCCCAGGAGCTGATGGCGCAGATGTGGATCGACCAGTCCATCAACCCGGTCACCAAGATCAACACGAGCAACGTCAACCCCACCAACTACGACTATCCCGGCACCGGCAGCCCGCCGCCGCGCCTGGTCGATTGGGTCGACCGGGTCAACAAGAGACTGCCCGGCACGAGCGTGCCCGGGGCCATGCCGAAGGTGACGATAACGAATCCCACGGCGTCGGGTGCGACGGTCAGGATCGAAATCTTCTGGCGGCTCCCGGAGGAGGCTACGCTCGGCCTGCCGCCCCACAGCCACACGGTTGTGGCATCCGTTCAGGTCTAGGCGAAACGCCATGCGCCCCTTCCGCCCCTCCCGCGCCCGCGGCTTCAGCATGGTCGAGCTCATGGTCGCGATGCTGATCGGCCTGATCGGCATGATCATCATCTTCCAGGTGTTCGAGGTCTCTGAAGGCATCAAGCGCTCCACCACCAGCGGCGGCGACGCCCAGCAGAACGGCGCGGTCGCGCTCTACGTCGTCGAGCACGACCTGCGCAACGCCGGGATGGGATTCAACGACGCGCCCTTCGCGGGCTGCAACATCCTCGCCTACGACTCCAAGCGGGCGGTGCCGAATTTCACCCTGGCGCTGGTGCCGGCGCTGATCTGCGCGCCGGGGAGCACGGCCCCGGGCGGGATGTGCCCCGGGACGGGAATCGCGGCGACCACTCCGGATCGATTGACGATTTTCTACGGCTCGCAGCCGCTGATCGCCAGCGCGACCCCGCTTGGGGGAAACGTGAACGCGCCAAACGACCCCGTGACCCTGAGCAACATTTACGGTTACCGCGCGGGAGACCTGCTGGTGCTGCTGCAACCGGCCAGCGGCACGAACTGCTCCCTGATTGAGGTAACCGGGTTCACTCCCCCTCCCCTCCTGGCGGTCAACCACGCTGCGGCGGGCTCGACCTACCCGCTGAGCGCGGGAACGGCGACCGCGCGCTTCAACCCGCCCGGGGGGTTGAGCGTGCTGTATGGCGGCCTCGCTACTGCCAACGTGACGCGTGCGTTCAATCTCGGCAACCTCTACGAACCAGCGAGCGCTCCGAACCTTCCCGTCTACAACACCTATGCGATCGGCAGCGACCCGGCGCAACCCGATTACAGGGCCTTGACGGTCGCGTCGGCGCTGGTAATCGACACCGCAACGGGCGCGCCGCAAGTGAACGTGGTCGCGGACAACATCGTGCAGATGCGCGCCCAATACGGGCTCGACGACGGCGTCCCCGGGGTCGACGACGGCGTCAACGACGGCAGAGTCGCCTTCGGCGGCGGCACGGTCGTCGCCGGCGACGGGCTGGTCGATCGGTTCGTGTCCGCCGCGGCGTTCAACGCCCTGCCCACGCCGCCCTGGCAGTCGCTCATCGCCGTGCGCCTGGCGATCGTGGCGCGGAGCGCGCTTGCGGAGAAGCCCTCGGGCAGCGACGGGACCAACTGCGACGCGACCACCGACGGCACCGAAGCGACGCCCGGTCTCGACCGCCGTCCCAGGTGGTCCGGCGGCTCCGCCGCCGCGCGCATCGACGTGTCGGCGTTCGGGGACCCGGTCCCCGCGTCCCCGCTCCACTGGAAGTGTTACCGCTACCGGGTGTTCGAAACGACCGTCCCGTTGCGCAACTGGATCTGGAGGTCGAGCTGACCATGAACGATTCGATTCGCCGCGCTCCGCCGCGGCCGCCGATGCCGCGCAACCAGCGCGGAACGATGCTGATCATCGCGCTCATCGTGCTGGTCGCCATGACCCTGGCCGGCATCGCGACGATGCGCTCGGTGGACACCGCGACCGTGATGGCCGGCAACATCGCGTTCAGGCAATCCGCCCTCAACGCCGCCGACCAGGGCATCCAGGCGGGGTTCGCCCTGCTCGGCACGCCTTCGCCGGCCGCGGACCTGACCAAGGACGGCAGCGGCTGGGTCGCACCGGCGGCCGGCTATTTCTCCAGCGCCTCGCTGGTCGAGCCGAATTGGTCGGACGACGCCGCCTGGACCAGCGCGGTGCGGCTCAATGGCGGCGCTCCGGACGCGGCGGGAAACGTCGTGTCGTTCATCGTTCACCGTCTGTGCCCGGTGCCGAACTGCGCGGTAAGCGCCACCTGCGGCGGCCAGCTCAACCTATGCGGCTCGACGCCGAGCACCGCGGCCCTCAGCAAGGAAGGCGACGACAATTTCCGGATAACGGCCGGGGGATTCGTCACCCGGCCTCAGGTTCACTACCGCGTCACGGCGCGCGCAGTCGGTCCGCGCAATTCGGTGGCCATCGTTCAAACCCTCGCCCGTTAGTTTGCAGGAGAGCTTCATGAAAACCTTTTGGTCAAGACGGATGACGGCGTACCTGGCGGCCGCCTGCCTGGCGACCCCGCCAGCCTTCGCGGCGGTCACCGACATCTCCAACTCGCCCCTGGGTTCCGCTGCGGGCCTGGGTTTCCTGCCCAATCTCCTGTTCATCCTCGACGACTCGGGCAGCATGGCGCGCGACTTCAACCCCGACTACGTCAACGACAACAACGCGTGCATGACCACCAGCGTCGGCAACACCGCCTGCCAGAGAGGCGACCCGCCGTTCGAAGCCGGGGGAGAGAACGGCTTCAACGGGGTCGGCTACGACCCGAATTTCACTTACCTGCCCGGCCTGTCCCCGGACGGTCAGCCGGTTCTCAACCCTCCGACCGGAACGCTGACGCCCACCGCGGTGTCGCCCGATGCCTATCTCGG
>JBATEB010000041.1:0-13135 GCA_049663805.1 Burkholderiales bacterium | reverse complement strand
CCGAGATCCGCCACAGCGGAGACGCCGGGCCGGCCGGGCTGCGGAAGAAGGGAGCGGTGTGCTCGCGAATGCCCCTCCAGAAGACCGCGGCCTTTTCGACGTCCTCGATCTCGCCGCCGATCTTCTTGCGCGCCGCTTCGACCGCGGCCGCGGCCCCCGACAGGCGCACGCCGAGCTCGCCGTCGGTCCAGGCGCTGGCGCTCACCGGCAGCGGCTTGCCGGCCCACCGGTTGAGCGTCTCGATCGCCTTGTCCTCGGGCAGCTCGAGCCTGAGGGTCGCCTCGGCTTCGGGCTTCGGCAGTGTCTTGAGGGAGACTTCGAGGATCAGCCCGAGCGTGCCGAGCGACCCGGCCATGAGGCGCGAGACGTCGTAGCCGGCGACGTTCTTCATCACCTGCCCGCCGAAGGACAGGATCTCCCCGCGGCCGTCGATCATCTTCACCCCGAGCACGAAATCGCGCACCGCGCCCACCGCCGCGCGGCGCGGTCCGGAGAGTCCGACCGCCACCACCCCGCCGAGGGTCGCGCCGGGCCCGAAATGGGGCGGCTCGAAGCCGAGCATCTGCCCGCGCTCGCCCATTGCGGCCTCGATTTCGGCGAGTCCGGTGCCGCAGCGCGCGGTGATGACGAGCTCGCTCGAGTCGTAGGCGACGATGCCGGCGCAGGCGCGCGTGTCGAGCGTCTCCCCCTCGAGCGCCTGGCCGTAGAAGTCCTTGGTCCCACCGCCGCGCGGCCGCAGCGCGCGCTTTTTCGCCGCCGCCTCCCGAACCACTTCGGCGAAGCGCTGGACTGTCTCGGACAAGAGCGGATCCTTCCGGAACGAAGTCCGCGGCGCTAGAAGCGCGGCAGGTCGGGGTGCCGCGGCTGCCCGCTGCGCACGTGCATCCTCCCGAACTCGGCGCAGCGCTGCAGCGTGGGGATGTTCTTTCCCGGGTTGAGCAGGCCCTCCGGGTCGAAAGCGCGCTTGACCGCGTGAAAGGCGGTGATTTCCGGCGCCCGGAACTGCGCGCACATCTGGTTGATCTTCTCGATCCCGACGCCGTGCTCGCCGGTGATGGTGCCGCCCACTTCGATGCACTTTTCCAGCACTTCTCCGGCGAAGAGCTCGGTGCGGCGCAGCTGGTCCGGGTCGTTGGCGTCGAACAGGATGAGCGGATGCAGGTTGCCGTCTCCGGCGTGGAACACGTTGGGGCAGCGCAAGCCGTACTTCTTCTCCATCTGCCCGATGAACAGCAGCACTTCGCCGAGACGGCGCCGCGGGATCGTTCCGTCCATGCAGTAGTAGTCGGGCGAGATGCGGCCCATGGCGGTAAAGGCCGCCTTGCGTCCCGCCCAGAACTTCTGCCGCTCGGCCTCGGAGGAGGACTCGCGCAGGCGGGCGGCGCCGGAGCGCTCGAGCACCTCTCTGACGCGCGACATCTGCGCGTCGACTTCCTCCGGAGTTCCGTCGCACTCGCACAGCAGCAGTGCCGCGGCCTCCAGATCGTAGCCGGCGTGGACGAAATCCTCCACCGCCCGTGTCGCGGGCCGGTCCATCATCTCCAGCCCCGCGGGGATGATGCCCTCGGCGATCAGCTCGGCGACCGCGTTGCCGGCGCGCTCGACGTCGTCGAAGGAGGCGAGGACGACGCGCGCCGTCTCGGGCTCGGGCAGGAGCTTCACCAGGACTTCGGTCACGACCGCGAGCATGCCTTCGCTGCCGATGGTGAGCGCGAGCAGGTCGTAACCGGGGCTGTCGAGCGCCTCGCCGCCGAACTCGACGATCTCGCCCTCGATGGTGACCGCGCGCACGCGCAGCACGTTGTGCACGGTCAGTCCGTACTTGAGGCAGTGCACGCCGCCGGAGTTCTCGGCGACGTTGCCGCCGATCGAGCAGGCGATCTGCGAAGAGGGATCGGGCGCGTAGAACAGCCCGTAGGGCGCGGCCGCGTCCGAGATCGAGAGGTTGGTCGCGCCCGGCTGCACGCGCGCGGTGCGCGCCACGGGATCGACGGCGAGGATGCGCCGCATTTTCGAAAGCGACAGCAGCACGCCGTTCGCCAGAGGCAGCGCGCCTCCCGAGAGCCCGGTCCCCGAGCCGCGCGCGACCACCGGCACCTTGAGCTCGCGGCACGCGCGCAGCACCTGCCGGACTTCGTCTTCGTTCGAGGGCAGCGCCACCAGCATGGGAAGCTGGCGGTAGGCGGACAGGCCGTCGCATTCGTACGAGCGGGTGTCCTCTTTCGCGCTCAGCACCGCGTCCTCGGACAGCAGACGGCGAAGCCGCGAGGCGACTTCCGCCTGGCGGATGAAATCGATGCCGCTTGCGGCGATGTTCATGGTTCCGGTGAACGTTTGCTGTCTGCGCAGCTTACAAGTATTTCTTCACCCACGCCAAACTGTCTTCGGTTTTTCCCGAGGGGACGTATTCCGCGCCGATCCAGCCTTGGTAGCCGAGCCGGTCGATGAGGTCGAACAGGGGAGGAAAATCGATCTCGCCCGTACCCGGCTCGTGGCGTCCGGGTGCGTCGGCGAGCTGCACGTGTCCGATCCTCGCGAGGTTTGCCGTCAGCGTCCCGGCGAGATCGTCGCCCATCAGGTATGCGTGGAACAAGTCGTATTGCAGTTTCAGGTTGGGCGCGTCGACCTCATCCATGATGGCGAGCGCCTGCGACGACCGGCTGAGAAAAAAACCGGGAACGGTCTGCGTGCTGATCGGCTCGACGAGGAGCGTCAGGCCGTGACGCGCGAGCTCGTAGGCGGCGTAACGGAGGTTGGATACGTAGGTCCCGCGCAGCTCCGCTTCATCAAGCCCCGAAGGCGCGACACCGGCGAGGCAATTCATCCGCTTGCAGCCGAGCGCTTTCGCGTAATCGATCGCCTTCGCGACGCCCTGGCGGAATTCGGCAACGCGACCCGGCAGGCAGCCGATCCCGCGGTCGCCCTTGTCGGAATCGCCCGCGGGCAGGTTGATGAGGACGACCTCGACACCGGCGTGCTGCGCGATCCGTGCAAGCTGGCTCTGGGACCAAGCGTAGGGATACTGGATCTCGACGGCCTTGAAACCGGCCCGCGCGGCGGCCTCGAAACGCCCGGGCAGCTCGACCTCGCCGAACATCATGCTGAGGTTGGCGCTGAAGCGGGGCATCATCCGCTTTTCGAACAGGATCGCCGAAGATATCGAACGGCTTATTCGCCGCCGGGATCGGGAATCGAGAGGCCGCGGCAGATCTTTCGAGCGAGGTTATTGGAGATTTCTATGTGCCTCGGAACCGCTTCGACCCCACCGGTTTGCGGGTTGATCCAAAGCGAATGCGACCCGCCCTCTCGCTTGAGATAGCAGCCGTGCTTGCGCAGGTGCGCGAGAAGGCTGCTCCGTTTCACTCAACGACGACGGTTTCTCGAAGAGCGTCCGGAGGGATTGCGCGAAGTCCATCTGCGCGCCGATCCTCGAGGATCAACGCGATGGCTTCGGTGAGGCTTTGCTTCGCCTCGTCCTTCGTTCGACCCTGACCGTTCGCTCCCGGGACTTCGGGGCAGTACGCAACGTACCAATCGCCGTCGCGTTCGATTACTGCGGTGAATTCGTTATGCATAGGGGTGGCTCCAATTGAGCACAAGGATATCTGCGCTTCGGGTCGAACTCAAGCATCATCGCTTCGGGCGTGGGCGAAGGTTCGCAAAGACGCGCTCGCCCGGGACCGGCTTCACTTTTCCTTCGACAGCTCCCCGGTGCCGTCTCTACGCCTCTTCCGGCCAAGCGCGCTCGACGCCAGAGTCGGCCGGACCATCGAGTTCGGCGATGAGGGCCCGAATCAACTCGATCTTCTTCGAGACCCAACGACTTGATCCTGGCTTCGATTTCAGCAACAACCGTCGACATAGTGACCTCAGACCCCTCACCGCCGACCTCCTCGTTTGCGGATCGCCGCCTTCATTGCGCCGAGTGAAACCGGGCGTTTCGGGCGCGGCAGCGCGCCCGCCAGGTCGGCCGCATCGAATGGCGCGGAGACAAGCACAACCCGGCAATCGGCCTCGATCACAAACTCGATGCGGTCGCCCGGACGCAGATGCAGGTGGTCCCGGATGTCTTTCGGCACGGTCGTCTGACCTTTGCTGGTCAGCCTGGCGGTGGTCATGGAGGATCCATACAAAAAGTACAAAGCCTTACTTTATCGTAAGGAGTGACTACCGCAATACGGCGGACTTCGATATACGTAGAGGCAAGTCCTTTAGCAGTCTCTGGATCCACGTCTCCGGTCCTGTGGAGCGCCGTTATGCGACGTGATGTACGCGCACCGACGATGACGAACGGCGTGCGGGCCGTTGCGTAATCCGAATCTCCACGTCCTTGCCGAGCAGGGTCAGGAATTCCATCAGGCGCTCGACCGAGAACCGGTTGAGCCGGTAGCGGACGAGATCCGACACGTGCGGCTGGCGGAGCCCGAGAAGCTTCGCTGCCTGCGCCTGGGGCAGTCCGCGCTTCTCGAGGACTTGATTCACCTCCAGCGCGAGACGCACCTTCAACCGGCGCTCTTTTGCGTCGGCGTAGCCGAGATCGGTGAACACATCACCGCTTACCGCTTCCACTTCAATCCGTTTCTTCGCCATAGCGTTCCTCATAGTCTCGCATTGCGTCCGAGAGCCGCGTCGCCAGATATTGCCGCTTGATTCGGTCGCTTCCCTAGCCGCGGTTCACTCCGTGAGTATCCTGCCGATTGAAATGCGGACCGCGCGGATCGCCGGTGCCGCATCATCCCTGACGAGGCGGACCGAGCATCGCGAGCACTTCGTCGGTCGTGCGCACGCGCGCCATGCGGGGAAAGACGCGGCGCATGAACTGGTCGTGGTTGTCGGTTTCGGGCGAGACGCACGCGTCGCGCACGACGACGAGGTGGTAGTCGAGATCGCGCGCCGCGAACGCGGTGCTCGCGATCCCGATGTCCGTCGAGCCGCCCGCAAGCACGACGGTGTCGATCCCGCGCGCGCGCAGCGCGAGGTCGAGGCAGGTCTGGTGAAACGCGCTCCAGCGGTATTTCGGGATCACGTAATCGGGCTCGCGCGGCGCGAGCTCGTCGATCACCTGCGCCTCCCACGTCCCCGCGACGACCACGGGCCGGTTCGCCTCGGGCGCGAGCGGCCGCAGCCGGTTGTCGGTGTCGCGCAGGGTGTACACGCTGGTGCGGTCGTCCGCGCGGTGGCTCGCGTTCGCGTACGCGACCATCACGCCCTTCGCGCGCGCGCGCTCGAGCAACCGCACGGCGTTCGCCACGACCGGCCGGTATCGCTCGCGCGTCGCCGCGTCGTCCTTCTTGACATGGCCGTTCAGCATGTCGAAGAAAAGAAGCGAAGTCTTTGCCGGAATCAGCGTTTCAGGCGCCATCGCGGTTTGCATCTCAGCCTCGTCGGACACCGCCACACGGGGCGATCCGCGATCAGTCCTTTTGATAGTTCGGCGAACGGGGCCCATGGAGCACCCCGTTCTTCCTGGGGGAAAGCAGCCGCTGGCTCACGATGGCCGCGTACTTGAAGCTCGTGTCGGAGGCCGTTTCGATGATCTGGTTGACGATCGCCTGGACCAGGAGTCCCGCCAGGCCGCCCTGGTTCGAGCTTCTGTTTTCGCTCGACGAAGCGCTGGCGCCGCCCTGCCAGAGCAGCTCGCCGGTTCGCAAGTCGACAATACGGGCCGCAGCGGTAACCCGGGTTTCGCTGGCGATGACCGCGTAGCTCGTGCCGTACTGCGTCACTTTGATGTAGACCGCCGCATCGGCGCCGAAGATTTCCCGCAGCTTTCGCGGCGACACGTCGTGGATCTCCGGCGGGTTGTTGAGTCCGTTCTGGCGGAAGGTCTCGTCCATCAGCGACACCGGCACGACGTAATAGCCCGCCTCGGCAAGGGGCATGGTGACCTGGGAGAGCACCCCGTAGGTGGCATCGACCTCCGGGGTCTCGTTGATCGGCGGAAGAACGAGCATCGAAACCGGCCGGTTCTGCTTGAACGCGGTGTAATCGTAGGGCTGCGGCGTCGCGCAGGCCCCGAGCAGCGCGACGAGGGCGAGGGGCGCTGCGAAGCGCAGGCGGCTCAAGGGTTCGGCCCTTTCATGTGCTTGAGCAGAAAATCCATGTACTGGGCAGATTCGGGAAAATTCGCCTTCTCCGCCTCTAGCGCCTGTTTGGCCTCGCCGTCGCGTCCGAGCCGCAGATAGATCATCGCGAGGTGGGCGCGGAACCCGGGCGGCAAGACCGAGCTCCGGGCGCGCGCCTCCTCGGCCTGGGCGTCCAGCGCGCGCAGTTGCTCCTCGGGACCGGACTTGTCCGCCTTGAAATACTGGTAAAGCTGGTCCTGAAACCCGCCCCAGTAGTACAGCCTCGGGGTCGGGTGCGCGCAGCCCGCGACCAGGCCGCACGCGAGTACGGCGGCGGCCAGCTTCCCGTGCATTCGGGCTGCCCGCGCTAGCGTGCCGCCCGGGCGGACCACTGCCCGCTGTCCAGACCACCGACCAGATTCTGGACCGCCTCGCGCATCGCGAGGTCGAGCACCTTGCCGTTGAGCGTCGCGTCGTAGCCCGCGGTTCCGCCGAAACCCACCACTTCGCGGTTCGAAAGCTCGTATTCCCCCGCGCCGCGCGCCGAGTAGACGACCTCGGAAGTGAGACTGTTGACGATGTTGAGCGTCACCTTCGCGTACGCCACCTGCGTCTTGCCGCGGCCAAGCAGGCCGAACAACTGCCGGTCGCCGACGTCCTTGCGGCCGAATTCCGAAATGTCGCCCGTGACGACGAAGTCCGCGCCGCGGATCGACTGGCTCTGGGACTTGAACTGCGCCTCCTGCTTCGTTTCCGCGAGATTCTCGCGGTCGAGCACGTTGAACCGGTTGGATTGCTGCAGGTGGGAAGTCAGCGTCGTCTTGGCCTGGCTGCCGAGGCGGTCCACCCCGTCGGTGAAAATGCCCCGCATGAAGCCGGAGCGATTGTCGAACTTGCCCACCGAGACGGGCACTCGCGTTCCGGTGAACGGCTTCGTCGCAGACTCGACCTTGGCGACCTGGAGACTGCGCGAGGATTCCGTGGCGCACCCGCTGATGCCTGCAAGAATGGCGACGCCGGCGACAAAAAGAAATCGGGACATGATCCCTCCTGAATGGAGCTGAAGCGACGGGGAATGGTACACCGGGGGGAAATTGGCCGTCCGGTCAGGGCGGGGTTGGTGGCGGCGGAGTGATGGGAGGGCGGGCAGGCCGACGGCCGCAGCGGCGACGGACAGGGCGATGGCGAAGATCCACACGAGCTAGTACGAACCGTTGCGGTTCGCGGTTAGCGACCCCCGCTGCGCGCCGTTCTAGTGCGTGGTCCTGCAGGTCGCTTTGTCGAACCACGTTGCCTGCCCGCTGCGCGAATGAGCGTTCGTAGAGCTTCGTTCACGGCCGTTGCGTTCTTGAACTTCTCGTGAACATCGGGCTCGATAACGACAACGTTACTGCTCTCGAGGTAACGCTTGTAGTATCTACCCCGAACGGCACCCGAAAAGTCATACTCCGGGCGCATGTCAGGTTCGGTGGCGCGAAGGGCTCTAGGTTTCATAGTTCTTACGCTCGTGCAGGGTGGCTCGGCGAGCAGAGATAATGCGAATAATATCCCCTTGTTCGACGTGGCATACAACGAGCAGTTGTCCGCTACTCGACTGCCCGATGGTAACCAGACGTTCCTCGCCGACCGAATGATCGGGGTCGGAAATGGTTCCCGCCAACGGATCACCGAAAACTGTAGTGGCTTCTTGGAACGGGACACCGTGCTCAAGGAGGTTCTGCTCGGCCTTTCTCGGGTCCCAGGTGAACTGCATCTACTCAAGCCGCCGCAGGTTTCCCCGCGCGGGTGACCGGGCGTTCGTCGATGGGAAGGTTGACCACCGCGGCGACGGCGGACAGGGCGATGGCGGCGATCCACACGAGCCGGTACGAGCCGGTGTGGTCGAAGACCCAGCCGCCCAGCCAGCCGCCGAAGAAGGCGCCGACCTGGTGGAAGAGGAACACCAGGCCGCCGAGCATGGCGAAGTGCTTGACGCCGAACATCCCCGCGACGACGCCGTTGGTGAGCGGCACGGTCCCGAGCCAGGTGAATCCGAACACCGCGGCGAAGAGGTACACGCTCGTCGGGGTGAGCGGGAACGCGAGCAGGACCGCGATCGCGAGACCGCGCACGGCATAGAGTCCCGAGAGCAGATAGGTCTTCGAGTAGCGCGCGCCGAGCCGGCCGGCGAGGTAGGAACCGAAGATGTTGAACAGCCCGATGAGCGCGAGCGCGACCGTGCCGTCGCGCGCGGTCAGCCCCTGGTCGAGCAGGTAGGCCGGAAAGTGCGTGCCGATGAAGACGATCTGGAAGCCGCAGGTGAAGTAGCCGATCCCGAGCAGCCAGAAGCCCTTGTGCCCGACCGCTTCGGACAGCGCTTCCTTGAGAGAAACACCCGTAGCGCCGGCAGGCGAATGGCCGTAGCCGCGGTCCGCGACGCCGAGAGAGGTCGGCACCATGACCGCGGCCGCGAGCGAGAGCCCGATCAGCGCCCAATACCAGTCCACCGTCGAGATGAGAAAGAGCGCGAGCGGCAGCAGCGCGAACTGCCCGAACGAGCCGGCCGAGCTGCAGATCCCGAGCACGACGCTGCGGCGCTCGGCCGGAAACGTGCGCCCCAGCGCGCCGAACACGACGTTGAAGGTGGTGCAGCTCATGCCCAGGCCGACCAGCACGCCGATCGCGAGAGTGAGCCCGAGCGCGGTGGTCGAGTTCGCCATACACACCAGCCCCGCGGTGTAGATCACGCCGCCCGCAGCCAGCACGCGCTTCGCCCCGAATCGATCCGAGAGCATTCCGGTAAACGGCTGGGTCAGCCCCCAGAGCAGGTTTTGCAGCGCCACCGCGAAACCGAACACCTCGCGGCCCCAGCCGTTCGCCATGCTCATCGGCTGCAGGAACAGCCCGAAGCTGTGGCGGATGCCGAGCGCGAGGGTGAGGATCAGGCTCGCGGCGACGAGCATGACCGCGGGACTGGGTTTGTGGAAGGCGGGTTTCACGGTTTCGCGGAGCGCCGGAGCATACCACGCGGCATCCGGACGACCGGTTTGATACCATGAGTTTTTCCGCCTCTACGACGTGTCCAGCGCCATCGCATCGCCTCACCTGCCGCTCGGGCGGCTGTTGCCGTTCCTGAAATGGTGGCCGCGGGTCGATCCGGCGACGCTCCGGGCCGACGCGCTCGCCGGCCTGGTCGGCGCGGTCGTCGTGCTGCCGCAGGGCGTCGCCTTCGCCACGCTCGCGGGCCTTCCGCCCGAGTACGGCCTGTACTGCGCGATGGTGCCGGCGATCGTCGCGGCGCTGTTCGGCTCCTCACTGCACGCCATGTCCGGGCCCACCAACGCGGTGTCGCTGGTGGTGTTCGCCGCCCTCAGCCCGCTCGCGGTGCCCGGCACGCCGCACTACATCGAGCTCGCGCTGACGCTCGCCTTCATGTCGGGAATAATCATGATCGCGCTGGGCGCGCTCAAGCTCGGATCGCTGTTCAAGTTCATGTCGAGCACGGTCGTGGTCGGATTCACCGCCGCGATCGGCGTGCTGATCTTCGCCAGCCAGCTCGGGAATTTCCTCGGCATCCGCACCCCGCCCGCGACCGGTTTCACCGGGCTGATGCTCGGCACGCTGGCACACATCGGGGAGGCGCGGGAGTGGGTGTTCGTCGTGGCGGCCGTCACGGTGGCTGCTGGCATCGCCTCGCGCCGCACCTTCCCGAAATTTCCGGCGATGCTCACCGCGACGCTGATCGGCGGAGTCTTCGCCTTCCTGCTGGATCGATGGCTCGGCCCCGAGCGCAGCGGCCTGCGGTTTCTCGGCGCGCTGCCGCGCGGCCTGCCTCCGTTTTCGGTCCCCGATCTCTCGCCCGGCACCTTGAAGGAGCTGCTCGGGGCGGCGATCGCGGTGTCGCTGGTCGCGCTGACCCAGACGATATCGATCACCCATTCGGTCGCGCTGAAGTCGGGGCAGCGCCTGGACAACAACCAGGAGTTCATCGGCCAGGGGCTGGGAAACATCGCCGCGGCCCTGTTCTCCGGGTTTCCGACGAGCGCCTCGGTCAACCGCTGCGGCGTCAACTACGACGCGGGCGCGCGCACCCCGCTCTCCGCGGTGTTCGCCGCGGTGCTGCTGGTCGTGCTGCTCCTCGGGGTCGCGCCCCTCGCCGCCTATCTGCCGATGGCGGTCGTCGCGGGGCTGCTGTTCATGGTCGCCTGGAGGCTGATCGACCTCGCCCGCATTCGGGCGATCCTCGCCGCGAGCCGCAGCGAGAGTGTCGTGCTGGCCGTCACTTTCTTCGCGACGCTGCTGCTCGATCTCGAGCTTGCCGTCCTGGTGGGTGTCGCCGCATCGCTCGCGCTGTACCTCAACCGCACTTCCCACCCGATCATGCGCAGCCTCGTTCCCGACCCGCGCCACAGCCAGCGCAAGATGACCGAGGTCGAGGACAACCTCCTCGAATGCCCGCAGCTCAAGATCCTGCGGATCGAGGGCTCGATTTATTTCGGCGCCGCCGGGCACGTCGAGCGCCATTTCGATACGCTGCGCGAGCACTCTCCGGGCCAGAAACACCTGCTGCTCATGTCGAAGAGCATCAACTTCGTCGACCTCGCCGGTGCGGACCTCCTGGTCGCCGAGGCCCGCCGGCGGCGCGGCGCGGGAGGCGGGCTCTATTTCTACAGCCTGAGGGAGCCGGTCGAGGAGCTGTTCGAGCGCAGCGGCAGCATGGCGGAGATCGGCCGCGAAAACATCTTCGCCGGCAAGCGCGAGGCGATCGCCGGGGCGTTCACGCGCCTGGACCGCTCGATCTGCGCAGGCTGCCGCGCGCGGATTTTCGAGGAATGCGCGGGCGTTCCCGGGCCGGAAGACGCGTGAGGATTGCGCGGCGCGCGCTGATCGTCCTGGTGCTGCTCGCCGCCGCCTGCGGCGGCGGCCCGAAACTCCCGCGGCTTGCGCCCGATGCGGTGGTGCTCGCCTTCGGCGACAGCCTCACTTTCGGCACCGGCGCGCAGGCCGACCAGAGCTACCCGGCGCGGCTGCAGGCGCTGATCGGCCGCAAGGTCGTGTCCGCGGGCGTTCCGGGCGAAGTGAGCGCTTCGGGCCTGGCGCGCCTGCCTTTGGCCCTGGATGATGCCAGGCCGCAGCTCGTGATCCTGTGCCACGGCGGGAATGATCTCCTGAGGAAGCTCGACGAGGCGCAAGTCGCGAACAACCTCCGCGCCATGGTGGGTCTCGCGCGCGCCCGGGGCGCCGAGGTGGTCCTGATCGGCGTGCCCAAGCCCGGCCTGCTGCCTTCGCCCGCGGCCTTGTACGCCGACATCGCGAGCGAATTGCGCCTGCCCTACGAGGACACGGCGCTCAAGAAGATCCTCAGGGACAACTCGCTGAAATCCGACCTGGTACACCCCAACGCCGCGGGCTACGCGCGGCTCGCCGAGGCCGTCGCGGCCCTCCTGAAAAAAGCCGGCGCCCTATAGTCCGCCCGTCGCCGGACTGTGACTTTTTCTCCCTGTAGGGGTTTACCTGACTTTCCCTTTGACCGGGCCGGGTCTATGCTCATCGTATGGCAAACCGGATTGACGCCAAACATGGTTGATCGCCACCTCTGGATCGAAGTCGCCGAGTACCTCGTCGTGGTCCTCGGAGCGGTCCTCATCGCCTGGTGGCTTGCCGGGGACTCCGGCAGGCCGCTGTGGGACGAATTGAACAGCATCCGCCTGCGCTAGCCCGTACCACCGCGCTCCGCGGAAGCCGGCGGGTTATCTTGCGTGCAGCAGCCGCGAGGCCCGCCCGACGTTCCCGGGCCTGACCCAGAAAACCGCGCCGAAGCGGCCGCTCCCCGCGGTCACCGCGTCCATCGCGACCATGTTGATCTTCGCCTTCGCGAGGACGTCGAGAACGCGCACCAGCGCCCCCACGCGATCCTCACCCTGAACCAGGAACGCGGTCTTGCGCTTGCTCAGCTTCACGCCCGCTTTCCTCGCCCCGCGCGCGAACCCGACCGGATCCGAGGGGACGAAGTCCACCTGCGCTCCGCCTCGATTCGGAAAACCGGTGAAGGCGAGCAGGTTCTGTCCTCCTTTGGCAATGGACTTCAGCATTTCGACGCCCACGCCGGGGCGGTTCGGAACCTGCATGGAAAAATAGACGACCTTGCGGATCATGGGCCCTCCTTCGGTGAAATTCCCTATCTAGCGATAGCACCCGCTGGGCCAAACGGCAAGGGGAATCGTCGCACGAGGCCGATTCGCGCCCCCTCCCGGCGCGGCATACAACGAGCGAGGAGGGCGGAGCAGGCTTCCAGCGCGGCGGGTGAATGCGACCCCGTAGCGGGATGGCCGGCCTGCTATCATCTCGCGCACACGCCTCCCCGACTTCCCGGAAGTCATCCCCGATGCGCGCCCTTCTCGTGCCGCTCGCCACCGCGCTGGCCGTGCCGGCTTACGCCCAGGTGGCTCCCGCCTTGCCGGCCGTCGCGATCAAGCCGCTGTCGGAGATCGCGATCTATCCCGAGCGCGAGGCCTCGGCGCAGGCGGTATCGCTCAATGAATCGCGCATCGCTGCCGAGATCTCCGGCCGGATCGAGGCCATCCCGGTACGGGTCGGCGAGCGCGTGGCGCTTGGAGCGGTCCTCGCCCGGATCGAATGCCGCGACCACGAGCTCGCGCGAGAGCGCGCGACTGCGACTCTCGAGGCCGTGCGCGCCCGCCTCTCGCTCTCGGAGCAGCAGCTCGCGCGCGCGCGCGAGCTCGCCTCTCATGGTTTCTTCTCCAGGGAAGCGGTCGCCTCGCGGGAAACCGAAGTCCAGGTGCTTCGCGCGGAAGGCGAGCAGGCCCGCGCCCAGCTCGACGGCGCGGAGCGCGCGGTCGGCAAGTGCAGCGTTCGCGCTCCTTTCCCGGCGATCGTGCGCGAGCGGCTCGGACAGGTCGGCGAGCTGGCGGCGCCCGGCAGCCCGCTGGTCGCGATCAGCGACGCCGGCCGCATCGAAGTCTCCGCCCAGGTGCAGCTCAAGGACGCCGAATCCCTGAGAAAGGCGGGTGAAGTGCGCTTCGTCGGAGACGGCGGGACAAGGGCGCTGGTGCTCCTGCGCGTCTCGCCTG
>JBATEB010000040.1:0-12641 GCA_049663805.1 Burkholderiales bacterium | reverse complement strand
GCCCGAGCATGCGCTCGTGCCGGCCCTTCATGTAGCGGTCGGCGGTGTCGAGGAGCGTCACTCCGAGATCGAGCGCGCGCTGCACGGTTTCGATCTGCACCTCGTCGTCGCGCTCGCCGAAATTCGTGGTCGCGCTGCCCGCCCCCAGGCCGATCGCCGAGACCGTCGGGCCGTTCGCGCCGAGCTTGCGGTATTTCATGAAGGGCGCTAGTCCGCCCGGATTCCCGTCGCCTGGATGATCGGCGTCCAGCGCGCGAGTTCGCTCTTCACCCATTCGCCCAGCTCCTCGGGCGTCGAGGGCGTGGTCTCGATGCCCTGCTTGAGGATCGCCGCGCGGGTCGCCGGATCGTTGAGGATCGAGACGATCTCGCGGTTCAATTTCATCACGATGGGCCTGGGCGTCTTGCCGGTGGTGAACAGGCCGAACCACAGCTGCGCGATCATCCCGGGGATGCCCGCCTCGACGGCACTGGGGATTTCCGGAACGCTGGGGAAGCGCGTCGTGCTCGACACCGCGAGCGCCTTGAGCCGCTTGCTCTGCAGCTGCGCGTGCGCGGTGAGCGGCGAGAGAAACGACACCTGCACTTCGCCCGCGAGCACCGCGGTGAGCGCGTTGCCGGCGCTCTTGTAGGGGATGTGCTGGAGCGGGATCCCGGTCACCTGCTTCAGGAGCTCGCCGGTGAGATGGCTGATCGAGCCGTTGCCGGCCGAGCCGTAGGTGAGATCGCCCTTCTGCTTCGCGAGCGCGATCAGCTCCTGCGCGTTCGACACCGGCACCTTGAGGTTGGTGACGAGCACGGTGACCCCGGTCGCCACCCGGGTGATCGGCTCGAAGTCGCGGATCGGGTCGTAGGGCAGGGTCTTCGCGTAGAGCGTCACCGCGGAGACGAACGGCCCGGCGTGGCCCATGACCAGGTTGTAGCCGTCGGGCGCGGCCTTGGCGACGGCGTCGGCGGGAATCGTGCCGCCGGCGCCGGCGCGGCTGTCGACGATGACCGGCTGACCCCAGCGCTCGGTGAGCTTCAGCGCGATGTAGCGCGAGAGGTAGTCGGCGGTGCTGCCGGTCCCCTGGCCGTAGATGCGGATCGTTTTCGAAGGATAGTTGGCGGCCGGGTCCTGGGCGAGGGCGGGCGAGGCGGCGAAGATCGACGCCGCGGCGATTGCGAGCAGTCTCATCGGAATTCTCCCTGTGTGTGGCCGCGCGGCCGCTTCCTCGGGCGGGCTCGGACGCGGATTCGCGGAAAGTATAAGTCGCTTCGCGGGAGCGCGGGTGCCGCTACCTGAACACCAGGCTGAGCGGCGGAACGGCGATGAGCAGCGCCGTCACCAGCACCATCACGACGACGAAGGGAAAGGCGCCGGAGAAGATCTCCCTCAGGGTGATGCGCTGGTCGTCGAGCGTCGACTTGACCACGTAGACCGAGATGCCGAACGGCGGGGTGAGCAGGCCGATCTCGATCGCCACCACCGCGACCACGCCGAACCAGATCAGGTCCCCGCCCAGGGCCTTCACCACCGGGACGACGAAGGGCAGGGTGATCACCATGATCGACACCGAATCGAGCATGCAGCCGAGCACGATTGCCAGCAGCACGTAGAGCAGCACGAAGCCGGAAAGTCCGAAGCCGGCGCCCGCGGCCAAAGCGCTCATTTGCTGCGGCAGACCCGACATCGCGAGCATCTGCCCGAAGACGCGCGCGCCGAGGATCAGGAACAGGATGGACACGGTGACGTAGCCGGCCTCGACCATCGTCTCCCACAGGTTGCGCCAGGTGAGCTTGCGCCGCGAAAGCGCGATCAGCAGCGCGCCGAGCGCCCCCGCGGCGCCCGATTCGGTGGGGGTGAAGATGCCGCCGTAGATGCCGCCGAGCACGACGACCACGAGGAGCAGGATCGGACCGAGCTTGAGCGCGGCGCTGGTCACGCTTTCGGAGGCCTCCTCGTGCGCCCCGACCGCCGTGCCGCCGACCTGGGAGGGCCAGAACGTCGCCATCAGCACGATCATCAGCGACATCGCCGCGGCGAGGACCAGGCCCGGCACGATGGCGTTGAGAAACAGGTGGCCCACCGACTCCTCGGCGAGAAAGCCGTAGACGATGAACAGCAAACTCGGCGGGATCAGCATGCCGAGCACCGAGGACCCGGCCACCACGCCGACCGAGAAGCGCGGCGTGTAGCCGTGGCGCAGCATCTCCGGGGTGGCGATCTTGGTGAACACCGCGGCCGAGGCGATCGAGGAGCCGGTGACCGCGGCGAACAGCGCATTCGCCGCCACGGTGGCGACGCCCAGGCCGCCGCGAACGCCGCGCAGCAGCCAGCGGGCGACCGCGAAGGTGTCGCGCCCGACGTCGGAGACGCTGATGAGGAGCCCCATGAGGACGTACAGCGGCACCACGCCGAAGAAATAGCTGTTGAGGTATTCGGTCGAGCTCTGCGACAGCGTGCGCACCGAGAGGCCCGGGTCGCCGCGGATCAGCCAGATGCCGCAGAAGCCGCTGACGATCATCACCAGCCCGATCGGCAGGCCGGCGAGGAGCAGCAGCACCATGCAGCCGACGCCCAGCAGGCCGAGCTGCGCGCTGGAGAGATCGAGCTGGGCGAACGCGGCGAGGAAAGCGAGCGCCGCGGCGTAGACCGCGATCGCGGGCCAAGGCGGGAGGTCGCCCCGCGCCGGACGGCGCCACGCGGCGAGCGCGCGCCGCGCCGTCTCCGCGAACTGGATCAGGAACTCGACGCCCGTGACGGCGGCGCCCGCGACGATGACCGCGAGGAACGGCCAGATGAGGAAGGTGAACACGCCGGGGGTGCCGGTGATCTCGTCGTTGGCCCAGGCGTCCGCGAGCTTGGGCCAGGCGCCCCAGGCGATGATGGCGAAGACCGCGGCGCCGATCAGATGAAAGGCGGCGGCGATGGCGAAACCGGCGGCGGGCCGCGTCGCCTCCAGCCGCTCGATCAGGATCTCGACGCGGGTGAAGCGCCCGACCCGCAGCGTGCTCGCGAACTGCAGGAATACCGCGGTGACGATCGAGTAGCCGACCATCTCCGCCGCGCCCTTGATCGGCGCATCGAACAGGTAGCGCCCGGCGACGTCGGCGCAGATGAGGAACATCAGGCCGAAAATCCACAGCGTCCCGACGCCGTTCATCGCCAGCGTCAGGGCGCGCAGGGCCTGCGCCAGGCGAGCGAAAAGCCCGGCGCCCGCTCGCGCGGCCGGCGCCGCGCGGGCGGCGTTCATTGCCGAAGGGCGCCTTCGATCAGAGCCCCTTGTCCCAGTCGCGCAGCGGCTTGGCGCCGTGCTTGCGCGCCTCGTCCATGAAGATCTTGAGCACCTGCCGCCCGGCATCGCCGTTGCGGCGTGCCCAGTCGCCGGCGACGTCGGGGAGCGCGTTCGCCCACTTGAGGCGCTCGGCCGCGGGGAATTCCGAGATCTTCACGTTGGGCATCTTGGCGAGCGCGGCCCAGGTACCGGCCTCGCGCTGCGCGGTCAGGTCGGCGCACATCTTGGCGTAGTCGCGGCCGAGCCCCCGGAACAGGTCCTTCATGTGCGGCGGGAGCGAATCCCAGGTCTTCTTGTTCATGGCGAGCGCCCCGGAGAACACCGCGCCCAGGTCGACCTTGGTGATGTAGGGCGCGACTTCCTGGAGCTTGAAGGGCAGCACGCCGGTGATCAGGATCACCGCGCCGTCGGCGACACCGGTCTGCAGCATGTTGTAGAACACCGGCAGCCCGGCGTCGACCGGGACCGCGCCCATGCCCTGCACGCGGCTCGCGATCGCGCCCGGAGCGAGCAGCTTCTTGCCTTTGAGGTCGGCGAGCGAATTCACCGGGAACTTGGTGACCAGGTGGTAGGTGTCGGCGACCTGCGCGCCGAGGAACACCGTGTTGTACTTCGTCCATTCGGCGGCGAAGGCCGGCACGTCCGCCATCAACTTGTTCTGGATCGCCATCATCGCGTAGACGTCGCCGGTGACGAAGGGCGAGTAGTAGGCGGCGTTCTGCAGCGGCTGCTTCGCGGGCTCCCACAGCGAGCCGACCCAGCCGATGTCGGCGAGGCCGTCGCCCACGCCCTCGAGCGTGTTGTTGAAGTCGTAGAGCGCGCCGGCGTAGGCCTCGGTCCACTTGATCGTGTCCGGCGAGCCGGACGCCTTGAGCCGATTGTTCGACTCCGGGACGATCAGCGTCTTGAGCGGCAGGGTCCACGGCAGCACCGGCGGATGGCTCGACCCTATGGTCATCTTGTATTCCTTCGCGAGCGCGGGCGCGGGCGCGGCCAGCATCGCCGCGGCGGCGAGGATGGAAAGGCGAACGACGTATCTCATGTGCTCCTCCTTGTTGTAAACCTGCTTCGAACTAGCGATCTTCCACCATCGAGAATCTTTCGTCGGCGGCGAGGCAGGCTGCCTCGGGGAGTCCTCGCTCGCGCCGCACCCGGTTCGTCCCGAGAACGATCGAGACCATCTTGTGAAAGGCGTGGCGGCGGCTCATGCCCTCGCGTCCCATGCCGCAGTCGGAGGCGAGCACCAGCCGCTCGGCCGGAATGTGTTTCAACGCATTGCGGATCATGGCCGCGACCTGTTCGGGGGTCTCGACCTGCAGCGTGTGGTGGTCGACCACGCCGATGCAGATCTTCTTGTCGCGGATGCCCTTGCCGATCGCCTCGAGGTCGGCGCCGCCCGAGCTGCAGTTCTCGAAGGTGACGACGTCGGCGTCGATGCGGTTGAGGTATTCGATCGCCGGGACGTAGCTCGGCTGGGTGGTGAACAGGCGCTGCGCCGCCGGATTGCCCCAGCAGGTGTGGCACCAGATCTCGGCCTTGCCGCGCAGGCCCCGGACCGTGTTGTTGAACACCTCCACCATGAACTCCGGGTTGAGCACCTTGTCGACCAGGCCCTTCGCCGCGAGCAGGTGGATCTGCGTCTCCTCCATCTGGATCAGCTTGCAGCCGGCCTCGACCAGTTCGGCGAGCTCCTCGTGCAGCGCGTCGCTGATCGCGAGGACCGCCTTACGCTGGTCCTTGTAATGCAGGTCGCGCACCGCGAGCGCGATCAGCTCCGGCGTGATCGTGCCGAATTTCACCGGCCGCGGCGTGAGTCGCTGCGCCGCCTTCCAGATCGCGGCGTACTGCAGCGTCCCGCGGCCGACCGGACCGACGAGATCGGGCATGATGCGCGCTTCCAGAATGTCGTGGAGGATGTGGCCGCGCTGGTGCGGCAGCCCGGCGCGCCCGCCTTGCGTGCGGTAGGCGTAGGCGCCGCCGAATCCCTGCATGCGGATCGGCGGGTACGAAAACCAGTTGTGGCCGCCGACGTCGGCGTCGAAGCGGCAGTCGCCGTCGGTCACGATGTCCAGCCCCGCGGTCTCCTGGTCGCGCAGGTACGAGGACACTGCGTCGAGATACTGCTCGCGGTAATTGCGATCGACCATCGCCTCGCGGAAATTGCGGTGCCCGAGATTTTCCGTGTACCACGCCGGGCGCGGCAGCGAGCCGATGATGGTGGTAGGCAGGACGATGCCCGCGGTGGCGGTGAACATGCGATCGAGGTCTCCCCGGTGCCGGCAATCATCGCCTTGCCGGGCGGACCGGGTCAAGTCACACCGGCGGGCGATCCTGCCCACTTCCGTCCCACACCGGGGCGAGGCGGCTGCGCCGCCTCGGGGTCAGCGCCGCGCGGCGTGCTCCTTCAGGAAAGTCGCGAACTCCGCGCCGCCGATCGGCTTGCTGAAGTAGAAGCCCTGCATCTCGTCGCAGGCGTGGTCGGCGAGGAAGCTCTGCTGCTCCCGGGTCTCCACCCCTTCGGCGACGACCGTGAGGCTGAGCGTCCTGCCCATGCTGATGATCGCCTCGGTGATCGCCCGGTCCTCGGCGTTGTTCTCCAGGTCGCGGATGAAGGAGCGGTCGACCTTGAGAGTGTCGATCGGGTAGCGCTTGATCTGCGCGAGCGAGGAGTAGCCCACGCCGAAATCGTCGAGCGCGATGCGCGAGCCGACCTTCTTGATCGCGGTGAGGACCCGGCTCGCGCGCTCCGGGCTCTGCATCACCATGCCTTCGGTGAGCTCGAGCTCGAGCAGCTCCGGTTTCATGCCGCTTTCCCGGAGCGCCTCCGCGATGTCCTCGATGAGGCTCTCGTCGGCGAACTGGCGCGCCGACAGGTTGACCGCGATGCACAGCGGCGGCAGGCCTGCGTTCTGCCAGGCGACGTTCTGCGCGCAGGCCGTCCGCAGCACCCATCTGCCGATCGGCACGATCAGGCCGGTTTCCTCCGCAACCGGGATGAACTTGGCGGGCGGGACCATGCCGAGGTCGGGATGGCGCCAGCGCAGCAGCGCCTCGACGCCGGTGATCCGCTGCGTCCTGAGATCGAGCTTCGCCTGGTAGTGCAGGTAGAACTCGTTGCGCTCCAGCGCGTGGCGCAGGCTGGTTTCGAGCGTCTGGCGTTCGAGCGACTGGATGCGGATGTCCTCGGAGAAGAACTGGAAGTTGTTCTTGCCCTCTTCCTTGGCGAGGTACATCGCGATGTCCGCGTTCTTGAGCAGCGAAGCCTCGTCCGCTCCGTCCTTCGGGTACAGGCAGATGCCGATGCTGGCGGTGACGCGGCACTCCTGCCCCATCACTAGGAACGGCTTGATCGCGGCGGAGAGCAGCTTGCGCGCCACCGTGGCGGCCTGCTCGGCGTCGTTCACCTCCTGGAGGAGCACCACGAACTCGTCCCCGCCCATGCGGGAAACGATGTCGCTCGCCCGCAGGCAGGCCTTGAAGCGCGTGCTGATTTCCTGAAGGAGCTGGTCCCCCGCCTCGTGCCCGAGCGTGTCGTTGACGAACTTGAAGCGGTCCAGGTCCATGAACATCACGGCGAAGCTGCGGCGGTAGCGCTGCGCCGCCTGGATCTCGTGGTTGAGGAGCTGGCCGAACATCATGCGGTTCGGCAGGCCGGTGAGCGCGTCGTGCGTCGCCAGGTGCTGGACGCGTTCCTCGGCCCGCCGGCGCTGCTCGAACTGGCCGATCTGGCCGCCGATCACCCGCACCGCCAGCAGCAGGCGCTCGTCGGGGTCGCGCACCTGGCGGCTGTGGAAGGTGAGCACCCCGATCGGCTTGCCCTCCGAGGTGACCGCGAAGAGAAACGCGCCGTGCATGCCGGCGTCGCGCGCGATCCCCGCTTTCGTCGTCTCGTTCTTCGCGAGATCGGTGACCCACATCGGCTCGCCCGTTCCCAGCACCCTCCCGATCAGGCCCGCCCCCGGGGTGTAGGTGAGGGTGCGCGACTTTTCGATGAACACCTCGAGCGCCGCCTCCGGCACGTGCCAGAACTCGCGGAAGATCGCGGCGCGCGCCCGGTCGTCCCAGCCGAAGTAGCGGCCGCATTCCCAGTTCTGCGCCTCGCAGATGGCGCGGATCACCGTGGTGAGCGCGGCGGAGGCGCTTTCCGCCTCCGAGAGCGACCGCGCCACCAGGTGCTCCAGCCGCAGCAGCTGGTCCGCACGCGTGTCGGCCGTGATGTCCTTGCCGATGCCGCGGTAGCCGATGAAGCGCTTTTTCGCATCGAAAACGGGCTGGCCGCTCGCGCTGATGTAGCGCGTTTCCCCCTGCACGCCGGGGCGCCGGTAGATGAAATGGGTGAAGGGACGGCGCGCCTCGAGCGCGGCCCGGTGCGCGTCCCAGCGGCCCTCGTCGCCGACCGGCACCGCCCCATGGTCCCAGCGGCAGGTCCCGATGTATTCTTGCGCGTCGATACCGGTCCGGCCGAAGCCCGCGCCTTTGAGCAGCGTGAAGCGGTAACGTTCGTCCTGCTCCCAGTACCACTCGGAGGAAAGCTCGAGAAGGCTCTCGAGACGCTGATCGCCGGAGTGGGCCGCGAGGGTGGCTTTCGGCGCGGCCGGGCGCTTGCGCGAACGGCGGAGTGCGGGCTTTTTCCTGGCCACCTGGGCTCCTTTTGACAAAACGGCGCGGCAATTCCGCTCCGGAGACCGGGCGGGGCGCCATGCCCGGGCAGAGCCGTCGAGTCTACTAGTTTTTCTGCCGAGGAGATCGGCGCGGTGCCCGCGACCACGGCCTGGCTCGCGGGGGTGAAGTAAACCGGCTGCGCTAGGGATGCTCTGATTAACGTCAGAGTTGATCAGAGCTTCCCTAGGGGGCCCGGGCCGCGTCTATCGTGAGCTGAACTTCTTCTGCCTGGTACTGTGCTCCATCTCGTCGTGCACGACCCTGCCGTTGACGATGGTCAGGACCGAGCGGATATCCAGGATCTGCTCGTCGGAAACCTTCGACTCGTCGAAGTAGTCGTCGCTCAACACCGCCAGGTCGGCCCACTTGCCCTTCTCGATCGTCCCGAGCTTCTTCTCCCAGTGCGGTCCGAGGAACCAGGCGTTGTCCGCCGTGTAGAGACGCAGAACTTCCTTCCGGCTGATGGTCTGGCCGCCGTTGATCAGCACGCCCCGGGCATTCTTCCCGGTCACGGCATAGTACATTCCGGTCCACGGGTCCATCACCGAGATCTGCATGCCGTCGGAGCTCATCCCGGCACGCGCCCCGAGATCGAGGATCGTGCGGAAGGGCGGACCGTTGCCGGTCGCCGTTCCGCTCAGCCAGCGCCACCCGCCGAGCACGCTCAGGCCCGCACCCAGCCTCTTCGAGAGCTCGATGTAAGCCGGCGTGATGAACGGCACGTGGGCGACCACCCAGCGCAGCTGGGTGATGCCGTCCGGATCCACGATGGTCCGCTTCAGCGGGTCGGGCGCCGCGGGCGTCTGCGGAATGCCGGTCGTCTTGAGCTCGGTATTCACCCGGTCCCAGAAATCCAGAATGACGGCGAAGTCGCTGGAACCGAGTGAGTGGTTCTCGTTGCGCCAGCCGTGCTGGGCCACCAGGCGCGTGCCGTTCATCCAGGCCGGCGAACCGAGGCCGCCGAACGGCGAGCCGCCGGTGAATTCCCCGATGCCGCCGTTCGACAGCCACTCGTCGCCGAGCAGGGTGGTGGTGTTGTTCAGCCGCTGCGCGAGCTGCGGCGTCGCGGCGTCCGGCTCGATATGCAGGTAATTGATCTGAACGCGCGCCGGGAGCTCGCCCATCGCGTGGAGCGCCTTCACGGAATCGAACGCCCGGTACTGATCGAAGGACGCGAGGCCATCTGCGGTGCTGCCCGTGTTGCCGAAATACGACTCGGCGAAGTGGAAGCTCCCCTCATCGAGGTGCGTGGTCAGACCGACGGAGAGTCCGAATTGCAGCGCATCCACCAGGCCCCGTATCTGCGCCTGCAGGTTGTTGTGCTGCGGCAGATCGCGCAGCGCCTGGAGAGCCTGGAGGGAGGAGGGACCGGTCGCGATCGAGCCGTCCGCGCCGACGGCGACGCCCTTGCTTTCGAAGAACGCCTTGCCCAGCGAATTCGTCTGGCTGGGTCCGAAAAAGCTCTCGAACAACAAGGTCGGATTGGCCGGGAGTGCCGCATCCAGCTCGGTGAGGTTGGGAAAGCGAGCCGCGGCGGGCGGGGGCACGAACTGGTTGCGATGGATCCCGCCCAGGGTGACGACCCACTCGCCGGGTTGCACCGTCGCGGCCTTGGCGGCGAGCAGCTCCTGCGCCTTGCCGATCGAGCGGGCCTTGTCGAGGCGCACGTCGTGTCCGGGTCGCAGCCCCAGCAGGATGATGTGATTGTGGTTGTCGATGAGCCCCGGCACCACCGTGCGGCCGCGGAGGTCGATCACCCGGGTGCAGCCGCCGGAGCCGCCCGCGCCGTGACCGCCGACCGCCGCGAATTCGCCGTTTTCGATCAGCACCGAGGACACCACGCTATCGTGCCGGTCCATGGTGTGGATCCTGCCGTTCACGAGCCGGATCGAGCCTTTTCCGGCGCAGTCGTTGTCCCCGTACGCGGCGCCCGGCGACGCGCAGAGCAAGGCGGCGGCGAACAGCGCAACGGATGCTGCGCCGGATCTGAAACGCAGAGAGTCGTGCCTCATCATGGGTGTCCTCCTGGGTTGGATTCGTGCGCTGCCTTCCCCGAGGCAGCGGATCAAGCGCTTGAACCTATCTCATCGGAATACAAAAATCAAACCCGCGGGCGGCGCCCGGCGGATCGGATGCCCTGCCCACTCGCTCGAACATCGCACGGGGCAAAACAGGAATGGGCGGGAAGTGGGCAAGGTCCGATGCGAGCGGCCCCTGGCGCGCTAGCGGGCGGCCTTGCCCCGTTTGAGCGCTCTTTGCGCGTCGGGCAATCCGGTGTGCTGGGTGCGAAAGCGCCCCGCTCCCCCTGACGGCCGGCGCCGGCCCTCGTGCTGCTCGCCCGTTCCCGCCGGCTGCCACGCGGGAACGAGGTGGCGCTTGCCCGGGCCGATGAGATCGGCGCGCCCCATCGCCTTGAGCGCCTCGCGCAGCATCGGCCAGTTGTTGGCGTCGTGATAGCGCAGGAACGCCTTGTGCAGGCGGCGCACGCGCAGGCCCCTGGGGACGCGGACGCGCTCGCCCTCGCGCGTGATCTTGCGCAGCGGGTTGCGCTCCGAGTGGTACATCGCCGTGGCGGTCGCCATCGGCCCCGGGAGAAAGGCCTGCACCTGGTCGGCGCGAAAGCCGTTCTTCTTCAGCCACAACGCGAGCTCGAGCATGTCCTCGTCGCTCGTCCCCGGGTGCGCGGCGATGAAGTAGGGGATGAGGTACTGCTCCTTGCCGGCGTCGGCCGAGTACTTGTCGAACATCGCCTTGAAGCGGTCGTAGGCGCCGGGACCCGGCTTCATCATCATTTTCAGCGGGCCCTCGGCGATCGCCTCCGGGGCGATCTTGAGATAGCCGCCGACGTGGTGCTGGACCAGCTCCTTCACGTACTCGGGGGACTCGAGCGCGAGGTCGTAGCGCACCCCCGAGGCGATCAGCACCTTTTTGATGCCCGGCAGCTCGCGCGCGCGGCGGTAGAGACGAACGAGGGGCGCGTGATCGGTGTCGAGGTTGCTGCAGATGCCCGGATAGACGCATGAGGGCCGGCGGCACGCCGACTCGATACTGCGGCTCTTGCACGCGATGCGGTACATGTTCGCCGTCGGGCCGCCCAGGTCGGAGATGACGCCGGTGAAACCGGGCACGGTGTCGCGCACCGTCTCGATCTCGCGGATCACCGAGTCCTCCGAGCGGCTCTGGATGATGCGCCCCTCGTGCTCGGTGATCGAGCAGAAGGTGCAGCCGCCGAAGCAGCCGCGCTGGATCGCGACCGAGAAGCGGATCATCTCGTAGGCGGGGATCTTCGCCTTGCCGTAGGAAGGATGGGGAACGCGCTTGTACGGCAGCTCGTAGACCGCATCCATCTCCCGTGTCGAGAGCGGGATCGGCGGCGGGTTGAGCCACACGTCGAGTTCGCCGTGGCGCTGGACGAGGGCGCGCGCGTTGCCGGGGTTCGACTCGGTGTGCAGGATGCGCGAGGCGTGCGCGTAGAGCACCGGGTCGTCGCGCACCGCCTCGTAGGCGGGCATGCGAACGAAGCTCCTGTCGCGCAGGGCGTTGGGCACCTTGCGCTCGAAGCGCACCACCTGCGCCGTCGCGGCGCCGCCCGCCGCGAGAGGCGCCGGCCTTGCCGGCTCGAAGGCGTACGGATCGGCGGGCGGCGCGAGCGCACCCGGCGCGTCGATCTCGGTCGAGTCGATCCCGATCCAGCCTTCGGGCGGCTTGCGGCGCGCGAAGGCCGTGCCGCGCAGGTCGGTGATGCTCGCGACCGGCTCGCGTCTCGCCAGGCGATGCGCGATCTCGACGATCGCGCGCTCGGCGTTGCCGTAGACCAGGAGGTCGGCGCGCGCGTCGAGCAGGACCGAGCGGCGCACCTTCTCCGACCAGTAGTCGAAATGCGCGATGCGCCGCAGGCTCGCCTCGATGCCGCCGATGACCAGGGTCGCCTCCGGAAAGGCCTCGCGCGCGCGCTGCGCGTAGACGATCACCGAGCGGTCCGGACGCCTGCCGCCTTCGCCGCCGGGGGTGTAGGCGTCGTCGGAGCGCATGCGGCGCTCGGCGGTGTAGCGGTTGACCATCGAATCCATGTTGCCGGCGGTGATGCCGAAAAAGAGATTCGGCGCGCCGAGCCTCGCGAAGTCCTCGGTCGAGCTCCAGTCCGGCTGCGCGATCATGCCGACGCGAAACCCCTGCGCCTCCAGCAGCCGCCCGACGATCGCCATGCCGAAGCTGGGGTGATCGACGTAGGCGTCGCCGGTGACCAGGATCACGTCGCAGCAATCCCAGCCGAGCGCGTCCATCTCGGCGCGCGACATCGGCAGGAACGGGGCGGTGCCGAAGCGCGCGGCCCAGAACTTGCGGTGGGAGAACAGGTCGGGGGCGGTGTGCATGGAACCCCATTAGACCACTTTCGCGGGCGCCGACGCACGGGTCGCGGCGGGACCGGCCCGTCTCCCGGGCGCCTTAGTTGTCAATACCTATGTATTGACATTGTGCCGATGCCCGGTCTAGCTCGGTGAGTTGCTGCCGAAGCCGGGCTGAACACCCGCCGCGCGGGTTTGCCCAGGCTAGCGCTTGCGCAGCTTGCGGATCGCGGCGATCTGCGCGGCGAGGGTTGCGAGTTCGGCCTCGACGGTGGCGATTTCCTGCTTGTCCTTTGCCTTGGCGCGCGCCGCTTCCGCGGCCTTGAGCGCCTCGGTGGCCTTGGCCTCGTCCAGGT
>JBATEB010000039.1:0-10995 GCA_049663805.1 Burkholderiales bacterium | reverse complement strand
ATCAACGGCAGAAGCAACGAGATCGGCTTCGGTGCGATCACCGCGATCAGGCTCTTCGAGCCCAGGGGCGGCCTGAAGTTCGTCGGGCCGCTGCCCGAGCAGATCCAGCACCGGACCGCGTATATCGCGGGATTGATGACCGAAGCGCCCACCGAGGACGTCGCGAAGGATTTTCTTCGCTTTCTCGGGACCCCGGCGGCCAAGGCGACGTTCGCCGCGGTGGGGATCGAGTAGCCGCGCTTCCCGCTCCGGCGGCCCGCGCCCGGTGGCCGTTCGCGTTCCGGTTCGCTCAGTCGAGTCCCTTGTCCCAATAAGGATCGCGTCCGAAACACTCGACCAGGAAATCGATGAAGCTTCGCACCTTCGGCGTGAGGAACTGCCGGCTCGGGTAGACGGCGTAGATGGTGGATGCTTCGCCGGTTTCCCAGCCCTGGAGAATGCGTACCAGCTTCTTCGCGCGCAGCAGCTCGTAGACCAGGAAGGTCGGCTGCACGATCACGCCCAGCCCCTCGGCGGCGGCGCTGCACAGGATGTCGCCGTTGTTGCCGTGCACGTTGCCTGACACTTTCACCCCCTGATCCCGCCCGCGGCGCCTGAAGCGCCACTCGCCCTGGTGCCCGGCGTAGGCGTAGGTGAGGCAGTTGTGGCGCGCGAGGTCGGCGGGCGATTTCGGCGTGCCGTGCGCTTCGAGGTACGCGGGCGCCGCGCACACGGCGAGGCGCGCGCGCGTGATGGGGCGCGCGATGAGGCCCGGATCGATGCGGCTCGCGATGCGCACCGCCACGTCGAAGCCTTCCTCGATGAGATCGACGATGCGATCGTTCAAGGTCAGGTCGGCCTTGACCTGCGGGTGGCGCCGCAGCCAGGCGCCGATCGCGGGGCCCAGGTGCTTCGCGCCGAACGCCACCGAGGCGTTCACGCGCAAGGTGCCGCGCGGCTCGGCCGAACCTTTCGCGGCGGAATGCTCGGCCTCCTCGACCAGGGCGAGCACCTGCGTCGCGCGCTGATAGTAGTCCAGGCCGGCTTCGGTGAGGGACTGGCGGCGGGTGGTGCGGTTGAGCAGGCGCACACCCAGGTGCGCTTCGATCTGCGCCACGTAGCGCGAGGTCATCCCGCGCGAGAGATCGAGCTTGTCCGCGGCGCCGGCGAAGCTGCCCGCGTCCACCACCGTGGCGAACACGCGCATTCCGGTGAGAACGTCGGTGGCCATGATCGTTGCTTTTTAGTAACTAATGAATTCACAGCGTAGGCGTTTATTCATCTTCGAGCAACTGATGTAATGCCGCCATCGGGCCGGAAGGGTTCCGGCGCGGATCGAAAGCAGAAGTCATCTCGAGGAAAGGAAGCCTCATGAAAACCCTCTATCGCAAGACGCTGCTCGCCGTCACGCTCTCGGCCCTGGCCGGCCTGGCCTTTGCGCAATCTCCGGCCGAGCATCCGACCACCCCGCCTCCGGCGCCCGAGCGGCAGGCGGCGGCGGTGGAACGCAACCTGAAGACCTTCGATGTGCTCGACTTCGACGTGTTCAGCAACCAGAAGTGGGACCGGCTGCACGAGTCCCACGCGAAGGACATCGTCGTCACCTGGCCCGACGGCCACGAGACCCGGGGCATCGACCGGCACATCGAGGACCTGAAGGCGCTCTTCGTCTTCGCTCCCGACATCACCATCAAGGTGCACCCGATCCGCTTCGGTTCCGGAACCTGGACCGCGGTGACCGGCGTGATGACCGGAACCTTCAGCCGCCCGATGCCCGCGGGGGAAGGGAAAACGATCGCTCCGACCGGAAAGCGCTTCGCCATCGGCATGGCCACCATCGGGCACTGGAAGGGCGCGACGATGGATCACGAGTGGCTCTTCTGGGACAACCAGGACTTCATGAAGCAGATCGGGCTCGGCCAGTGAGCGCGCGCCCGGCAAACGCCGAATCACCCCGGGCGGATGGTCCGTCCGGGTTTTTACCCTCATAACGATAGGAGAACCCCATGCAATCGAATATCCGAAACTCCGCGACATCCGCAGTCACCGATTGGGCGGCGCTCGCCGGCCGCGTCGCGCTGGCGGTCCTGTTCCTCTGGTCGGGCTACACCAAGCTCGTGTACATGGACGGCAACGTCGGCTACATGAAGGCCTATGGAATGCCGGTTGCCGAGCTGCTCATCTGGCCGGCCCTGCTGCTCGAGCTGGCCGCAGGCGCGATGCTCCTTCTGGGATGGAAAGCGCGCTGGGCGGCGCTCGCGCTCGCTCTGTTTACCATTCCCGCCACGTTCATCTTCCACGCCTACTGGGGCGTCCCGGCGGACCAGGTGCTGAACCAGCAGATCCACTTCGTGAAGAACCTCGCGATCCTCGGCGGCCTGCTCAGCGTGATCGCGCACGGCTCCGGGCGTTTCGGGCTGGACCGCGCCGCCGCCGACGTGGCGCCCGCGCGGGTGCGTCAGGCGCTGGCGTAAGTAGATCCTCGCAGTCCTCGCAAGCGGGAGCCCGTGGTCATCGACCACGGGTTTTCCCGTTCTCCACGATGTAGATCAGGCGAAAAGCCGGGTGATGGTATGACGAGGCCGTCCTGCGAGCGGTCGCTGCGGACGGTGCGCGCATCCGCGCCTACGCGCGCAAGCGCCGCCGCAAGTGATCGCGCTCGATACCAATGTCCTCGCGCGAATCCTGCTCGAATGAAAACCCGCCTCGGCCTCCGCCAGCGCCTCTTGGCGACCGTTATGCCGCTTCCAGTTCCCGCGGCGCGTGCTTTACTTTCGGCGCCCCGGCCTTGCGCGCCCGCCACAGGTCGAATGCGGCCTGCTGCGCAACCCACAGGTCGGCGCGCCCGCCGCGCGCTACCCCGAGCCAGCCTTCGAGTCGCAGTGCCATGGCGGGCGAGATCGCCGCGCGCTCGTTCAGCACGCGCGACAGGGCGGCGCGAGTCACGCCCAATTGCAGCGCGGCCTCGGTCACAGACAGGCCCAGTGCGGGCAGCACGTCTTCACGCAGGGTGGCGCCGGGGTGCGGCGGGTTATGCATACGGCTCATGGTCTTCATCCTTTCAGTGATAGTCGACGTAGTCCACCAGCACGGCATCGGTTCCTTCGAACTTGAAGGTGAGGCGCCAGTTGCCGTTTACGATGATCGCGTAGCGTCCCGGCGGCTTGCCCTGCAACGGGTGCAAGCCCCAGCCCGGTACGTTCATATCATCCGGGCTCTTGGCGCCATCCAGGCGGGTCAATTGCCGCGCAAGTCGCGCGGCGTGATGCGGTTGAATCCCGGCCTTGCTCCCTCGCTCAAAAAATGTCCGCAGACCCTTGTGCAAGAACTGCCTGATCATCCGCGCAGTGTATAGCGTAGCGTCACAACTTTCAACTCGCTCCCGCGCATTTTCCCGGCGGTCTTTCTACACCGCAGGGTTCGTGAATTGCTTTCGAGATTGCTATAATCCGCCCTCGCAGTTGGTCACAATCCAAGCTGGCCGCCGCCAGCTTTTTCGTGTGCAGAATCCGAAGTGATTTTCGTCTCCAACATCGCGGTGCAATTCGGGGCCAAACCCCGTTTCTCGGACGTCTCTGTTGAGTTCTGCGGGACACCTGAGCCCTTCGCGGAAACCATGGCGATCGCTTCCAATTGATAGACGACCACAAACCGAAGCGCGCCATCGTGGCGGCGGTGCAGTTGTCCAGCGTGGGCGACGTGGAGTTCGAGGCGTCGCTGACGGAGTTGCGGCAGCTGGCGAAGACGCTGGGGTTCGAGGTGGTCGGCAGGTTCACGCAGAAGCGCGCCGGGTTCGAGTCGGGGGCGTATTTCGGGACCGGCAAGCGGGAGGAGTTGCGCCTCCAACGCGAGCACGACGCGGCCGACGTGATTCTCATCGACCACGAGATTTCGCCCTCGCAGCAGTTCAACCTGGCGAAGGAGGTCGGCTGCGAGGTGATGGACCGCACGATGGTGATCCTCGAAATTTTTCACCGGCACGCAGCATCGCGCTACGCGCGCGCGCAGGTCGAGATCGCGCGCCTGGGCTACATGGCGCCGCGCCTGCGGGAAGCCGCCAAGCAGGCCGGGCCGAAGGACCGGGCGCGCAGCGGGACGGGGGGGCGCAGCGGCGGGGAGTCGCACGGCGAGCTCGACCGGCGCAAGATCCGCGACCGCATCACCGAGCTGCAGAAGGAGCTCGACGGCATGGGCCTGGAGCGCCGGACGCAGCGCGAGCGGCGGCGGGAGCGCGAGGGGCTCGCCCGCGTGGCGCTGGTCGGCTACACGAATGCGGGCAAGTCCACCCTGATGCGCGCGCTCACGGGAAGCGAAGTCCTGGTCGCCGACAAGCTCTTCGCGACGCTGGATACCACCGTGCGCGCCCTGCACCCCGAGAGTGTGCCGCGCGTGCTGGTGAGCGACACGGTCGGCTTCATCAAGAACCTGCCGCACGGGCTGGTCGCCTCGTTCAAGTCGACGCTCGACGAAGCGCTCGAGGCGTCGCTGCTCCTCCAGGTGGTCGATGCGAGCGATGCCGGGTTCGAGCGGCAGCTCGCGGTGACCGGGAAAGTGCTGGCCGAGATCGGCGCGCAGGACGTGCCGCGGCTGCTGGTCTTCAACAAGATCGACCGCGGCGGGGACGAGGCGGGGCTGCGCGCGAAGTACCCCGGCTGCGTCGTGATGAGCGCGAAGCGGGAGGGCGACGTCGCCGGGCTGCGCGAGGCGATCGTCGCCTTCTTCCAGCGCGACCTCGTCGAGGCCGAGCTCTTCCTGCCCTGGTCGGCGCAGAACCTGCGCGGGCAGATCTTCGCCAGCTGCACGGTGCTGGAGGAGCGCACCGATGATGCAGGCGCGTTCCTGCGGGTGCGCGGCGAGCCGGAGGCCGTGGCGCGCCTGCGCGAGCAATTGGGCTCCCGGACGTCTCCGTGAAGTTCGGGGCGGGGGAGACGGACATTGTCGGGCACGGCTTCGAGGTGTAGCCTTGCATCCATGGGCAATTTCCTGGAAATCGAGTCCGCCGCACGGCGCCTGAGTGCCGAGGAACGGCGACGGTTGCTGCTGTCCCTGGCGGCGAGCCTGCGCGAGGAAGGGCGCCCGTTGCCGGCGCCGCGTAGCTTCACGTCCGCGGAAATGCAAGCGTGGATCAAGGAGGATGAGCGCGATCTCGCCGCGTACCGCATCGAGACGTGAACGTTTTTCTGGATTCGAGCGGGCTGCTGGCCGCCTGTGGCAGTGGGGCCGGGGCATCGCGGGCGGTGATCGACGCCGCCGCCAGGCAAGGCTGGAGCCTCCTTACGAGCGGATACGTACTGGCCGAAGTCGAATCCAACCTGGCTGCGCTTCCCGCCGGCGCATCGGATAGCTGGGCGCGAAGCCCATGCCGCGAAGTTCGGCTACGATCTCGCAGAAGTCTGTGCAGCCTTGAGAGGCCGCGAAAAGGACGCGAACCACCCTCTGGTCCGGCGCCCTCCGAAGTTGCGATTGAAAAAGGCAGGAAGCTGAACCCGCCAGGGGCAGCGGCCATAGAGGCGACGCTGCTATAATCCGGCCTCGCAGTTAGACCCAACCAAAGCTGGCCGCGGCCGGCTTTTTTATTTCTGGAACCTTAATGATCGTCGCCTCCGGTATCGCCATGCAGTTCGGGGCCAAGCCCCTTTTTTCGGACGTCTCCGTGAAATTCGGCGGCGGGAACCGCTACGGGCTGATCGGGGCCAACGGCTGCGGGACGTCGACGTTCATGAAGATCCTGGGCGGGGAGCTGGAGCCGAGCGCGGGGACGGTGGCGATCGACGCCAACGAGCGGGTGGGCAGGCTGCGGCAGGACCAGTTCGCTTTTGAGTCGGAGCGGGTGCTGGACGTGGTGCTGATGGGGCATGCCGAGATGTGGGCGGCGATGCGCGAGCGCGACGCGATCTACGCGAATCCGGACGCGGAAGAGAAGGAGTTCATGCGCGCGGCGGATCTCGAGCACAAGTACGCGGAGTACGGCGGCTACACGGCCGAGGCGCGCGCGGGCGAGCTGCTGCTCGGGCTGGGCGTGCCGATCCCGCAACATGGCGGGCCGATGAGCGCGGTCGCGCCGGGCTGGAAGCTGCGGGTGCTGCTAGCGCAGGCGCTCTTCGGCGATCCGGACATCCTGCTGCTGGACGAGCCGACCAACAACCTCGACATCAACAGCATCCGCTGGCTGGAGGACGTGCTCAACCAGAGAACGAGCACCATGGTGATCATCTCGCACGACCGGCATTTTCTCTCCGCGGTGTGCACGCACATGGCCGACGTGGACTACGGCGGCATCAAGGTCTACCCGGGCAACTACGACGACTACATGGAAGCCTCCACCCTGGCGAAGCAGCAGCAGCAGAAGGACAACGCCAAGGCCAAGGACCGCATCTCGGACCTCGAGGAATTCGTGCGGCGCTTCCGCGCGCACAAGGCCAAGGCGCGCCAGGCGACCTCGCGCATGAAGCAGATCGAGAAACTCAAAGTCGAGGACGTGAAGCCCTCGAGCCGCCAGTACCCGTACATCCGCTTCACCGTGGACCCCAAGGAAAAGCTGCATCGCCTCGCGGTCGAGGCGCAGGGTCTCGCGAAGGGCTACGAGAAGGGGAAAAACCTCTTCCAGAAGCTCGACCTCAGCATCGAAGCCGGCGAGAAGGTGGCGATCATCGGGCCGAACGGCATCGGCAAGACCACGCTCCTGCGCTGCCTCGCCGGGAATCTCGCCCTGGACGCCGGCACGGTGAAATGGGCGGAAAAGGCGAACACCGGCTACTGGCCGCAGGATCCGGCGGACGAATTCAAGAGCGACGATACGCTCAACGAATGGCTGGGCCGCTGGCGGCGGAAAGACAAGGAGCAGGACGACCAGATCGTGCGCGCGACCCTGGGGCAGCTCCTCTTCTCCGGCGACGACCAGAAGAAATCGCTGAAAGTGATCTCCGGCGGCGAGGGGCAGCGGATGCTGATCGGGAAGCTCGTGCTCTCGATGCCCAACGTGATGCTGCTCGATGAGCCGACCAACCACCTCGACATGGAATCGATCGAGTCGCTCAACACCGCGCTCGACAAGTACTCAGGGACGCTGGTGTTCGTGTCGCACGACCGCGAGTTCGTATCGTCGCTGGCCACGCGCATCATCGAGCTGCGGCCCGGAAAGCCCGGGGCGGCCGCGACGGTGGTGGACTTCCGCGGCAGCTACGAGGACTACCTCGCCGACCACGGCGCGGAGATGGCTGCCGCTTGACGTCGTATTGACGATGCGCTTCGATGTAAGTACAGTAATTACATGAAACGCGGTCCCCTCCCCGTTACCCGGAAGACCCCGGCGAAGGTCGAATTGAAGGTCGTCCAGATCGGCAACTCGCGGGGCGTGCGTCTGCCCAAGGCCGTGCTGGAGCGCTATGAAATCAAGGACGCTCTCGTGCTGGAGGCCCGGGAGGAGGGACTTCTGCTGCGCGGGAAGAAGGACAAGCGCCTGACCTGGGAAGAAACGTACCGGGAGACGGCGCGCGAGAAGGAGGACTGGAGCGATCTCGATGCGACGCTGGCGGACGGGATCGAGCCCGGGGAAAAGTGGTGACGCGCCCGGTCGGGCGCTACGGCGTATATCTCGCCGACCTCGACCCTGCGCGCGGGCGGGAGATCGCCAAGACCCGGCCGGTCGTAGTCGTGAGCCAGGACGACATGAATCGGCTTGTCGATACTGTCGTGGTGTGCCCGCTGACGACAAAGCTTCATCCGCGCTGGCGAAGCCGGGTGCAAACGGTTTGCGCAGGCCGCAGGGCCGAGATCGCGGTGGATCAGATCCGCACGATCGCCAAGGAGAGGCTCGGGCGGCGGCTGGACGAGCTGGAGCCCGCGGCAGCGAAGCTGCTGCGTCGCCTGATCACCGAGATGTACGGCGAGTAGGAGATGGCATGGCACGCGCGGTCTGCGCCGCGCGTCCGGTGCACTGTGTATCAGGCTGGCGCTCCTACTTCCTGACGACGATGTCGGCTTTCGTGGTACCGACGATATCAAACAGCTCCTTCTGCTCGGCCGCCGGGACCTTGAATTTGTTCAGGGATTTCTTGAACTCGCCGGCCATCACGCCCCACTCCTTCTCGCTGATGTTCAAATGAGCGTGGGATTCCTTCATTGCCTTTCCGGTGTACTTGCATGGCCCACCGGTCACCCCGCAGACCATCTGAGATACCTGGAACTTGAGGTAAGGCGCCGGAGAGCTTTTCCGGCCGGCGTTGATCGCGGGATTCTTGTTCAGCTGCTTGTTCGACACCAGCCGGTTGATGAAGTCATCGACGACGAGCGTGATGCCTTTCAGGCCGCCCAAGCGGTCATAAAGGGATTTCTGAGCGCCGGGCTGTTGCGCCGAGGCGACCGGCGCGAAAGAGGCGCCCAACAGGAACGCTGCAGACAGCAGGGCCATTCGCAAAGTATTCATTGGTTTTCCTTTACTGGTTCTCTGGCTCGATGATCCGACGCGCTGCCATGGAGCCCTGGACATGGCGGCCTGACTACTTCTTGACCGCCAGGATCGAGACGCTCTTCACGCCGTACTTGCGCGTCGCGCCCTGGGCATTGGTCGAGATGAACCGGTACTGCGGGTTGTCCCTCACCTGCGTCACGCGCAGTCCGGCGGACTCGATCGCCCACACGTAGTCGTCGGCCTGCATCGCGCCGCCGATGCACGCGGCCCACAGCGTCGCGTCGCAGGTGATGCCCTGCGGCAGCTGAACCCCGGTGACGATGTCGGCGAGCGCGAGCCGGCCGCCCGGTTTCAGGATGCGCGCGGCCTCGCGGAACACCTTTTCCTTTTCGGGCGCGAGGTTGATCACGCCGTTGCTGATGACCGCGTCGCAACCGCCCCCCGGCAGCCCGGTCGATTCGATGTGGCCCTTGCGATAGCTGACGTTCACGAACCCGGCCGCGGTGCGCAGCCGCTCCGCTTTCGCGAGCTGCTCGTCGGTCATATCGACGCCGATCACGGCACCGGTCGGCCCGACCTTGAGCGCGGCGACGAAGCTGTCCATCCCGGAGCCGCTGCCGAAGTCGACGACCTTCTCGCCGCGCCCGAGCGCCGCCAGATCGAAGTAGTAGCCGACGCCGGCGAACGAGTCGATCGCCTCGCCCGGGATCGCGTCGAGGTCGGCCGGAGCGTAGCCGAGCCGCTCGGCTAGCGCCCGCCCCATCTCGAAGTGGAACTCGCCGTGCGGATCGAGCGCGACGTCGCGGTACATCGCCTTGACTTTCTGCTCGAGCGCGACGACGTCCACGCGTTTTACGAAATCTGCCGTGATGGTCATGGCTGAAGCCTCCTGGATTGAAATTCTGTCACGCTCCGGTTGGAGCGCGCCCTCGTCACCCAGGACGCATGCGTGTCCGAAAGGTTCCAGCGCGGTCCGCGACAAGGCGCCCGCCTGCGCCGATAATGCGATCGGCGCGGTCCTGGTGCCGGCCACCTGCACGGAGCGGTGAAAGCATGCGGCGAATGCCTGGAACCGAATCACGGGTTGCTGCGTCTCTGTAAAGAGGGGGCGCATGGGGATATCCAGGAAAGCCTTCGAGAATCAGGTGACTGATCTTCTCGGCCGGATGCACGGCGTAGCCTGTCGCCTGACGCGAAACGACGCCGACGCGGAGGACCTGGTGGCGGAGACGGTCGCACGGGCCTGGCGGGCGCTGGACGCCCTCGAGCACGAAGCGGCGTTCCGCGGCTGGATTTTCAGGATCCTGCACAACACGTTTCTCGACGAATGCCGCCGCCGCGGCGCCCGCCCGCAATTCGAGTCGTTGGGGTGCGAGGAGCCGGAGGAAGGGGAAGCGCAGTTCTCCATCTTCGAGCAGATGCATCAACCGTTCCTGCTCTGGTTCAGCAACCCGGAACAGGAGTTTCTCGACAAGATTCTGCGCGAGGATCTCGAGCGTGCGCTCGCGACGCTTCCGGAGCACCACCGGATCGTGGTGATCCTCTCCGATCTGGAGGAGTTCAGCTACAGCGAGATTGCCGCGACGCTGGCCGTGCCGGTGGGCACGGTGCGCTCGCGCCTGGCGCGCGCGCGGGGCGCGCTGCAGGAGATTCTCTGGCAGCAGGCAAGAGACATCGGGCTTTCGGCCGCGCCGCCCGCGCGGCACGAGTGTGAGGACGGCAAGGCGGATACGCCCCGTCCGGCAACTGCGCGTCAGGCGGCGCGCGCGAAGAAGGACGGAAATTCATGACCAGGCACGAAATCGACTGCGAGCGGGCGCTGAACCAGCTCTTCGAGTTCATCGACCGGGAACTGCCCGAGGACAGGCGCGAGGAAATGCAGCACCACCTGCATACCTGCAAGAGCTGCTTCTCGCGCTTCGAGTTCGAACGGCGGCTCAAGGAAAAGCTCGGCGGGCTGGGCAAGGGGGAGCCCTCCTCGGACATCAGCGATCGCATCACGAAGCTGCTGGGCAGGTTGTAGCGAGCGTCCCGGCGGGAGGGCGAGCGCGCTCACCGACCTCCGGTATGAAGCGGGGCAATGATCGGGAGGAGATGCCATGGTTGCGGTCTTCAGCGGCAAGAAGGAATTCATATTCAAGGCCGTGACGGACATGTACACGGAGGTAGCCGCGCACCCCGAGAAGGTCTTTCACTTCCCGACGGGCCGCCTCGCCTGCCTGTTCGTGGGCTACCCGGGCGGGCAGCTCGACCTGGTCCCGGCGAGCGCGGTGGAGTCGTTCGCGGGGGTCGGGTATCCGTTCGCGGCCGCCGTGATCCGTGAAGGCGACGTGATTCTCGACATCGGTTCCGGCTCCGGCACCGACTCGCTGATCGCGAGCACTCTGACCGGCCCGCGCGGCAAGGTCTACGGGCTGGACATGACGCAGGCGATGCTCGGCAAGTTTCGCCGGAACATCGAAGCGATGCGCGCGGAAAACGTCGAGCCCATCGAAGGCAACGCGGAAGAAATCCCCCTTCCGGACGCCTCGGTCGACGTGATCACGAGCAACGGCGTGCTCAATCTGATGCCGGACAAGCCGCGCGCCTTCGCCGAGATCGCCCGC
>JBATEB010000038.1:0-11491 GCA_049663805.1 Burkholderiales bacterium | reverse complement strand
GCTCGCCCCGCTGCTCGGCCAGCGGATCTTCGTCGAAAACCTACCGGAAACCGGCGCGGAAGCGGCGGCGCGCGCGAAGCCCGACGGCTACGCCTACCTGCTCGCGTCGGCTTCGCTGCTGGTCATCGACCCGTATCTCGTCAATATCCTCCCCTACAGCCCGGAGGACGATTTCGCCCCGGTCGCCATGGTGGGCGCGAGCCCGTTCGCCCTCGCCGCGATACCGGAGATGAACGTGAACTCCCTGCCGGATCTTGTCGCGCTCGCCAGGGCCGAACCCGACAAGCTCGCCCTGGCGAACCCGGGAAAGCTCACCCTCGCCGGGATGCTCGGCGATCTGCTGCGGATGCGTGCCGGCGTGAGACTGCGGCGCGTCGCCTTCAAGGGCGGCGAGGATCTGCTCGCCGGCCGCACCCACCTCATCATCCTCCCGGTTCCCGCGATCGCCCCGGCGGTCGGCCGCGGGCAGCTGCGCGCTCTGGCGGTGAGCTCGGCGCGCCGCGTCCGCGAATGGCGCGACGTGGCGACGTTCGCCGAGACCCTCCCGGGGTTCGAATTCAGCAACTGGTACATGATCGTCGCGCCGGTCGGGGCGCCGACCGAGGCGATCCGGCGGATGAATCTGGAGATCAACAGCGCCCTGCTCGATCCGGATATCGACCACCGCCTGCGCGGGGTCGGGATCTACACGGAAGGCTCGGACTCCCCCGAGAAGCTGGAGGCGTTCCTCAGGAGCGAGCGCGAATTCTGGAGCGGCGTGGTGCGGGAGCTGAAGCTCGAGCCCTAGCTTTCCCTAACCGGACCGCTTGACGCTCCAGGCGCCCGGGCCGAATGCGCACAGCACCAGGAGCCCGCCGCTGATGGCTACATTCTTCATGAAGTGAATCATCTGTTCCTGGCCGCCCGAAGGGTTGTGGAAAATCCAGGTGACCGGAATCATCCACAGGAACAGCGCCGCCGCGGCCCAGCGCGTCTGCCATCCGGCGATGATCGCCAGCGCGGCCCCGGTCTCCACCGCACCCGAGGCGATGAGCAGCGCTTCAGGGAACGGCAGGCCGGCCTTGGTCATGTAACCCAGGGTCGGGGCGTAGTGAACGAACTTGTCGATGCCGGAAGAAAGGAAAATCAGCGCGATCAGGATGCGACCGGCCAGCGCGGCGAGGCTCTGCGTATTCATGGAAACTCCTTCCAACGGGACGGAGCCGGACAAGATACACCCGCGCCGAGAACCTTTCAGCGGCCGGGTCGCCCTCGATTCCCTCCTCCGCGGCATACAATAGCGGGCAGCGGCAAGGGAGCATTGCATCCGATGAAAGGGGGAGCCGCATGAGCGACGCGATGCAGATCGACGGCTACGAAATCGACGTCCTCATCCAGGGCTTCCCCGGGAGGATGGTATGCCACGGGGGCCTGGGCTGGAGCACCGTCGCGCTCATCCGCGGCAACGGCATCATCGCCCTGGTGGACGTCGGCAGCTTCAACATGCGCAAGGGTCTCATCGAGCAGCTCGCCGCGCGGGACCTCGAGCCCTCCGACGTCACCCACGTCATCCTCACGCACTCGCATTACGATCATTCGCTCAACTGGATCCTGTTCAGGCAGGCGCGCATCGTGATCGGCGCGCGCGAGCTCGCATGGTCGCTGAACGAGCCCTGGGGCGAAGGACCGGTGCCCGAGCTCTACATGCGCGAGCTGGAGAACTGGCCTACGCTCCACCCGGTCGCCGCCGAGCAGGAGGTGACGCCGGGCCTGAGAGCGCACGCCGCGCCCGGCCACACGCCGGGCCACCTCGTCTACGTCCTCGAAGGGAAGGAGCACGACGCGATCTTCACCGGCGACGCGGCGAAGAACCGCGCCGAGCTGCTCTCGCGCCGCGGCGAAGCGACCTACGACGCGAGCGTCAGCAGCGCGTCGATCGAGCGCATCTGGAAGCTGTGGGAGAAGCGCCCGGGCAGCATCCTCATCCCCGGCCACGACCTGCCGATGACGCAGCAAGACGGGCGAATCGAGTACGTCGGCAGCCGCAAGGCGGCGCTCCAGGCCTGGTTCGGCGAGAGTATCGAGGACGCGACGCTGTTCGAGCTGAAGGTGCGCTGAAGGCGATGGGTTCGTCGGGCTGAATGAGGCTCGTTCTAACGAGCCTTCAGTTGCGCAAGGATCCGCAGCAGGGCTTTCCGGTCGATCAGGTCCTTGTCGCGGTAATCGGTCTTGGTCTTGAGCAAGCCCTCGATATCGAGCGTGTTGATGTCAACTCCGTCCACGGTGAGCGTGCGCACGTGCGCCTGGAGCGATTCGTAGGTTTCGCCGTTCGCCGCGAACAGCAGGTCGATCAGCAGATCGTCGGCAACGCGAATGTTCTCGGGCGCATCGGTGCTGCTCGCGAACCACTCCGGCTGAAGCTCGGCGGCGCTCGGCAGGAAATTCAATGCCTTGATGACACGCCTGCCGTTCTCGACCGAAGCGGGCAGCAGGATGTCGACATCTTCGGTGCTGCGCAGAAAGCCGTTGAGGCGCACCGCGTGGCCGCCCACCAGAATGTACTTGACGCCTTCGTGCTGAAAGCGCTCCAGCAGCCTGAGCAGCGGATCGGCGGTTGCGTTCAAGCGATCGGGCGCAGTTCAGTCCCGGTTGAGGCGGCGCGCGGACTCGACCCTGCGCGCCTCGTCGAGCCGCTCGAACACGGCGTGCGTGCCGCGCGAAACGCCGCGCGGGCGCGCGGTTTGTGCCCGCGCGAGCATTCGGTCCAGGAGCCTGCCGCGATGCCAGGCCTCGACGGGGTCGAGGACGAATTCGGAGCGATTCTTCCGGCCGACGGTTCGTGTCATGGGGGGAATTATTGCACGTTCGCAAGTGCCTCGGAGTGAGCGATTCGGTACCGGCATGCGCGAGCGGCAGGCATCGATTGTCGGGGACGCCCCGGCCGATGAGTGGTAAATTTCGCTCATAGGCTGTGGACGTGACACGCTTCATACCGATTGTCCTTTTCCTGATCGCGGGCGCGAGCGCTGTCGCGCCCGGTTCCGCCTTTTCCCGGTCCTGGCCCGCGAGAACGGTGAAGATCGTCGTCCCGTTTCCTCCGGGAAACGGCACCGACATCCTGGCGCGCCTGATGTCCCCGAGGCTGTCGCGGGACTTCGGGCAAGCGGTGATCGTGGAGAACCGCGGCGGCGCGAACGGCATGATCGGCGCCGACGCGGTGGCGCGCGCGGCGCCGGACGGCTACACCCTCCTGTTCACCTCGCCGAGCACGCACGTCACGGCCCAGTTCCTCTCGAAGAACCTGCCGTACGATCCGATCCGGGATTTCACACCGATTACCGCGGCGGTGGAACCGGTCACGGTCATGGTGATGAACCCCTCGGTCCCGGCCAACTCCATCCAGGAGTTGATCGCGTACGCCAAGGAGAATCCGGGCAAACTCAACTACAGCAGCCCGGGAGTCGGCGCCGTGTTCCACATGTCGGGGGAGCTGTTCCAGCTCGGGGCGGGCGTGGACATCGTCCACGTGCCTTACAAGGGCGCCCCCAACGCGCTCGCCGGCGTCATCGCCGGCGAGGTGGCGATCGGATTCAGTTCGCTCGCCTCGGTCCTGCCGCACCTGCGCTCCGGCAAGGTGAAGGTGCTCGCCGTGCTCGAAGGTGCCCGCTACCCGGGCCTGCCGCAGGTTCCCTCGATCCGCGAGATCATCCCGGGGTTCGAGAAACCCGCCTCGTGGTTCGGGCTCTTCGGTCCGGCGGCGCTCCCGAGGCCGGTGCTCGAACGCCTGCACGCCGGGATCGTTTCGACCCTCAAGGCGCCGGAGGTACATTCGAAAATCGACGAACTCGCGATGACCGTGATCGCCAACACGCCCGAACAGTTCGCCGCGCAGATCAGGGCCGGAATCGAGCAGTACGGCAGGTTGATCAAATCTGCCGGTATCAAGCCCCAATAACCGACAAGGGAGAAACCATGCGACTCCAACCGGGATCGATAACGCTCGCCCTGCTGCTCGCGTTCGCCGCGGCGGCACTGCATACGACGGACGCCTCGGCGCAGGGCTACCCGTCGAAGCCCATCCGGCTCATCATTCCGTTCCCGCCCGGCGGCAGCAACGACATCGTCGGCAGGATGATCGCCAACCAGCTCGGCCAGCGTCTCGGCGTGCAGGTGGTCGCCGACAACCGCGGCGGCGCGGGCGGCCTGATCGGCACCGAGCTCGCTTCGAAATCGCCGAACGACGGCTACACCCTACTCCTCATCTCGGTCGCCTACGCCTTCAACACCTCGATCTACAAGCTGCCCTACGATCCGGCGACCGCGTTTGCGCCGATCGCGCCGCTGGGGACCGGACCGGTACTGCTCGCCGTCACCGCGAAGCTTCCGGTCGACTCGCTGAAGGAGCTGCTTGCGCTCGTCAAGGAAAAGCCCGGCCGGCTCTATTACGCCTCGGCCGGGGTCGGCAGCTTCCAGCACCTGGCGAGCGCGCTGTTCAAGCTGCAATCGGGCGCCGACATCGTGCACGTGCCGTTCAAGGGCGGCGGGCCGGCGATGGTGGACGTCATCGCCGGCAACACCCAGATCGCGATCGGCTCGCTGATCCAGATGCTGCCGCAGATGAGGGCGGGCAGGCTCAAGGCGCTCGGCGTCGGCAGCGCCAAGCGCATCGGCGCGATTCCCGACGTGCCGACGATCTCGGAGGCCGGGGTTCCCGGATACGAGGCCAACAACTGGTGGGGGCTCATGGCGCCCGCCGGCACGCCCGCTCCCGTCATCGAGCGATTGCACCGCGAGCTTTCGGTGATCCTCGCCTCGGCGGAAACGAAGAAGCGCTTCGACGCCGAAGGCGCGGAGGCGCTTCACATGACACCGCAGGAGTTCGGCCGCTTCATCGCCGAGGAAACGGCGAAATGGGCGAAGGTGGTGAAGGAGGCCGGGATCAAGGCGGAGTAGTTATCGCCCGGGGCAACGGCGCGTGGAACCGCGTCCCGGGATCGTGCCGCTCTAGAACGAGCGCCCGACGCGGATGTAGCCGACTTTCCTGCCGGGCGCCTCGAAGCCCTTCGCGAATCCGATCCGGATCTGCGCGCCGAACAGGTAGCCCGCGCGCAATTCGGACAGGAGTTCGACGCCCCCGCTCTTGTAGTAAGCGGGGGTTTCCCCCGCGTCCCAGGCTGCGCCGGCGTCGACGAACACGCTCATCGACAGGCGGTTGACCCCCACGGGCGGCACCATGAAGTGCCGGTCGATGTCCGACAGCGGAACGCGCCACTCGAGCGTCCCCAGACGGGCGCGGTGGCCGGTCAGGACGGACTCCCCGCTGCGATAGCCGCGCAGCGGAAACTCCCGCTGGTTGAGCACCGGAAGCGGGGAGGTCTCCTCGGAGAAGACACCCCCGAGTTCGATCGGCTCCGCTTCGGGTTGCGAGTAGGCCTCGTTCCAGCGCGCCGAGATGACGGTGCGGCCGGCGGGAAAATACAGACGCAGGTCGCCGCGGTAGAAATTCCCCGAATAGGTGCCGCGCAGCCGATTGGAGGTTTCCGCGAAGAAACGCAGCTCCTGTCCCTGGCTGGGCCCCTCCGACAGGAACTGTTCCCTGCGCCGGTCGATGCCGGCGAGCAGCCCCAGCACCCGCTCGTCCTGCGTCGTCGAGGTGCCGGCGGCGAGATCGTGCAGGATCTCCCGGTCGAGCGCGCCGCCGAGGCCCCAGTAGAGGCGGGTGCCGAGCGAAAGCTGGCGCCACAGCGAAACCCACTGCGCGGTCTCGTTGATCGCAAAGACCCGGATCTCCGCGCCGGTGAACTTCTGGTCGTTGGTCGCGCTCGATTTGACGGTCATAGCGCGGTTGAGGAGCACGCCGTGGCGGGCGTCGTACACGTAGCTCGCGCTGCCGAGCGCCTGGCTCTGGGTGATTTCGTACTCCGGGGAAAGAGCGTACTGGTGCAAACCCAGCGCATCCTGCCCGTAGGTTCCCACGCCGAGCGCGAAGGCGCCGTCGGCGGCGTTGAGCACCGGGTACCACAGGCGGGGTCGAAGGGACGACCAGGGGGAATACGGCCGGTCGTCGCGCGGAGGTTCGCCCGCCGGAGGAACGACGGACGCCGGTTGCGGCGCGCCTGCGGATTCGCGAAGCTCGATCGGCTGTGCCGGCAGCCGGAGAACCCGCAGCACCTCGCCGTCCGCCTCGACGGTGGTGAGCAGCACTTCGCCGCCGACCGGGGAGCTGATTTCGCGCACGCCGTTTTGCGCGTCCGACCAGCGGGCGAGCCGCCGATCGCTCCGCCGCCACGACCAGACGTTGTCCACATTTCCGTAGCCGGCGACGAAATGGATTTCGTCCGCCGACTCTCCGAATCTCGGCGAGTGCTTGACCGCGGCGTCGGCGAGCAGCACCGTGCTCTTCCCGTCGCGGATCTCGACGAGAGACCAGCGCGCATCGCGCAGGCTGGTGACGACCACCGCCTCGCCCCTCGCGTCGAGGCCGGTGAGCGCTTCCCCGGGAGCGGCGCGGTAGAGCGAGCGCTCGAGGGCTCCGTCGCGTCCGACGAGGACGACCTCGGCCTCGCCGTTGATCACCCGGATCGCCGCGATGAGCCCGTCTTCGAGCGGCGCGGCGAAGCGGAAGCGGCCGCATTCGGTGAGCCGGTCCAGGCCGTCGCCGGGGCCGAGCCGGTACAGGTCGTAGTAGTAGCTGTAGTTTCCGCAGATCTCGGGCCTGGAAAGCAGCAGCCCGCCCTGCGGCAAGACCGAAAGTCGCGTCTGCTGCTCGACTTCGCGGACCGCTTCGACCTCCCGCCCCGGTGCCCGCCGCATCAGCCGCGGCCGCGTATAGCCGTCCCCGGCGACGTACCAGCGCTCTCCCGCGGACGTGATGACCGGGCTCGTCAGCGTCCATGCGGTTGCGACGATTTCACCGCCCGCGTCGCGCGGCCCGCGGGACTCGGCCGCGGTGGGCGCGAAACGAGCGCGCAACCAATCGTGGTATTCGATCCAGAGCACGTCCATGGTCTTCCCGGTAACCGGCACCGGAGCGCTGTCGACGCGAAACGGAAACCAGTTGCCGCTATAGCTCTCGACGTAGCGGGCGGGCGCCTCGGGCCCGTAGCGCTCGGCGAGAAACGCGAAGAAGTAGGCGCCGTAGAGGTAGTCGCGATTCAGCGGAAATCCGCGTCCCCCGGCGTTGACCTCGCGCAGCGGCCGCGGGCCGCGCGCCACTTCCGCCCGCATCATGCCCTCGAACCGGCTCTGCCCCAGCCGCCCGTAGCCCCTGCCTCGCTCCGTTTCGTAATACACGGCGAGACCCTCGGTCAGCCAGCTCGGCTCGAGCAGATTGGGAAACGCGCTCGGCAGGAGCGGAAAGAAGATATAGGGCAGAAAGGGGAGCCGGCCGAATATCCGGCGAAAGGCGAGGGACGGCCCTTTCGCCTTGTCCAGGTGCACCACGTGGGTGAATTCGTGCGTCAGCACCAGCTCGAGCCATTCGCGGTTCTGCAGCAGCTCGCCCGAGTCGGGCGGCGAAAGGATGATGCCCATGAAGTTGAACGGGATCGGCGAGGCGAAGCCGTTGGCGAGGTCGAGCGAATCGAGCACCACGATCTGCGTCTTCGACTCGGGTTCCCATTGCAGCCGGGCGGTGATGCGCGGGTACACGATCTCGGCGACATCGGCGACGACGCGCGCCTGGACACCGTAAGTCTCGGCGTAGTGCACCGAGAAATGAGCGGTGTCGAAGGTGCGCCAGCGAAGCGAAGGATCGACGAACTGCGCCTGGGACTGCGCGGTCCAGACGAGCAGGGCGGCGGCGCAGGCGCGCAGCAGGGGTCTCATTTCTTTTCCGGGAGGAAGTTCGTACCCGATGATACCGGCTTCCGCGAAGAGCCAACATACAGGACGCGCCGGTCCTGATACATTAGCGGCGGGATTCTCCCTCCCCATGGACGACATCGAAACCAGGTTCCGGACCGCCGGGCACTTTACCGAGGCGCTCAAGCAGGGGCAGTTCGTTCTTTTTTGCCAGCCAATCGTGCCCGCCGCTTCGCTCGCCCGGGACTACAAATACCTGGAGATTTTCGTCCGCTTTCGCGAAGAGGAGGACACGCTCCTGCCGCCGGGAACGTTTTTCCCGGTGCTCGAGGCCAATCATCTGACGCCGCTCCTCGATCGATGGGTGGTGCACGAAGTGCTCGAATGGACCGGCGACCGGCGGTCTTTGCAGCCCAACTGGCACGTTCCGCGCTTCCACGTCAATCTTGCCGACGACACGGTCCGCGACCCTGGTTTTCCGGGGTACGTGCGCGATCAACTCAACGCCGCGAAATTCCCGCAGGGCCGGCTCGCATTCGAAATAACACAGCAGCAGATGGGAAGGCTCGCAGCGCCCGCGCGGCAGATGATTGCGACGCTCAAGTCGCTCGGCTGCCCCACCGCGGTCGCGGATTTTTCAGGTCCCGAAGCGCTCGCCGCCGCCTACAGGGAGGCCGGGGTCCAGATCGTGAAGCTGGAAGGCGGCATGGTGCGGAACATCCACCGCGACCCGTCCGCCCTGTCCAGCCTGCTCGCGCTCAACAACCGCTGCCGGACGCTGGGGATGCAGACCATCGCCGAATTCGTCGAGCAGCCCGAGACTTTGCTCGCGCTGCGCAAGGTCGGCGTCGACTTCGTCCAGGGATTCGGCATCGCCCAGCCGAAACCGCTCATCCAGGTGGTCTAGGTTCGCGTATCCGCGTGCCGGCGCTCGCGGCCCGCCGCGGGTTCAGTCGGTCAACGCGCGGTAGATCTCGACCTCCACCGCGCCCTCGGTGAGCCCCCCTTTCTCGCGGCGCTCGCGGAAGCGCGCCAGATGCGCCCCCTTGCGGTGGGCGTCGAAGGCCGCCTGGTCGCGGTACTGCTCGTAGAAGAGAAAAAGCTCCGGGTCCGTTGCGGACCGGTGCGGACGGTACGCGAGGCACCCGGGCTCCACCTGGCGCACCACGGCGGCCTGTTCCTCGAGGAGCGCCGCGAGCGCGTCGCCCTTGCCCTTCGCCGCGCGCAGCTTCGCCACCACCGTCAGCACTTCGGTCATCGCCCGCTCCTCGTTCGGGAAAGGTCCACCGCCACGTGAATCGCATGCGGCTCAGGCCGAATCCGGCGGCGGCGCGACCACGTCCTCGTAGCGGTGGCGCTTGGTGATCAGGCGCGAATGCGCGAAGACGTCGAGCGTGGCTTCGAAAGCCTCGCGCGTGATCTCGACGTGCGGGGTCCAGCAGCCGAGCTTCTGGTAGGTCGCCAGCGTCGCCGCCAGCACCGCGCGGTCGATCTCCGGGAAGAACGGCGCCTCGATTTCCGCGATCTTCGCCGCCGGGGTGCCGATCAGCCAGGCGCGCGCCTTGCGGTAGGCGCGCATGAAGCGGCGCGCCATGTCGGTCTTCAGCCACTCGCGCGTCGCCGCGAGACTCGAGAAGGCGCACGGGCCGACGGCCTCGCCGACCGAGGCGACGATGTGGCCGACGCCGTCGTGCTCGAGCTGCTGCGGCGCCGGACCCTGCTGGTGGATGTAATCGCCCTCGCCCTTGCGGAAGGCTGCGTCCATGCGCGCGCTGGGGATGTCGACGGCGGCAAGGGCGGCGAACTCGATCCCGCGGCGGTGACAGGCGTACTTGAACATGGCGAGCGGCTGGCCGCCGTGATCCGCCAGCACCTTCCTCCCTTTCAGCGCATTCCAGCGAAAAGCCGAATCGGGACGGCGCGCGGTCAGGAAGAATCCGTCCTTCTCGTTGACTTGGGCGAAGTGCGCGACCGGCGGCGCCTCGCCCTTCTCCAGCGGCCCGAAGGCCTGCGAGGGCGCCGACTGGCACACGTGCACCGTACCGTTGACCACGCCCTCGATCGCCGACTTGCCCGGGGGCGCGACCGAGTGCCTGGGCTCGAGCCCCTCCTCCTTCAGGAAGCCGCCGGCGATGGTCGCGATCAGCGGCGAGTAGAAAGCCGAGAAACGCGTGAACTGGATGTTGATCCCGGCGCTCATTACTCTCCTTCCAATGCGCGCTCTGTCGGCAGATCGATCACGGCCTGGAACCGGCGCTCGCCCCTGACGCGATCGCCGCCGGCTCCGCGCACGACGAAGGCCGCGAAGGCGTTGGATGCCTTCATCGGGGAGCGCCCCGAGCGCCGGCGCTCAGTACGGCAGCCAGGTCAGCAGGATCGCGAAGAACGGCACCAACGCGAACAGCAGCACGATGCAGTAGCCGAACATGTCGCGCGCGCGCATGCCGGTGATGCCGAGCAGCGCGATCGCCCAGAACGGCTGGAAGAGATTGGTCCAGGCGTCGCCCGTGCCGTAGGCGATGATCGTCTTGCCGACCGGCACGTTGAGCGCCTGGCCGGCGCGGATCAGCGTCTCGCCGAGAACCGCCCACTCGCCGCCCCCCGACGGAACGAACAGGTTGACGAAGCCCGAGGCGAGCCACGCCATCATCGGGAAGGTGGTCGGGTTGGCGATCGCGACCATCCCGCCCGCCATCATCACGCCGAGCCCCGAGAACTGGATCATGCCCTGGATCCCGGCGTAGAACGGGAACTGCAGGATGACGCCGCCGGCCGCCTTGCTCGCGTCGTAGAAGGCGGACAGATACGCGTACGGCCGCAGGAACAGGGCGATGCCGACGATCAGGAATGTGAAATTGACGATGTTGAGGTCGAGCGTGCCTTTGCCGTAGAAGTGCATCACGATGTAGGCAATGCCCATCAACGCAATGAGCCCGCCGATGATGCGGCTGTTGTTGACGGCGTCGGCGACATTTCCGGTCGCGGCCGCCGCCGGGGCCTTCCCGGCCGCGCCGCCCGGCTTGACCGCTTCCGGCACCCAATGCTCGATGCCCTTGCAGCGCGCGGCGCTCTTGGGCGTCAGCAGGTACATGATCAGCGGCACGTAGATCAGGCTGAGGACGAACAGCCACAGGGCGTAGCTCGAGAAGATCGTCTCCGAGGTCGGCACCACGCCGATCAGCTTCTCGAAAAGGTGACCCTTGGTAGCGCTCAGCAGCGGCGCCGAGCCGGAGGGCCCCCAGTGCCAGCTCACCCCGAGCCCCGTGTAGCCCGCGGTGCACAGCACCGGATAGTGGACGGGGATGCCCTTCGCATGGGCGCGCTTGGCCACCTCCATCGCCATGATGGCGCCGACGACGAGCCCGAAGCCCCAGTTGATCCAGGCGAAGACGAGCGAAAGCAAGGTGACGAGCACGACGCCCTGCGGGCCGGTTTTCGGCAGGTCGGCAAGCCAGTTCAGCGCCGGCCGCACCAGCGGCGCGTGCGCGAGCACGTAGCCGGTGATCAGGATCAGCGCCATCTGCATGGCAAAGGTGAGCAGGCCCCAGAATCCCCGGTACCAGTGGCGCACCATCTGCTCGGGCGACTGGCCGGCGAAGAGCATGCCCATCGCCAAGGCAATGAAGGTGAGCAGGATTGCGAAGAGAAACGGGTCGGGCAGCCATTTCTGAACGTTGCCGGCGACCCGGTCGCCGATGCGCTCGACGAC
>JBATEB010000037.1:0-1646 GCA_049663805.1 Burkholderiales bacterium | reverse complement strand
GTCCAATGCGTCCTGGCGTGCATGTTCTGTCGGCCTTGAGCAGCACTCTAGCCTGCGCCTCCGCGCTCGCCCAGCCCGCCGACACGGTCCTGGTCCACGGAAGAATCCATACGCTCGACGCGAAAGCCACCGTCGCCGAATCGCTCGCGATCCGCGACGGGCGCATCGTCGCGGTCGGCAGCTTCGCCAAGATCCGGCCGCTGATCGTCAGGAGCACGCGCGTGATCGACCTGAAGGGACGCACCGCGATCCCGGGCCTGATCGACTCGCACATGCACGCGATCCGCGCGGCGCTGTCGTTCTCGATCGAGGTCAACTGGATCGGCGCGCAGTCGATCCCCGAGGCGCTCGCGCGATTGCGCCAGGCGGGCCAAACCCGGAAACCCGGCGAGTGGCTGATCGTCGCCGGCGGCTGGACCCCGGAGCAGTTCGCCGAGAAGCGCAGGCCCACTCAAGCCGAGCTCGCCGAGGCCGGCGGCGAGCATCCTGTATACGTGCAGCTCTTCTACGGCTGGGCGATGCTGAACCCGAAAGGGTTCGAGGTCCTGGGGATCCGCGAGGACAAGGACGTCCCGCCCGCGGGCAGGCTCGAGCGCGATGCGGGCGGGGCGCTCACCGGCGGCATCGGCGGCAACACGCCCACCCTCATCGCGCTCTTCGCACGGCTGCCCAAGCCCTCCTTCGACGAGCAGGTCGCGGGGACGAAGGCGTTCTTCCGCGAGTTGAACCGCCTGGGCCTCACCGGGGTCATCGACCCGGGCGGCTTCGGCATGTCCCCGCCCGATTACCAGGCGCTGTTCCGGATCTGGAAGGACGGCGAGCTTTCGCTTCGCGTCGCCTACACCATCTTCGCTCAGGGGAGAGGGCGCGAGCTCGAGGACTACAAGAACCTCACCCAGCTCCTTCCCATGGGCTTCGGCGATGCGATGCTGCGCTTCAACGGCATCGGCGAGAACGTCGCCTGGGGCGTGTACAACAACGACAACCCGAGCGAGACGTCGCGCGAGCAGTTCTTCGAGATCTGCAACTGGGCGGCGCAGCAGCGGATGTCGCTCAACCTCCACTGGCACAACGACAAATCGGCCGGCCTCGTGCTCGACATCTTCGAGCGCGTCAACCGCGAGCACCCGATCGGGAATCTGCGCTGGACGCTGGTGCACCTCGAGGACGCCTCCGAAGCGACCTTGAAGCGGATGAAGGCTTTGGGCGTGGGCTGGGCGCTGCAGGACGCGGGGTACTTCGAAGGCGAGGCGCAGTTGAAGGCCAAGGGCGCCGAAGCGATGAAACGCATCCCGCGCATCAACAGCGCCCTGTACATCGGCGTCCACGTCGGCGCGGGGACCGACGCCCACCGCGTCATGTCGTACAACCCCTGGGTCGCGCTGCGGTGGATGCTCGATGGGAAAACCGTCGGCGGGGTCGCCTGGCGCGGTCCGGAAGAAACGCCGACGCGGGAGAATGCGCTGAGGATGTATACGCTGGGGAGCGCGTGGTTCGCGTTCGCGGAGAAAGAGAGAGGGTCGCTGGAAGTCGGGAAGCTCGCGGATCTGGCGGTGCTATCGAAGGATTACTTCAAAGTGCCGGTGGAGGAGATCGGGGAGATCGAGGCGGTGATGACGGTGGTGGGCGGCAGGACGGTTTTCCAA
>JBATEB010000036.1:0-23511 GCA_049663805.1 Burkholderiales bacterium | reverse complement strand
ACGCCGGCCCGGCGCCGGGAGACCGGCTCAGGATTTCGCTCGGCCCGTCGGTCAGCGCGGAATTCGAGCGCCGCCGGGAAGGGGCCCGATACGTGGTGAAACGCGGCGTCATCGGCCTGAACGAGCCCGCGGTCCTGCCCGATCGGGAAGGGATATCGCTCATCGGAAATCTGCCGTATGTCGACGCCGACCGCTGGCGGGCGCTGCTCGGGGGGGTGGGCGACGCGGGCCCGTCGCTCTCCTCGTCGCTGCGACTCAAGGTCGGGGTGCTCGATTTCGCCGGACGGCGACTGAACGACGTGGACCTGCGCGCCGGCTCGAGCGGGGACGTGTGGATAGCCAACCTCTCGGCCAGGGAGCTTGCCGGCGAGATCGCCTGGCGGCCCGAGGGCAGCGGGCGCATCGTCGCGCGGCTCAAGCACTTCAGCATGCCCGAGGCGATCGAGGGCAGGAAGGAGGAGACTCCGCCGCGCGAGCTGCCGGCGCTGGACATCATCGCCGAGAAGCTCCTGCTGAACGGCAGCGATCTCGGCCGGCTCGAGCTGGTCGCGGTCAACAAGGCGCTCGACTGGGAGATCGAAAAGCTGGTGCTCACCGGACCCGAAAGCACCTTGAGAGCCGGCGGCAAATGGCAGAACTGGGCGCAGCAGCCCAGCGTGAGCCTCGACGACATCGTGCTCGAGGTGGAGGACGTCGGAAAGTATCTCGACCGGGTGGGTTTTCCCGGAACGGTGCGAAGCGGTGCCGCGACGCTGAAGGGCAGCCTGAAGTGGTCGGGAAACCCCCAGTCGATCGACTACGCGAGCCTTTCCGGCAACCTCGAGCTGAACGTGGAAAAGGGGCAGTTCCTGAAGGCCGACCCGGGGGCGGCCAAGCTCATCGGAATTCTCAGCATGCAGTCCTGGGTGACGCTCGATTTCCGCGAGCTGTTCAACCGCGGCTTCACTTTCGACAGCGTGAGCTGCAACGCGCGCATCGAGAACGGCGTGCTCAAGACCGACAATTTCCGCATGAAGGGCCCGTCCGCCGCGGTCGCCATGTCGGGACAGACCGACCTTGCGCGCGAGACCCAGGATCTCAACGCGCGCGTCGAGCCCGCGGTGGGCAACAGCCTTTCGGTGATCCTCGCCGTGGTCATCAACCCGGTCTGGGGCCTCGGCTCGCTCCTCCTGCAGGAAATCCTCAAGAACCCGCTGGCGCAGGCCTTCGCTTTCGAGTACCACGTCACCGGAAGCTGGACCGAGCCGAAGGCCGAACGCCTCAAGCTCGACGTCCAGACCTCCGACGCCTCCCAGGAGCGGCCATGACGCCCCCGCCGGCCAGGTTCAGAGCCGCGGCGATTCAGATGGTCTCGACGCCGGGCGTCGCGGAGAATCTCGCCTCGGCGGCGGAGCTGGTCGCGCGGGCGGCGGGCGAAGGAGCGGTGCTGATCGGGCTCCCCGAGTATTTCTGCATTTTCGGCATGAGCGACCGGGACAAGATCGCCGCGAGGGAGAAGGACGGCGCCGGCCCCATCCAGGATTTTCTTTCGGCGACGGCGAAGAAGCACGGCGTGTGGCTGGTGGGAGGCTCGGTGCCGCTGGAGTGCGCGTCCCCCGAGAAGGTGCGCAACAGCTGCCTGGTGTACGACGCCGCCGGGCATCGCGTCGCGCGCTACGACAAGATCCACCTGTTCGGGCTGGATCTGGGCCCGGAGCGCTTCGACGAGGCGCGCACGATAGACCCCGGGAGGGAGCCGCTCGCGATCGACTCGCCGTTCGGGCGCATCGCGCTCTCGGTGTGCTACGACCTGCGCTTTCCCGAGCTGTATCGCGCGCTCGCGCCGATGGACCTGATCTTCGTGCCCTCGGCCTTCACCGCGACCACCGGACGCGCGCACTGGGAAGCGCTGCTGCGCGCGCGCGCCATCGAGAACCTCGCCTGGGTGATCGCGCCGGCGCAAGGGGGCAGGCACCCGAACGGCCGCGAGACGCACGGCCACACCATGGTGGTCGATCCCTGGGGCAAGGTCATCGCCGAGCGTGCCGCCGGCCCCGGCGTGGTCGTCGCGGAGATCGATCCCGGGTTCCAGGCGAAACTGCGCCGGAGCCTGCCCTCGCTCACTCACCGGGTGCTGTAGCGGCTGCAGCCGGCTTCCGCAGTCAAAAGTCCGATCGCCGGCGCCGGTCCGGCCTGTCACGCCGCGGGTTCTTCCGGCGACTTTCGTCGCCGCGCCGGCTCGGCGTCCCGGCGCGTTCGACCTCCCGCCGATCCTGGCCGCTGCGGCGGTCGACGAAAGCGACGTTTTCCCCCCCTTTCATCGCCGTCAGCCACCGAATCCCCTCCGGGTCGATGTAATTACACTCGGAAAAGTCGAGGATCACGTTGCCCACGCGCGCGATCGCGCCGTGGTAGGTCGATTCGATGACCGGGAGCGATCCGTAGTAGATGTTGCCGCGGATCTTAAGCACGTTGCCGCGCAGGCTGATATTGGGATGCGCCTGTTCCCATTTCGAATAAGCGATCGCGAGGACGGCTCCGACGAGCACGGCACCGAACAAATCCAGGAAAAGGACCGACAGGAAGGACGCCGCGAACACGACCGCCTCGGGGCGGCTCTGGAGGTGGGGCTTGATGTCCTCCCAATTGATCATGTTGGCTCCCACCACCATGATGATGGCCGCCATGGCCGGCATCGGAATGATGGCGATCAGATCGGCGAGAAACAGCACCATCAGCAGCAGGAAGAGCGCCGAGCTCGCCGAGGTCATGCGGCTCTGGCCGCCCATCTTGTACACCAGCCACATGCGGTTGAAGGAAGCGCAGGTGGGCAGGGAAGAAAGAAAAGGCAGCAGACAGTTGGATACCGCGTCGGCAAGGATGCCCTTGCGGCTGTCGGTGTAACCGCCGATCTTGCGATTCATGCGCCGCATCGCCGCCACCGTTTGAAATAGCCCGAGCAACGCCAGGGTCACGGCACCCGGCAGGATCGAGATGATGTCCGGCATGGCCTCCTGATCGAAAAGCGGCAGCGAAGGAAAGACAAATCCCACCGACGAAAGATTGCCGATCTGTTCGATCATCGTATCCTGCAGGCCGACGGTGGCATTCAGATAGGCCGAGTACGACGTACCGGCGGCGACGCCGATCAGAATCGCCCAGTTGCGCAGCGCTTCGATCTGCCGCACAACCAGGCTGGCGATCAACGTAATCAGCCCGATCTCGATGGCGTAAAGATTGCCGACCTCCAGGACCGCCTGGAAAGACTGCCAGGCGATCCACAGCGGCCATTCCACCTCGGTATTGAGCGGCAGCCCGGCGAAGGTGGTCAGCGACTTGAAGATCAGGAACAGCCCGATGCCGCAGATCAGTCCGTTGATGATCGGCTCGTTTACCAGGTCCAGCATCCGGCCGAGGGGACGGATGATCACGAACAGCAGCTGGATCAGGCCTGCCAACAGGATCAAGGTCAGTGCATAACCGATATAGTCGGCACCGAATGGCGGCGCCACCGGCAGCAGGGTCACGCCGATTGCCGCCGACATGGTCGTGTTGGGACCGCCGCTAAACACACGCGCCGGGTTCAGCATGGCGGTGAACAACACGCCCCAGATGGCGGCATAGATGCCGAAATGCGGCGGCAGCCCGGCCAGCGTCGTGGAAAAGGCGATTGCCTGGGGGAGCGTCACCACCGCCAGCGTCAGCCCAACCAGCAGATTGCTGCGCAGCGCGGCGAGGATCTGGGGCAGGGTGTTGATGATCGCGTTCACGGGCGCACGTCTAAGGAAGCTCCAGCCTGTCGTTGCTTCCGAGCGACTCGGCGTACTGCGTCAGCGGCGGCATGACGATCATCATCAGCTGCTCCCAGGCGGCCGCGAGAGGACCTTGGCGGTCGCCGGCGGGCCGCGGCAGGGTGCTGAGGTAGTACGCGATGTCCCGGCATTGCTGATTGTCGAGGCTGCCTTCTTCTCCCGGAGGCATGTTGCGGCAGATGAAGCCCGGCATGACCGAATTGACCCTGCCGAAATTCATGCGAGAGTCCAGGCTGAAGGCCTCGGGGCCGGCCAATGCCGGATAGAGCATCCGCCCCTGCACTACCGTGCCCAGGCCCTGGGGACCGTGACAGCGCGCGCATTTCTGCCGGTACACGTGAGCGCCTCGAATATAGTCGTCACCCCGCTTGAGCGTCGCGGAGGCGGGAATTTCGTCGATACCCTGTTCCGAATAGTGATTGCCGATCTTCAGATCCAGCGCAGCGGAAAGAAACCGGCTGTAGGCAGTGACGTCCCGCATCAGATCGTCGGCGGCGTTCGGCTTGAAACCGTTGGATGAATTGATGTAGCACTGCATCTGGCGCAATTCGTGAGGCAGCAGCATGCCGGTAAAGCGGTCGTACATGTCCGCCATTACCCACGAGGCACCCATGCTGTTCGAGCCTACCAGGCGATTGCCTGCCGCGTCCTGCTTGTCTCCCACACCCTGGTGGCAGTGAGCGCACGTGGTTTGCGTGCCACGGACGAAGCGGTCCGCATGCCAGCGTTCGCGAGGCCCGCTCTTTGCCAATAGCCCCTGCAGGTCATCGATGATATTGCAGCCGCGCTGAATGGCGCGGACATCTTCCTCGCTGTAACCGCGGACCGTGCTCCACGCACCGTTCATTTTGCGCACGTAGGGCGAGCGGTAGTACTCGGCGGCGGCCAGGCCGTAGCCCTGCAGCTTCTCCTTGCAGCTCGGCGTGAGATCGACCGGGGCCAGTCGGAGTTGGTCGCGCTCGGCGTGCTTTTGCACAGCCAGCCAATAGAAACCACCGAAGATGAGCAAAGCCGCAAGAACCTTCGATAACCTTATTAGTAGCGCAGCGATGGCCGATTCTCCGCCTTGGGTGCGCCCTCGCTCAGTTGCAGATGGTGGGCAACAGCGCGGGCAAATATGCGCAGGTCCCGCACCGTGGGATCGTAGAGCGTGGGAACGAACCAATCCATGGGTCCGGCAAAGCATCGCATTATCCGTTCTTCAAACGACACCCTGCGTCCGAGCCCGGAGTCGAAGCGATCCGAATTCACGAAGCCGTAAGCCATGTCCTCGGGGGTGTGGCAGCTGGCGCAGGCATTGATCCGGTCCGTGACGGTCTTGCGCGTAAAGCGCCAGGCATACTTGTGAGTGAAAGAAAACACGTTATACCCGTTCCGGGCGGCCCGGACGAAGTGGCCGTCTTCACCAAAGTCATTGACACGATACGCGGCCTGGAACTGCTCCCAGGCGGGTTCGAGAGACACGTGGGGACGGAATACCGGAAGGTGGGAACCCAGGTGGGCCCAAAGCACGAAGCCGGCTATCACCACTGCCGGGATAAGCGGGTTGTCCAAGGACAGCAAGCGTGTCCAGGCCCGAGGTCGTCGTGCACCATCCATCAGGAACCCTTGTTCATTGCGGCGGCAAAGCCCCCATGACGGCTCGCACCATCTTGCGGTGCGGGTCGTAGTCCCTATCCTGCGCCTTTCCGATGCCGGTCAGCACGGCGGACTTCAAGACCTTCCTCCCGGCCTCGCTGTTTTCGAGGTCGACCAGGAGGGATCGGATGGATTCGCGCAATTTGGCGGGCATCGTGCGCTTCACCGCCCATGGGAGATGGAGTAGCTGCTCCGAGACGGCCAGGGCGGTCAACTCGTCGAAATTGATGGCGTTCGCCACCGCTGACTGCCCCATGACCATGTCGCCGGAGCCCGCCGCATCGGCCTGCTTGCGATAGACGCCGATGACCGAGTTGAGCGGGTTGACGGCAAATTTGGATATGAAATCCTCTCTTTTCAGCCCGGCCCGCAACATCATGTAGACCGGCGCGATGTAGCCGATCATTGCATCCTCGCCGCCGCCGAACAGAACGGTGCGCCCGCGCAACTGGGCGAGATCGGTTATGCCGCTGTCCTTGCGCACGTAGAGCACTCCGGCGATGGTGCTCTTGCCGAATTCCTTATTGTGTCCTATGACCCGATAGCTCTTTGCCGAACGGATGTAGTGATACTGGTTGTACAGCACGATCGCGTAACGTTGGTCCTCGATGCCCCGCCAAAACGACTGAAAGTCCTTGGAGGTGACCAGGCTGATCTTGCGACCAAGCCGCTCGCTGAGATAGTCGGCCAGCGGCGCGTAGCGCGTCGTGGTTTCGCCGGCGTTAAGCCGCGGGAACACCCCCATGACCAATGCGCCTTCCGCCGCTTGAGCGACGGGCATTGCAGTCATGACAACCAACCAGAGCAGGGAGGAAATCCACCGCCGCTCGCGATTCCAATCCCTGATCGATCGAGTCTTCATTTGCGCTCTCCCATTGAAGGTAGCGTGAATCACATGGCTTCGGCTTCATCAACTCGAACTGCCATCAGTAAGCTCATCGCGGAGTCGCGGACAGCCGTAGCGGCACGACACCGGTTTGCAGATTTTTCAGATAACTTCGATAAGCCTCTTCATTCATGGGCTTGCTGATGAGATAGCCCTGCGCAAGGTCGCAACCCTGGGCCGCGACGAAGCTCAACTGCTCGTCGGTCTCCACCCCCTCGGCGACCACCTTCAGGGCGAAGCCCTTGGCCATCGCCAGTATCGCCCTGACCAGCAGGACATCGTCCGGATCGCCGGGCACGCCGGCAACGAAGCTCCGGTCGATCTTGAGCACGTCGAAGCGGAAGCGCTTCAGGTAGCTCAGCGACGAATAGCCGGTGCCGAAGTCATCCAGGGACAGCCTTACGCCGACCGAGCGCAAGCGGCCCAGCTCCTCGGCCACCTGAGTGTGATCGTCCAGCAGAACGCTTTCGGTGATCTCGAGTTCCAGCGCCTGCGCCGGGACGCCGTAAATCGACATCAGGTCGGCGAGCCTCGCGGAAAAGCGCCGCCTGAACTGGATGCGGGATATATTGATCGCGAGGAATCCCGAATCGATCCCACTGTCGCGCCATGCCGACCAGCAGCGGCAGGCCTGTTCGAGAACCCAGTCGCCGATGCGGACGATCTGGCCGTCGGCCTCCGCGAGGGGGATGAACTCCGCCGGACCGATGGCGCCCCGCTCCGGATGATTCCAGCGCAACAGCACCTCGGCGCCGCGATGACGCCGGTCGGCGGCGTCGACGATCGGCTGGAAGTTGAGCGTCAGCTGGCCCAGCTCTATCGCCGCGTGGAGGTCCTGCTCCATCTGCACCCGCTTGCGCAGCCGGGAATTCATCTCCTCGGTGAAGAAGGTGGCGGTGCCCTGCTGCATCGCTTTCGCCTGGTACATGGCGTTATCGGCGTTCGCCACCAGGGTCTCCACGTCCTCTCCGTTATCCGGATAGAGCGCGATCCCGATGCTGCACCGGGTCACGATCTTGCGCCCGCTCAACTCCTGCGGCTCGGCCACCGCTTCCAGCAGGCGCTCCGCGATCTTCTCCACCTGCACTTCGTCGACGACGTCCGCGGCCAGAATCAGGAACTCGTCTCCGCCCAGGCGCGCGACGGTGTCGGCGTCTCTCATGACCGCCTGCGCGCGGGCCCCGATCACGACCAGCATCCGGTCCCCGGCCGCATGGCCCAGGGAGTCGTTGACGCTCTTGAAATCGTCCAGATCGAAGAACAATACGGCGAAGCGCTGGCCGGAACGCTTGGCCCGGCTTATTTCCAGGTTGATCCGGTCGAAAGCCATCAGCCGGTTGGGAAGGCCGGTCAGGGTGTCGAAGTTGGCCTGGCGGTGCAGTTGCGCCTGCTCCTGCTTGATTCCTTCGGCCATGGCGTTGAATGCCGTGGCGAGCGATCCCATTTCATCCGCGGACCTCACTTCCACGACGGCGTGCAGGCCGCGCCCGACACTGCGGGATGCGGCCATCAGCCGCTGGATCGGGTGCAGGACGTTGAAGCGGAAGACCGCGTAGATCGCGGCGCTCAGAAACAGGACGATGGCGGTCAGCACCAGTATCTTGATCGTCAATTGCCGGCGAAATTCGCTTCGCAGCGCCTGGCGGCTGAGACCCACCAGAAAATGCCCCAGGAGTTTTCCGTCGTGGGTGATGGGAAACTTCAGGTTGATCACTTCGTCCCGGCCCTCCAGGGTCTGCAGCAACTTGAGCGGGTCGCGCGCTCCGGCCTGTCCCGGCTGCTTCTTGACAAGAGGGTCGGAGTCGTCGACATAGGAACTGAGGACCGCCCCCTGCGGACTCGTGATCGCGCCGTAGATGACGTCCGATTGCGCGGAAACCTCGCGGGTGTAATTGTTGAGCGCCAGAAAATCGAAGCCCAGGATCGCCTCCGGGCTGACCAGCGAAATCAGCCGCCCGAGCGCGCGCCCGCGTTCGACCAGTTGCTCCTCCTGGAAGCGGAGCGACGCGTTGAGTTCGTAGAGCGTGTTTGCCGCATTGGTGCCCGCCAGGATGATCAGCACGGTAAGAGTGAATTTCGCGCCCAGCCCCAGCCGCATCAGGTCTCCTTGTCCGTTCCATTCTGCACGGGGCTGTCTTCCGTCCCAACCGCGCGGCGAAGCGCCGAGGGGGCAGTCGCCCGACATCGCCCTGGAACCGGTTACGAAACGGGGAGACTCGCCCCCTCGGACTTTCCCAAGTCAGGTTCGTTTCGAACGAATTTTGAAATCGACCCTGGGAGTTTAACGTAACCGATGGAGCGCGCGCGCAATTCGGACGCATCGAATAGCACCTGGAATGAATCCGCTCTCTCCCGCTCCGGTTTCGCGGCGCATCGTGTCAGGAATACCCGCACCCCGGTGTAAGGTTTGTACCGATGGAGGAACGGGAAAATCAATCCCGCCCGCGAGTTGCGCTTCGCCGGGTCGCGGCGGCCGCGGGCCGATCCGGGCGCAGGCCAGGCCGATGCCCTCATGGCGCTAGAATAGGGCCCTTTCACCCCCATCTGCTGCATCCGATGAACGCCCCCGAGCCGCTTTTCTCCACCGCCCAGTCCTTCCTGCTGGCGCCGCACGATCTCGAGGCGGCGAACCTCGATCGCGTGTTCGGGGCGCTGCATTCCCGCCGGCTCGACTATGCCGACCTGTACTTCCAGTACTCGCGCGCCGAGAGCTGGAGCCTGGAGGAGGGGATCGTCAAGTCGGGAAGCTTCAGCATCGACCAGGGCGTGGGCGTGCGGGCGATCTCCGGCGAAAAGACCGCTTTCGCCTATTCCGACGAGATCAGCCTTCCGGCGCTCGAGGACGCGGCGAAAGCCACGCGCGCGATCGCGCGCCAGGGCGGCTCTGCGGCCGCCGCATCGAGCGGGCGCGGAAAAGGGCATCGGGTCGCGGCGCGCAGGAACTCCGGATTGGCGCTGTACGCAGCGGTCGACCCGCTCGCCTCGCTCCGGGACACGGAGAAGGTGAAGCTGCTCGAGCGGCTGGAGCGCCTGTGCCGCGCCCGCGACCCGCGCGTCACGCAGGTCATGGCGAACCTGGCGGCCGAGTACGAAGTCGTCCTGGTGGCGCGCTCCGACGGCGTGCTCGCCGCCGACGTGCGTCCGCTGGTGCGCCTGTCGGTGCAGGTGATCGCCGAGCAGGACGGCCGGCGCGAGCAGGGAAGCGCGGGCGGCGGCGGGCGCAGCGACTACGCGCACTTCACCGAAGAGCGGCTGGAGGAATACGCGAGGCACGCGGTGGACCAGGCGCTGGTCAATCTCCAGGCGCGTCCCGCGCCCGCGGGTTCCATGACGGTGGTGCTTGGGCCGGGCTGGCCCGGGGTGCTGCTGCACGAGGCGATCGGCCACGGACTCGAAGGCGATTTCAACCGCAAGGGCTCCTCGGCGTTCGCCGGAAAACTCGGAAAGAAAGTCGCCTCGCGCGGCGTCACCGTGGTGGACGACGGGACCCTGCCCGGACGGCGCGGTTCGCTCTCGATCGACGACGAGGGCAATCCCACGCGGTGCAACACCCTGATCGAGGACGGCGTGCTGCGCGGCTACATGCAGGACAGCCTCAACGCGCGCCTGATGGGCCTGCCGGTCACGGGCAACGGGCGGCGCGAGTCCTTCGCGCACGTCGTCATGCCGCGCATGACCAACACCTACATGCTGAACGGCGACAAGGACCCGGCCGAGATCATCGCCTCGGTGAAAAAAGGCCTGTACGCGGTCAACTTCGGCGGCGGGCAGGTGGACATCACCAGCGGCAAGTTCGTGTTCGCCGCCGTCGAGGCCTACATGATCGAGAACGGCAAGGTCAGCTATCCGGTGAAGGGCGCGACCCTCATCGGCAACGGCCCGGACGTGCTGACGCGCGTTTCCATGGTCGGCAACGATCTCGCGCTCGACACCGGGGTGGGCACCTGCGGCAAGGAAGGGCAGAGCGTGCCGGTGGGCGTGGGGCAGCCGACCTTGAGGATCGACGGGTTGACGGTCGGCGGGACGGGGTGAGCGAGGGCGGGCCGGCATATAATGCACCCGCCTTGGATCATCCCGCGCGACCCCGCTTCTGAGCATGTCGGCTCACTTTTTCGACCAGTCGGTACGGAAGGTGGAGAATGATTGAGGCTCCCGTCAAGATCGGAATCGTCGGTCTGGGAAGATGGGCCCGCGTTCTTACGCGGGCGGCGAAGCTTTCCGACAAGGTGCGGATCGTTGCCGGGTATAGCCGCTCGGAAGAAAAGAGAAACGCCTTTGCCGCCGATACCGGGGTTCCCGTCGTCCCCGACCTGAAGTCGCTTCTGTCCGATCCGGACATCGAGGGCGTGATCCTGACGGTGCCGAACGAGCAGCATCTGCCGGTCGCGAAGGAAGTCGCGAAGGCCGGCAAGCACGTCTACACGGAGAAGCCGATCGCCAGCACCCTGGAAGACGGGCTGGCGATCGAAGCGCTCCAGGAGCAATACGGTGTCACGGTGACGGTCGGGCACAGCGCCCGACTGCTGGGCGGCATTCGGGCGATCCGCAAGGCGATCGACGACGGCGAGCTTGGCACCGTCGGGTTCATCGAAGCCAATTTTTCCAACGAACGTGCCCTCGAGCTGACGCCCGCGACCTGGCGCTGGTACAAGGACCGCGCGCCCGGCGGACCCTTGTCGCAGCTTGCGATCCATATGTTCGACGTCGTGCGCTATCTCGGCGGCGACATCGTAGAGGCGACTTCGATCGCCTCGAAATTTTCGCCGGTCGGCGCGGAAGTGGACGACCAATCGATGACCTTGTTGAAGTTCAAGGACCGCAAGATCGCCTACGTCGGGACTTGCTGGACATCGCCCGGCGTCTTCGCCGTGCGCGTGTTCGGATCGAAAGGCCTGATGCACTATGAAATCGATTTCGGCACGTGGGACACGCCGGAAAAAATTCGCGGCAGCTCGACGTTGTATATCCAGCGCGGCAAGAACGGCTACGGAAAGCGCGAAATCCTGGAAGAGCCGGAGAGCAACATGTTTCGCGTCGAGCTCGATCTTTTCGCCGACAGCTGCAGATCGGGAACGGCCAACGAACTGAGCGCGGCGAACGGGAATGCGGCCGTCGCCTGCGTTTACGCCGGGCTGCGCTCGATCGAGCGCAACGGCGAGTGCGTGAAACTCGACGAAGTTCGAAGAGAGGCGCGCCGCAAGCCGGCGGGAGAGAATTACCTTGCCGCCTAGCCGCCGTTTTTCCGAGCTCACGCAGCCCGAAATCGCCGCGCAGCTTCGGAACAACCCCCTCGTCATCCTGCCGACGGGAAGCGTGGAGCAGCACGGTCCGCACCTGCCGGCCGGCACCGACTCTTTCGTCGCGGAGCTGATTTCCGAAGCTCTGGCGACGAGGATGGACGGGCTGGTTTTGCCGGGTCCCACCGTCGGCGTGACGCCGATGCACATGCCCTTCGAAGGCACGGTCACGTTCACCCCGGAAACCTACATGCGGGTGGTTACGGAGATCTGCGCGTCGACGGCCGCGCACGGCGCAAAATCCCTCCTGATCGTCAACTGGCACGAGGGGAACATTCCCTCGCTCGCGATCGCCGCGGAGGATCTCCATCGCAAGCATGGAATGACCGTGCTCACGGTGCAGGCCTGCTATGTCGCCGCGGACCTGTTCGGAGAGGAATGCAACGGCCTCACTCATGGCGGGGAGATCGAGGCATTGGCGGTACTGGCCGGCCGGCCCGAGCTGGTGCATCTGGACCGCATCGACTATTCGTCCGACCATCAACACGGTCGCCGGATGGACAGGCTCCGTCGCACGCGCAGCTACCAGCCGGTCCTGACCGATATTCGCACGATCGCGCCGACCGGATGGTATGGCACCCCCGAAAAGGCGACTGAAGAACGAGGCGTGGCCATGCTCGGCAAGATCGCGGACTCGATCGCGGCGGAAGCGACCGAACTGCTCGCTCTGCTCGAAAAGTCACAGGGTGGAACCGGGGAAATGAAGCGTTTGCGAAAGGCGAGCTGATGGCGCGCGTCTTTGCCCTGAAGGATGCCAGGAGTCTGGGTTTGCCCGGGCGGCACTCGCGTGAAATCCTGGGGGCGGCCTCCGGCGCCGCGGGCTCGACGTTGCGAATAGTCGAGATCGAGCCGCAACAGCCGGGCGCCGCGAAACGGGGCCCTCATGCCCATTCCGATTTCGAGGAGTGCATTCACGTTCTTTCCGGGGAGGGGATCACCTGCACCGACCAGGGGGAATATCCGATCGCCGCGGGTGATACCGTTCTGGTCCCCGCCAAAGAGAGGCATGCCACGTACAACACCGGGACGACGGTTCTGCGGTTGTTGTGTTTCTTCCCGACCAACGACGTCAGTTCGGCGACGAAGGGGTACGAATCCTGGGAAACCCCCGATGGCGCGCGATGAAGGCGAAGGTTCTCTGTCTTCGTCCGGAATCCGATTTCATCCGCGTCGGCGTCGTTCCGCCCACCGCACTGGATATCAGCTATATCGCGCCGGACGACCCGCAACTACCCGGGTTGCTTAAAGAGGCCGACGCACTCGTCATTCCGGCCGTCGGCCCGAAGCTGCCGATGGGGCTGTTCGAAGGCACCCGCCTGCGGCTGGTTCAGGTCACCGGCGCGGGTATCGACCGCGTGGATGCCGAGGGTCTCAGGGCGCTTGGAATTCAGCTCGCCAACGTTCCCGGCGGGAGCAACGAAGCCGTCGCGGAATATGCGGTCTCGTGCGCGTCGGTGCTTCTGCGCCGGTTCATGCTGGCCGGCGCCGAAATTCGGAACGGCCGCTACGGCGCTTTCCGGAGCCAGTTGCTGAGCGGCAATGTCGACGGGCTCGAGGGATTGTCGGCCGGTATCGTCGGCTTGGGCGTCATCGGGACGGCCGTTGCGCGAAAATTCAAGGACGCCGGCTGCCGCATCGCGTTCTTCGATCCGGCGCTCCGGAACGCGGCCGCGGCGGGCGCCCTGGAGGCCGACGCGCTGAGCCTCGAGAGCCTGTTTTCCCGGTCTGACGTCGTCTCGGTCCATGTGCCGCTGCTTCCGTCGACCATGGATCTGATCGATGCGAAGTTGCTATCGAAGATAAAACGAGGCGCGGTGCTGATCCAGGCTTCGCGGGGCGGCGTGGTCAACGAGAAGGCCCTGGCGGACGCGCTGGAATCGGGCCATCTCGCCGGCGCGGCCGTCGATGTTTTTTCGAGCGAGCCGCCGGCACCCGACAATCCCTTGCTCAAACTCTCGGATGCAGCGGCGCGACGGACGATTTTGACGCCGCATATCGCCGGAGTAACCCGCCAGTCCTGGGCTTTTCTGTTTCGGACGGCCTGGGAAAACGTGACTCGGGTCGTCGTGCACCGACAGGCGCCGTCCCATGTCGTTTGAAATGTGATGCCTGACGGGGAAGGACGGCGGCGGCACCGCCGCCGCCCAACCCGTTTGCCACGCGACCGGGCTCAGAGCGAGGCCGGGCGGCGCGGCAGGCCGAGCGCGTCCTGCGCCGCCCAGACGTATTTCATGTCGACGAATCTGCGCCAGTCGAGTTTCTTGGGCACCTCGCCCGTCTCCGCCAGGTCGGCGACGAACCGGTCCATCACCGCCGCGCTCTCGAAGCCGCCGTCGCGGCTGAGCTGGTCGAGCTCGACCTTGTACAGGTTCACGAACGCCGGCGGGATCTTGAAGCCCAGGTCGGTCATGATCTTGTACGCGCGGTCCTTGTTGGCCGGGTTGAACAGCCATTGGCGGGCCCTGAGGTCGGCCCGCACCCAGGCGTAGGCGGTGGCCTCGTTCTTCGCGAGCCACCCGCCCATGGCGGCGAAGCCCTCCTGCGGCGCCGCGGTCAGCTGCTCGAACAGGAACTTGCCGCCCGCCTTCTCGAGTCCGGCGCGGTGGCGCGGAAACATGCTGGCGCCGTCGAGAGTGCCGTTGATGACTCCCAGCAGGCGGTTGTCGGAGGCGCCGGAGGTGGGGACGAACTGGACGTCCTTGTCGGGATCGAGGCCCATCTTCGTGAGCGCCTGGCGCATCACCCAGGTGTTGCGGCCGTCCAGCTTGCCGCCCGAGATCTTCCCGCCCTTCAGGTCCGCGGGCTTGTTGATGCCCTTGCGGGTGCCCATGATCCACCACTCGCTGTCGCGGTGAAGCGAGATCATCTTGATCGGCAGCTTGCTCGCATTGCCGGCGGAGAGGAACACGCTGGTGTCGCCATGGGTGATATCGAGACTGCCGCCGATCAGGCCGGGGATGTATTCGTCGGACAGGACGACATCGAAATCCCTGATGCCGACGTCCTGCATGTAGCCGAGCGCCTGCGCCAGCCGGTAGGTCCACTGGGTGGCGTAGTTGGGGTTGAATTCGCCCATCTTCAGCGACTTCAGGTTGGCCATGACGTTCTTGACGCTCGGGGTCTGCGCGCCGGCGCGGCCGATGGTCGACGCGGCGATGATCGTGCCGAGCACGCCGGCCCCGCCGCGCTTGAGAAAGTCCCGCCGCGGCAGGCGAATCTGCGGTTTGCTGCTGTGCTTTTTCATGCCATTCCTCCTTGCGTTGAAGTGTTCGTTTCCGACTGCGGTGTGAGACCTCACACGCTGTTGACGCGCCGCCAGGGGGCGACATAGGCCTCGAGCGAGCGGGTCGCCTGGATCAGGCTGAGCGATACCACCACCAGTACCAGCAGCACCGCGTACATGAGCGCGGAATCGAAGGTGTCCGCCGCGCGGCGGATGAGAAAGCCGAGCCCCTTCGAGCCGCCGAAGATCTCGGCGATGATGACCCCGATCAGTCCGCGCCCGATGCCCTGCTGGATCCCGGAGATGATGAAGGGCAGGGTGTAGGGCAGAACCACCTTGAGATAGAGCTCGTAGCGGCTCGCGCCGAACACCCGGGCGGCGGAGAGCAGCGATTGTTCGGTCGTTTTCACGCCCGCCCAGGCATTGATGACGATCGGGAATACCGCCGACAACACGATGATCACGACCTGCATCTTGACGGTGAATCCGAGGAACAGGATGAACAGCGGCACCAGCGCGATGCGCGGCAGCGAGGCGAGCGCCCAGACATAGGGGCTGAGGATCGTCTCGACGTATTGGTTGCCGCCCATCAGGAGGCCCGCGGGGATGCCGATCGCGCAGGCGATGGCGAGGCCGACCGACAGGTTGGTCAGACTGTAGAAGAGGTGGTCGCGGATGCTGCCCGAGATTACCGCGCCCGACGGCGAGGTGGTGGTCAGACCGTCCCAGAGCGCGGAGAACATCCCGCTCGCGCTGGGCAGGAAGATCTCGTTGATGGCGCCGGATCGGGCGAACAGCTCCCAGATGCAGAAGAACAGGGCCAGATTGATCACGGTCACGAGCTTGGAGCCGTGGCGCTGCCAGACCTCGCCGGCGGTCCATTCGGTATCCTGGATGCGCCCGGAGTCGGCTTCTCCGACCGATAGGCTTTCGCTGTCGGTGTTCATCGTTTGTCTCCATATGCGCTCTGCAGCGCTTCGTCCTTCACCAGGCGCCAGATATGGTCGCGCAGTGCGCTGTATTCGGGAAGCGATTTGACGTCATGGTCGAACCGGGGGCGCGGCAGGTCGACGTCGACCACCTCCTTGATCCGGCCCGGGCGATAGGAAACCACGACGATGCGGTCGCCCAGCGTGATCGCCTCGTCGATCGAGTGGGTGATGAAGACGACGGTCTGGCCGGTCTTGGCGACGAAGCGCTCGAGCTCGCCCTGCATGGCTTCGCGCGTCATCGCGTCGATCGCCGCGAACGGCTCGTCGGCGAGCAGGATGTCCGGCTCGGAAACGAGCGCCCGGGCGATGCCGACCCGCTGCTTCATGCCGCCGGAGAGTTCGTAGGGAAACGATTTCTCGAATCCGGTCAGGTCGACGAGGTCGATGTAGCGGCGCACCCGCTCGTCCATCTCCTCCCTCGAAAGCCCGAGATCCTGCAGCTCGAAGGGCATGCGGATGTTGGATTCGACGGTCCGCCACGGCATCAGCGCGTAATCCTGGAACACCATCGCGCGGTCGGGACCGGGTCCGGTCACCGGCCGGCCGTTGACCTCGATGCTGCCCTCCCAGGGCTCGATCAGGCCGGCGATGGCGTTGATGAACGTCGTCTTGCCGCAGCCCGACGGCCCGACCAGCACGACGAATTCGCCGGCGTTCACCGTCAGGCTGATGTCCCGCAGCGCGGTCAGCCGCTTGCGCTCGCGATGCAGTTTGTAGCCGACGGTGAGATCCCGGGAGACGATCACCGGCGCCGCACCCGCCGGTGCGGGCGATGCATCCGGCGCCGCGCCGCGACGCGCGGTTCCTTCGGGTTGCATCAGGGTCGTCCTCCTGTCGGGCGCACCGGCCCCTTGGGGTCGATGACGTTCAAGGGTTCATTATCGGTGGAGATTGCCGGCACCGGCAAGGCCGCGGCCCGTGCGTGTGACGCGATCGCCGTTGCGAATCGGACCCATCGCACACCCTCGCGCTTCGGTCGTCGCCCGGCATCGGGAATTGCGGTAGGCTTGCGCCATGCTCGTGGAATTCGACAGCAAGGCGGGCGCCATCACGATGTTCGGCGATATCGCGGTCAGGCTCCTGAAAATGATGGGCCACAGCGGCACCGTCCCGAGCGCACTGCCGGCCGACGACATCCCCGCCGCGCTGGCGCGCCTTCAGGCCGCACTGGGCGGGGAGGCGGGCGTTGCGGCGCGCCCGGGGCCGGAGGAGGAAAAGGAGCCCCCGGTGTCGCTCAGGCAACGCGCGCATCCGCTGATCGACCTGCTGACGCGCGCTGCGGCGCGCGGCTGCGACGTCACCTGGAGGTAGCGGGCCGGCCGCGCACGGCCTCCCGGTGATCGACGCCGGGGGCCGGGCAAGGGCGGGAAGGCAACCCGCGCTGATCGCCAGGCCGGAGCGAGCGCTCCCGGCACGACCGCTTTCGACGTTTCCAGATGGCTGCCCCCGTTTGATCCAGGTCAAACGGGAAGACGAGGGTGAGGCGGACGATTCCTCACCCGAGTATTTCGCTCTTCCGGTTCTTCCCGGCCGGCGATGAGGTGAACATCAAGGTGCGCCGGCCGAGGACGTCCGCGGCACGTTTCCCTGAACCCGGACGCGACCCGCTCGTCTGTCGATTTCAACGGAGACCACGATGGCCAAGCTGATGAAGCACTACCACCCGCCCGGCACGCCCCCGGGCACGCTCACCCGGCGCGAACGCCACAAGCTCGAGCCGTCGCGCATCGGGCTCGTCAGCTACGACGAGACCCGGTTCGAGGAGATCGAGGACGCGACGCCGGCGCAGTGCGCGCCGTACCGCGAGCGCCCTTCCACGACCTGGGTTCACGTATCCGGCCACCCCGAGGTCGAGCAGCTGCGCGAACTCGGCAAGGTGCTCGGGCTGCATGCGCTCGCCCTCGAGGACGTGCTGAATACCGGTCAGCGTCCGAAGACCGAGCGCTTCGATGACCAGATGTTCGTGATCGCGAGCCTGCCGGTCGCGGCGGGCGGCGCGATCCTGACCGAACAGATCAGCCTGTTTCTCGCCGGGAACCTCGTGGTGAGCTTTCACGAGGGCACCACCGACGCCTTCGAGCCGGTGCGCAGGCGCCTGCACGACGCTGCCGGCTGGCTTCGCGGCCGCAAGGCGGACGCCTTGCTCTACACGCTGCTCGATCTGGTCGTCGACCACGGCTTTCCCGTCCTCGAGCAGCTGGGCGAGCAGATCGACGACCTGGAATCCGACATCCTGCGCGCCGCGGGCGGCAAGAGCCTGAACGGACTGCACCACGTGAAGCGCAGCCTGCTTACCCTTAGGCGCATGCTCTGGCCGCAACGCGAGGTCCTGAACAGCCTGCTCCTCGAGAGCGGAGGGCTGATCGCCGAATCGACGAAACTCTATCTGCGCGACTGCTACGACCATGCGATCCAGATCATGGATCTCATCGAGACCTATCGCGACATGACCGCGAGCATGCTCGACATCTACCTGTCCAGCATCAGCAACCGCCTGAATGAAACCATACGGGTGCTCACCGTGATCGCGACCATCTTCATCCCGCCGACCTTCTTCGCCAGCGTCTACGGCATGAATTTCGACCGCAGCGCGGGCCCGTGGAACATGCCGGAACTCGGCTGGGCCTACGGCTATCCTGCCCTGTGGTCGGTGATGCTGATCAGCGTCCTCGGGATGCTGTTCTATTTCAAGCGCAGGAAGTGGTTCTGAGCCGTGCGCCGCGCGCGAGGCTTCATATCGCTCGCCACGCCGGTCCCCTCGAGTCAGTCCTCGGCCGGCCTCGGCTCGCCCGGCTGTCGCCGCTTCTCACCATTGATACCGCTCCGCTCGCGGGTGTCGTTTACAGGGCGAGCATGTGATTCTTCTCCGCGCCCCTGACCGCGTCCAGGGAAACGGAGGCATCGAACGTGACGAACCGCCCGCCGTGCCGGACGGCGAGCGCGAGCAGGTAGACGTCGGTGAGCTGGCGCGGTCCGTGGATGCGCGCCGGATCCGCGACGCCGGCGTCGAGCAGGCTGATGTCGTCGGGCCAGAACTCATGGAAGCTGCTTGCCGTGCCCTCCCCGAGGCGCTCCATGACGGCGCGCACCGGGAGCGCATTCGGATAGCCCGGATGCGACATCACCCGCGCGCAGCCGTTCTGGGTGATCGGACACGATGCCCAGCCGTCCCTCGCGCCCTCGGCGAACCATTCGGTGGCGCGCGCATGCAGGGAGTGATCGGCATCCAGCAGAGCGATCAGCACGTTGACATCCAGCAGCGCGCGCATTCAGCAGGCGTCGTCTTCGCGCAAGGTGTCGATCAGCTCGTTGGTGACGATGCCCCCGCGTTTCGGGAACGGGCGAAACCCGTGGAGCGCCTTGGGCGCCGGCGCGGCCGGCGCCTCCGGCGGCGCGGTCAGCGCGCGGCGGGCGAGCTCGGAAATCACCTCCCCGGTGGTTTTCTTCTCGCGGCGGGCGCGCTCCTTGGCGGCTCGAAGCACATCGCTGGCGATATCCAGGGTGGTGCGCATGCATCAGATGCTAATGCATCAAACATCAGGCGTCAATGCTCCTTGCCCCTGATTTGCTGCGGGCGCGGTGGCTCACGGCGAGGGGCGCGAGTATGCGCTCACCGAGGCAGAGGCCGGGGGAGGGTGGGATTCAGCCGCCGCGGGTGACGTGCGCGGCGACGCACAGCCAGCGTCCCTGCCGGCGCGCCCAGAGGTCGGTGTAGCGGCCGGCCGCCGCGCGGCCGTCCTGCTTGAGGTAGGTCGTGCGCCCGTGGATGACCGCGACCTCGCCCAGGATCCGGATGCGCACGTCCTCGGCCTGCAAATTCGAGATCCCTGCCGGCTGGGCGATGCGCGCGAGGAATCCCCCGCGGTCCTCCAGCGACCCGTCGGGACTGCTGTTCGCGAAGTCCTCGGCGAGGTTCGCTTCGAACCAGTGGACGTCCGAAGCCTGGACCGCCCGGATAAAACCCTCGTTGAGCTCGTTCAGGAGGTCGGTGTCGTTCGCGACGGTTCGGGCATGCATGGTTTCGCCTCCTTGTCGAGTGGGTGTGGACGGCATGGTGCGCCCGGTGTAACGTCGATGTTTCACGCAAAGGTGAAATATGGATGACCCCCCGGCCATTCCCCGCATCGCCGGCCTCCTCGCCGACCCCGCCCGGGCGAGGATCCTCTGGACCCTGATCGACGGCACCACGCGCCCGGCGGGCGAGCTCGCGTTCGCGGCCAACGTCTCGCCGCAGTCGGCGAGCGCGCACCTCGCGAAGCTCGTCGACGGCGGCCTTCTCGCCGCCGAGGCGCAGGGGAGGCACCGCTACTTCCGCATCGCGAGCGCGGAAGTCGCCGGCGTAATCGAGGCCATGGCCTCGCTCGTCGCTTCGCCCAAGCCCCGGGCGCCGCGCGCACCCCTGCCGTCGCCTTCCGTGCCGGTGCAGTTCCTTCGCGCGCGCAGCTGCTACGGGCACCTCGCGGGCGAGACCGCGGTGAGGATCCTCGAGGGCCTGCTGCGGGCGCGCTGGCTCGCGGCGCAGGGGCGCGAGTACGCACCCACCGCGCTCGGAGAGAAGAAATTGAGCGCCCTCGGCCTCGACCTTGCCGCCTTGCGCGCGTCGCGGCGCGTCTTCGCAAGGGGCTGCGTCGACCTCACCCAGCGGAGAGCGCACCTGGGCGGGGCGCTGGGGGATGCGCTCTTCCGGCTCTACGTCGCGCGCGGCTGGGTCCAGCGGCAGCGGCGCTCGCGGGTGGTGAGCGTGACGCCGAAGGGGGCGGAGAAGTTCAGGAGCGTGTTCGGTGCGTGACCAGAAATAGTCGCATGGCCGGCAAGCTCAAGCTCACGATCGGGGTCGAACGCTATGACCGGCACTTTCCGTTCTTCGACGGAACGGTGCCGGTACCGGAGGAGATCGATCTGGAGGTCCTGCAGGTCGGGCAGAGCGTGACCTTGCGCGACGGGACGGACCGCCACGGGCGCATGCTCGCCGGCGAATTCGACGTCGCCGAGTTTTCCATGTCGAGCTATCTGATGGCCAGAGGCCGCGGTCTGCCGATCGCCGGCATTCCGGTGTTTCCCCGGCGGCTGTTCAGCCAGAGCCAAATGTGGGTTCATCCCGATTCGGGCTATTGGCATCCGAGGGATCTGATCGGAAAGAAGGTCGCGCTGTCGTCGTTCCAGACGACCTTGTCGCTGCTCGCCAAGGGCGACATGAAATTCCATTACAACGTGCCCTGGGAAAAGGTCCACTGGCTCCTGACCACCCGGGAAAAAGTGGAGTTCAAGGTCAAGGAGGGCGTGCGGGTCGACTTCATTGGCAACCGCCAGGACCTGGGCCGCGCGCTCGAGACAAGGCAGGTCGATGCATTCTTCCTGCCGCACCCGCCTCGTTCCGTCGTCTCCGGCGAGACCGCGGCGCGGCGCTTGTTCGCCGATTGCAGGGCCGAAGAGCTCGATTATTTCAGGAAAGTCGGGGATTACCCGATCATGCACGTCGTCGCCATCCGCGAGGAACTGGTGCGGCGGGCGCCCTGGGTGGCGCGGGCCGTGTTCGACATGTTCAACAAGGCCAAGGAGATCGCCGAGGGCTACTACGAAGATCCGAACTGGTCGCGCCTCGCCTGGGGCCGCCATGATTTCGAGGACGAGCGCAGGCTGTTCGGGCGCGATCCCTGGGAGAACGGATTCAAGCGCAACCGGGCGAACCTCGAACGCTTCATCAAGTATTCCAAGGATCAAAATCTGATAGCGACCGCTTACGAGCCTGAAACCCTGTTCTGCAAGGAGACCCTGGATACCTGATCATCCACGAGGCGGCGACGGGAGAAAGGCGTCCGGGTTACTGGCGCGATCGGTTGCGCGGCTAGCCTGAGATCCTCGCCCGGGTGTCGTTGGCATCGGGGCGTGCTAGATTTCGCGCCGGAGCGCGGCGATGCGAGCGATGGCGAAAAGGATCTTCTACGGCTGGTGGATGGTTGCGGCCGGCAGCGGACTGCAGTTCCTGCAATCCGCGCTGCTCATGCAGTCCTTCGGCGCCTACGTCGCGGTGCTGCAGGACGAGCGCGGCTGGAGCAAGACCGCGCTCTCGGGGGCGGCGGCGCTGCAGCAGATGGAGGCGGCGATCCTCGGGCCGCTGCTCGGCTGGTTCATGGACCGCTTCGGGCCGCAGGGCATGATCCGCGCCGGCATCGTGATCTTCGGCGCCGGGCTGATGCTGCTGAGCCGGTGCGACACGCTGCCCACCTTCTACGCCGCGTTCCTGGTGGTCGCGCTCGGCTCGAGCCTGTGCGGTTTTTTCCCGGTCAACGTCGCGCTCATCAACTGGTTCGAGCGCTGGCGCGCGCGGGCGCTCTCCTCGATGTCGATCGGCCTCGCGCTCGGCGGCGTCTCGGTGCCGCTGGTGGCCTGGTCGCTGCAGGCCTTCGGCTGGCGCGCCACCGCGTTTTCCTCCGGGGTGATCGCCATCGTGGCCGGGCTGCCGCTCGCGATGGTGATCCGCCGCCGCCCGGAGGACCATGGCGAGACTGTGGACGGGGTTCCTCATGAAGAAATCCCCTCCAGGGATATTCATCTTGATCCACCTACTGCGACTCGTGATTTCACCGCCCATGAAGCGATCCGCACCAGGGCGTTCTGGCTGCTCTCGCTCGGCCACGGCTTCTCCCTGCTGGTGGTGAGTGCGGTGGTGGTGCACTCCATCACCCATATGAGCGAGGGGCTGGGCTACACGGTCGCACAGGCCGCGCTGGTCTACACGCTGCTCACCGTGAGCCAGATCGGCGGCGTGGCGATCGGCTGGCTGATCGGCGACCGCTTCGAGAAGCGCCTGATCTGCGCCGTGTGCATGCTGATGCACATGGCGGGGCTGCTGCTGCTCACCTACGCAACGGGCCTCGCCATGGTGCTCGCCTTCGCCATTCTGCACGGCGCCGCCTGGGGGCTGCGCGGGCCGTTCATGCAGGCGATCCGCGCCGACTACTTCGGCCGCAGCGCCATCGGCATGATCCTGGGTCTGTCCTTCATGATCATCGTCATCGGCCAGGTCGGCGGCCCGATGATCGCCGGCATCCTCGCCGACGCTACCGGAAACTACCGCGCCGGATTTACAATCCTCGCTTTGCTCGCGGGGCTCGGATCGCTGTTCTTCGTCCTGGCGCGCCGCCCCGCCCGGCCTTTAAGGACTTCTTTATGAAAAAAATCGTTCTTTGTTCGCTCCTGGCCCTCGCCGGCTGCCAGACCACCGTCAGCCGGGAGGAGCTCGAATCGGTGAGCTTCGGCCCGCGCCCGGAGCGCTGGCAGGAGGCGATCCGCGCCTACCTCGAGCCGCGCATCCCGGACCTCAAGACGGCGGTGGTGACTTTCCGCACCGAGCCCCAGCAGTTGCTGCAGAAGGAAACCCCGGTGCGCAAGCGCCAGTGGGGCTGGGCGGCCTGCGTATGGGTGTTCGAAAACCATCCGCGCGGCTTCCCGGACACCTATCCGATGACGTTCTTCTTCCGCGACGGCAGGATCGTCGAGGTGAACGGCGGCCCGGACGACGCCAACGTGATCGGCGCGAAGTACGCGCGCGAGCAATGCGAACAGCTCGGCGCGCCGTTCACGCCCAAGCCCCAGCCTTGAAACGGCGCAGCTTCCTGCAGTTGACCGGACTCGCGGCCGCCTGGCCGCAGGCGGGGTTTTCGCAGACCAAGAAGGCCAAGCC
>JBATEB010000035.1:0-6683 GCA_049663805.1 Burkholderiales bacterium | reverse complement strand
GCAGTTGCGCGTGCGCGCGCTCGAGACCGTGCTCGCCGAAAAGGGTTACGTCGACTCCGCCGTGCTCGATGCGATCGTCGAGGCCTACGAGACCAAGATCGGTCCGCACCGGGGTGCGCGCATCGTCGCCCGCGCCTGGACCGACCCGCGGTTCAGGCTCACGCTGCTCGAGGACGCGACGAAGGCGGCGGGCGCGATCGCGCGCGTCGGCGAGCATCTGGTGGCGGTGGAGAACACGCCCGCGCGCCACAACATGGTCGTGTGCACGCTGTGCTCCTGCTATCCCTGGGATGTGCTCGGCCTGCCGCCGGTGTGGTACAAGTCCGCGCCCTACCGCTCGCGCGCGGTGAAGGACCCGCGCGGTGTGCTCGCCGATTTCGGCGTGACGCTGCCGAAGGAGACCGAGATCCGGGTGTGGGATTCGACCGCCGAGACGCGCTTTCTCGTCGTGCCGTTGCGGCCCGAGGGCACCGAGGGCTGGAGCGAGGAGCGGCTCGCGCGGCTGGTGACGCGCGACTCGATGATCGGAACGGGCCTCGCGCGGGAGCCCGGGCTGCTCGCCGGCGCGTGAGACGATGACCGAAGCAGGAAATCTCGCCGACCTCCTCTTTGCGCGCCTCGCGGATCACCGCTCGCAGTGGAGCCTCGGCACCTGGGGCGCGATCGCGGAGTTCGCCCGCGACGAGCACGAGCCGGCCGGATTGTCGCGCGACGCCGGCTCGATTTCCGCGCTCACCGCGCGTGGGGGTTTGCGCATCGACTGCGCCGGTATCCGCACCGCCATGCTCGGAGAGGCCTGCATCGCCCTTTGTCTCCCGCAAGCGCAATGCGCGATGGGACGGCGCGCGCTGCTGACCGAAATCGGGCCCGATTCCGGCGCGTTGCGCGAGGAGGATCGCAAAGCGCCGCTTTTCGATCTCGGGCTCGACGTGCTCCAGCTCGACGCCTGCGTGCGCGCGCCCGATCCCGCGCTCGCCGCCGAGCTGCGCGCGTGTTGCGGCGAATCGATTTTCTCGCCCGGCAATCCGGCGTTCGGCATCCTGCTCGCGACGAATCCGCATCGCGTCTTCGCGAGCCGCGTGGGCCGCATCGAGGTCTACCAGCCGATCCCGCCGCACGGCGGCGAGAGCCCCGAGGGCCCGCACACCCACCTGCTGCCCGAGCTGCTGCGCGAGCGGCGCACGCACGCGCCGGAAGCATCGATCCCCGCGGGCCTCGTCGCCTGCGCCTATGTGAATGCGGCGCACCTCGCGCAACACGCCGCGACGGCCTGATGGACGGCATCCACGATCTGGGCGGCATGGACGGCTTCGGGAAAGTCGAGCCCGAGGCGAACGAGCCCGTCTTTCACGCCGCCTGGGAAGGGCGGGTGCTCGCGATCATGCGCGCCATGGTCTACGGCGGCGCCTGGCACATCGACCACAACCGCTACGCGCAGGAGCGCCTCGCGCCCGCCGTCTATCTCGGCGCCTCGTATTACGAGCGCTGGGCGCTCTCGATCGAGCGCAACCTGATCGAGCGCGGCTACACCGGTGAGGACGAAATCGCCGCGGGACACGCGCTTCGTCCCGGGCGGGCGCTCGAGCGCAGGCTCGACCGACAAGCGGTCGAGCGCGGCCTGACCCGCGCCGACTTCAACCGGCCACCGCGGGGTCCGGCGCGCTTCTCGGTCGGCGAGCGCGTGCGCGCGCGCAATCTCCACCCGAGGACGCACACGCGGCTGCCGCGCTACGCGCGCGGGCGCGTCGGCACGATCGAGCGCTGCCGGGGGTGCCACATGTACCCGGATTCGGTCGCCGTCGACGCGGGCGACGACCCGCAGTGGTTGTATACAGTGGCGTTCGGGGGCCGGGAGCTGTGGGGGCCGGAGGCCGACCCGGCGCTGCGCGTGTCGATCGAAGCCTTCGAGCCCTACCTGGAGCCGGCGTGAGCGCGATCGACCCCGAAGCCGCCCGGCGCGCGACCGAGGCGATTCCGGACATCCCGAAGGACGACGGCGGCCCGGTGTTCCGCGAGCCCTGGGAGGCGCAGGCCTTCGCCATGGCGCTCGCGCTGCACGAGCGTGGCCTTTTCACCTGGGCGGAATGGTCGGCGGCGCTGGGCGAGGCGATCCGGCGCGCGCAGGCCGCCGGCGACCCGGATACCGGCGCGACCTACTACCATCATTGGCTCGCCGCGCTCGAACGCCTCGTCGCGGAGAAGGGGCTCGCGAGCGCGCGTACGCTCGAGCGCTATCGCGATGCCTGGGACCGTGCCGCCGACCGTACCCCGCACGGCGAGCCGATCGTGCTCAGGGAAGAGGATCTGCGGTAAATCCGAGGCGGCATCTCTCGTCGGCGAACCGGTTCGTCCCTATTCGATCCTCGGCGCGAGCAGCATCTCGCCGCCCCCCAGGATGAGCCGGTTCCATGTCGGCGTGACGACGATCTCGTTGAGGCATACGTGCGGAGGCGTCTCGGCGACGAAGCGCACCACGCGCCCGAGATCCTCCATCCTGAGCATCCTCGCCTGGTCCTCGGGCGACGGGGGTTTCGGCCGCGCGCGCTGCATCGGGGTCACGGTCTCCCCGGGATGGATGACGCACGCGCGGATGCCGTGCAGGCCTTCCTCGATGTTCAGCTGGTGCGTCATCACGGTGAGCGCCTGCTTCGCTGCGTTGTACGCCGCGCCGCCTACGTAGGCCGGGTAACGCGCGAACCAGGAGCCGATGTTGATCACGAGTCCTCCACCGCGCTCGCGCATCGAGGGCAGCACCGCGAGCGTGCAGTAGAGCGCGCCGTTCAGGTTGATCCCGACGACCCGGTCCCACTCCGATGCCTCCAGGTCCTTGAAGAAGCGCTTCGGAATGTTGATCCCGGCGCAGTTGACCAGGATATCGACATGATCGTGACGCCCGAGGATGGCGCTTGCCGCGTGCCCGACCGCTTCGCTGTCGGTGATGTCGAGCTTTTCGCTTTCGCCGTTGCCGCCCGAGCTCCCGATCAGCCCCTCGGTTTCGGCGAGCGCCGACCCCCGGCGCCCCGAGACGACGACCGTCGCGCCGCCTCTCGCCAGCTCGACCGCCGCGGCCTGGCCGATGCCGCTGCCGCCGCCGGTGACCCAGGCGATCTTTCCGCTCAACGCGTCCACGGGAGGACCTTCGGAAAGGGTGAGCAGTTCATGCGGTCTCCATCGTTTCGAGGATCGGCGGAACCGGAGAATCGAGCGCCGCGCAGATCGCGCGCAGCAGCTCCCTCTCGGCGAGGGTGAGTCTAACATCGGCCGTCGCCGCCGCGACGCAGGCCTTGATGAAGGACGGCTTCTTCAGCGGAGCGAGGAGCTTCAGCTCGTAGAGCGCGCCCTCGACGAGGTCGAACCGCAGCTCGGCAGGCGCGTGGAACACGCCCCCCTCGAGCGCCAGCGCGTCCATCCCCTTCTCGAAGGCGAACCTCCCGCCGCCGCCCGCGTGCGCGAGGAGCGAAAGGACCACGGCGCACTCCGCGGCGACGGACGAAACGTCCCGGTGTTTCACCGGCGGCGCGCCCTTCGGCTCCGGCCCGAGATGGCGCGTGAGCAGGGTCAGCAGCACGAATTCCCACAGGGTAACCTTGCGGTCGATTTCGACCAGCTCGCGCACCACGCGCAGCACTCGCTCGCGCTTTTCCGAAGAAAGGACCTTGAGCGCGGGAAGCGCGAGATCGAGCACGGGAAGACGCAGCCTCGCTCCGGAAGGCCCGAGCGCGTCGGCGAAGCGCGCACATTGCGCGGCGACCTCGGCTCCGCAATCCTCGCGGACGAGCGAAAGGCGCTGGAGGCGCGCTTCGCTCTCGCCGAGGAGGAGCGCGAAAATCGCCGCCTTCGCTCCCGACTCGCTTCCGCAGGCGGTGCGCAGTTCCGCGGGGATCTCATCGAGCAGGCCGCGGGCGCGGTCGACGTGACCGGGCGAAGGATTGCCGATGCTCCCGAGGAACGCGGCGGCGAAGGCGCCCGAACTCGATCCGGCCGGCAGGAATTTTGCGTAGAGCGGGCTCGAAAAGGCCTCGGCCACGGGGCTCCCCTGCGCCGCGAGCGCCGCCGCCTCGGCGCGCTCGAGCCGCTCCTTCAACAATCGCTTCGCCGCCGGTCCGAGCAGCCGTTCCATCCGATCTTCGAGGGGAGGATGGGTCCTCAACCACGGGAACTCGAAGAAATCGTTGAGCGGCGCGCCGATGCACATGTGCGAGAGCTCCTCGGCGTGGCGCTGGATGACGACGCTGCCGCGCTCGGCGATCTTGAACAGCGCCCCGCCGATGCCGTCCGGGTTGCGCGTGAACTGCACGGCGGAAGCGTCGGCGAGGAATTCGCGTTCGCGCGAAACCGCCGCCTTGATCAGGCGACCGGCGAACACGCCGACCGACCCGATGAGCCAGAGCACGGCCCCGACGAGGAGGACGCGGAGGTCGCCGCGGCGGCCGTACCCGCCGCCCCCCAGGCGCATGAGGAAGCCGCCTGCCGTGCCGATGAGAACGATTCCGGCGATCAGGCCGAGCAGCCGGATGTTGAGCCGCATGTCCCCGTTCAGGATGTGGCTGAACTCGTGGGCGATCACGCCCTGGATCTCGTCGCGATTGAGCCGCTTGAGCATTCCCTCGGTGACGACGACCGCGGCCTCGTTGGGAGAATATCCGGCGGCAAACGCGTTGATCGAGGATTGGCCGTCCATGACGAACGCCTGCGGGATCGCGACACCCGAGGCAAGCGCCATTTCCTCGACGACATTGAGCAGTCTCCGCTCGCCGGGGTCGGCCGTGTCGCGCTTCAGGCGCCGCGCACCGACCATATCGGCGACCGCGCCGCCGCCTCCCGCGAGCGCGTGCAGGCGGGCCAGCGTTCCACCGGCGATCGTGCCGAGAACGATCAGGGTCGTAACTACGTAGGCCGGGCGCGGAACGGTCGCGAGCGCCGAGCCGACCGGCAGCAGCGGCCGCTCGGTTGCGAACAGATAGATATAGCCGCCGACGGCGTTGATCGAAAGAACGATGGCGGCTACGGCAAGCAGGAACGCGAGCACGATCCAGCCGGTGTTGCGCCGGGCGCGCTGCTGCTGCTCGAAGAAATCCATCGCGCCTGAGGAGGCCCGCTCAGCCCGCCGCGGCGGCGACGACGCGAGCCCGCGGAGCGCAAGGCGCGGACACGAAGCTCAGCTGAACGACACCTTGACCGGCTTGCGCTCCTCGGGCGACTCGGTCGCCGCGAGCAGCGTCGCCTCCCTGAAACCGCCGAAGCCGGCGACGAAGTTGTCGGGGAAACTTTCGATCGCGGTGTTGTAGCCCATCACCGCGTCGTTGTAGGCCTGGCGCGCGAACGAGATCTTGTTCTCGGTGCTGGTCAGCTCCTCGGAGAGCTGCATCATGGTCTGGTTCGCCTTGAGATCGGGATAGGACTCCGACAGCGCGAACAGGCGGCCCAGGGCGCCGGACAGCCCCGCTTCGGCGACCATCATCTGCTTCATCGCTTCGGCATCCGCCGGGTCGGCGGCGGCGCGCCGGTTGGCGGTTTGCGCACCGTTGCGAGCCGCGATCACCGCTTCGAGCGTCTCGCGCTCGTGCTTGATGTAGCCCTTGGCGGTTTCCACCAGATTCGGGATCAGGTCGTAGCGGCGCTTGAGCTGAACGTCGATCTGCGCAAAGGCGTTCTTGAAGCGGTTGCGCAGCGCAACCAGCCGGTTGTAGATCGACACCAGCCAGGCGACGACGGCGACGATGATCCCGATGAATGTCCACGATCCCCAGCCCATGAGTTCTCCCCTTCGTTTGGCGGTTTCAATCGTCCTCGTCGCAGACCACCACGGTCCCGGCGAGCTTGTCGTGCCAGCCCTGCTTGCGCTTGTCGAAGGCGATCCAGATGAACCCGAGCATGAAGATCGAGGAAAGGATGTACGCGAAGTAACGCCCGATCAGCTGGCCGGTGGATGGAGGGCCGAGCGTCTCGGCGTCGACGATCCTGGCGGACAGGAGCATCTTGCCGGGCGTCGCGCCGCGATAGCGCCAGAAGAGGATCGCCGCCGCCGCAGGCAGCACCCCCTGAACGAGGACATCGAACAGCAGGGTCCGCCCCTCGTTGGCGAGGCGCAGGTACTCGCGGCCGTAGATCGCGAACACGATCATCGCGATGACGGTCACCAGGATCAGGGTATCGATCAGGAAGGCGAGCACGCGCTTCCAGAAACCCACGTAGCGAGGCGCTTGCGTTGTCGCGTCTGCGGTCATGGCCACCCCCTTCCCGAAGCATGGTAGCCCGAGCCTCGCAGCCGAAGCAACCAACCGGAACGCTTCAGTTCGGGCTGACCCCCTCGGGCAGGACCTGCAGCCAGGCGGAGGGGCAGGTGGCGACGTTCGGATAGTAGTCGCGGTAATCCGGACAGTAGTAGTAGACCTGCGAGCTCTGCTCGATGTACACGGGCGGCTCCGTATAGACGGGCACCGGCACGGCGTAGACCGGAGGCGGGAAGAAGAGCGGTGCGCCGAGAATGACCGTGCTGCCGATGAAGACATGGTTGCGATGGGGGCGGTGGTGATGCCGGATGACGACCCCCGGCTGCGGGTGCACGCTGACGATCGGCCTTACGCCCTGCCACCCGGGGCGACCCGCGGGCCGCACGCCCTGCCACCCGGGGCGACCCACGGGCCGCACGCCCTGGACCCCGGGACGCGCCACCGAGGCAC
>JBATEB010000034.1:0-5114 GCA_049663805.1 Burkholderiales bacterium | reverse complement strand
CGGAGAAGCCGAAGGCGCTGTCGCCCTCGACCGCGATCACCTGCTGCTTGCTGACCACGGCCGCCGCGACGCAGTAACCCATGCCGATGCCCATGATGCCCCAGGTGCCGACGTCGATGCGCTTCCTCGGCTTGTACATGTCGACGATACTGCGCGTGAAGTCGAGCGCGTTGGCGCCCTCGTTCACGAACATCGCGTCCGGGTTCGCTCTCACGATGTCGCGCACCACATTCAGCGCGCTGTGGAAGCTCATCGGCGACGGGTTCTTCGCCAGCGTCTCGGCCATCTTGGCGACGTTGCCGTTCTTCTTCTCGGCGACCGCGGACAGCCACTCCGCCGGCGGCTTCGCCCAGCCCGCGCCGATGCCGACCAGCAGCGCCGCGACGCAGGAGCCGATGTCTCCGACCACCGGAGCGTCGACGCGCACGTTGCTGTCGGCCTCCTGCGGCGAGATGTCGACCTGGATGAATTTCTGGCCGCCCCAGTCCTTGTGGCCCTTGCCGCCCCAAGTCTTGCCCTTGCCGTGCGACAGCAGCCAGTTGAGCCGCGCGCCGATCAGCATCACCACGTCGGCGCCCGGGAGCGCGAAGGAGCGGGCGGCGGAGGCGCACTGCTCGTGCGTGTCGGGCAGCAAGCCCTTCGCCATGGACATGGGCAGATAGGGAATGCCGGTCTTCTCGACAAGCGCGCGGATATCGGCGTCGGCCTGCGCGTAGGCGGCGCCCTTGCCGAGGATGATGAGCGGCTTCTTCGCCCCCTTCAGCAGGTCGAGGGCGCGCTTGACCGCGTCCGGCGCGGGGATCTGCTTCGGCGCCGGATCGACGACCTTGATCAGGCTCTTGCGGGCGGCTTCGGCGTCGATGCTCTGCGCGAACAGCTTGGCGGGCAGGTCGAGGTAGACGCCGCCCGGGCGGCCGGAGACGGCGGCCCGGATGGCGCGTGCGATGCCCACGCCGATGTCCTCGGCGTGCAGCACGCGATAGGCGGCCTTGGCGAGCGGCTTGGCGATCGCCAGCTGGTCCATCTCCTCGTAGTCGCCCTGCTGGAGATCCACGATTTCCCGCTCGCTGGAACCGCTGATGAGGATCATCGGGAAGCAGTTGGTGGTGGCGTGGGCGAGCGCGTTGAGGCCGTTCAGGAAGCCCGGCGCGGACACCGTGAGGCAGATGCCCGGCTTCTGCGTCAGGAAGCCGGCGATGGACGCGGCGTAGCCGGCGTTCTGCTCGTGGCGGAACGACAGCACGCGCAGACCCTCGGCCTGCGCCCGGCGCGTGAGGTCGGTGATGGGAATTCCCGGCAGGCCGTAGATCGTGTCGATGCCGTTCAGCTTCAGCGCATCGATGACCAGCTGAAAGCCGTCGGTCACTTGTTGTACAGCGCCCGATTGCGCGACTTGCGGTTCAACGGTTCCCATACGGCCTCCTTGCGCTATCGGGACCCCCGCATTGCGGCTGGATGCGGGGTCCCGAGACGTCAAAAAAATCAGGTCTGAAAGTCTAGAAGTCTGGCCGACAGTCAACCTTGACTGTGGTCAATAAATCCCGCTTAATTGCCCCGCCTCGTCCGAGCGCGCGCCGTGTCCGCCATCGTCAACCACCCCCAGCGCAACACCATCCGCCTGCAGCTCAAGCAGAACCTGGTCCTGCGGGAAATGTCGGCCGCCGCCTGGAACGACCTCGAGCCGCAGCTGGAGATCGCCGAATACCGCAAGGGCGAGCCGCTGGTGCGCCAGGGAAGCACGAACATGGAGCAGTTCTTCATCCTGGAGGGCATTCTCAAGCGCGTGGTCAGCAACCCCCAGGGCAAGGAAATGATCCTGCGCTTCGCCGCCGAGACCGACATGGACACCTCCTACGCGGCCTGGCGAATGAAGACCCCCGTTCCCTACAGCATCGCCGCGGTCACCAAGGTCCGGCTGGCGCGCCTGTCGATGCCCCACTGGGTCGAGTTTCTCGAGCGCCAGGCGGAGGTCAAGCTGCGTTTCGAATACGAAGTCATGCGCCTGATGTCCGAGGTCATGGCGCATACGATCACGCTGCATCTGCTCGATGCCCCCGGACGCCTGGCGCGCTTCATGCGCAAGCACCAGGACCTGTTCGGCCGCATCCCGAAAAAGGAGCTCGCGGCCTACCTGAATCTCACCCCGGAAACGCTGTCGCGCCTCAGACAAAGGCTCGGCGACCTCTAGCCCTCACTTGCCGCGCGCCTTGGCGATTCCCCAGGCGAGCGCCGGCCAGAACAGCAGGACGAGCGCCAGGCCGGTGAGCGAGCCCACCAGGCTGTTGGAGAAGAACACGCTCATTTCGCCCTGCGATATGAGCATCGCCTGCCGGAACGAAGCCTCGGCGTTGTCGCCCAGCACGATCGCCAGCACCAGCGGCGCGAGCGGATACTGCAGCTTCTTGAAGGCATAGCCGGCCACGCCGAACACCACCATCATCCAGACGTCGAAGATCGCGTTGTGTATGGTGTAGGCGCCGATCGCGCAGATGACGATGATGATGGGCGCGATCACCGAGAACGGCACGCGGAGAATCGCAGCGAACAGGGGCACGCAGGTCAAGACCACGATCAGGCCCGCGATGTTGCCCAGGTACATGCTCGCGATCAGGCCCCAGACGAAGTCCTTCTGCTCGATGAACAGCAGCGGACCCGGCTGCAGGCCCCAGATCATCAGCCCGCCGAGGAGCACCGCGGCGGTCGGCGAGCCCGGAACGCCGAGCGTGATCATCGGCAGCAGTGCCGCGGTCCCCGCGGCGTGCGCGGCGGTTTCCGGGGCCACCACGCCCTCGATTTCACCCGTGCCGAACTTGTCGCCGTCCTTCGAGAACCGGCGGGCGATGCCGTAACTCATGAACGAGGCCGGCGTCGCGCCGCCCGGAACGATGCCCATGAAGCATCCCACCGCCGAGGCGCGCAGCGACGTCAGCCAGTAGCGCGGCAGCTCCCTCCAGGTCTCGATGACCGCCCGCAGGTTGAGCCTGGCCGAGGCGCCCTTGAAGGCGAGCCCCTCCTCCAGCGTCAGCAGGATCTCGCCGATGCCGAACAGGCCGATGACCGCGACCAGGAAGTCGAAGCCCGTGAGCAGCCGCGTCGTGCCGAAGGTCAGGCGCAGGGTCCCGGTCACCGGATCGGTGCCCACGGCGGCCAGCGCGAAACCCAGCATCATCGCCGCCAGGGTCTTGAACGGCGGCTCCTTGCTGGTGCCGATGAAGGCGCAAAAGGTGAGGAGATACACCGCGAAGAATTCCGGCGGCCCGAACTCGAGCGCGAAGTTTGCGATGATCGGCGACAGGAAAGTGATCACGATCACCGCGACCAGTGCGCCGACGAACGACGAAGTGAAGGCGGCGGTCAACGCGTGGCCGGCCCTCCCCTTCTGCGCCAGCGGATAGCCGTCGAAGGTGGTCGCCACCGACCAGGGCTCGCCCGGTATGTTGAACAGGATCGAGGTGATGGCGCCCCCGAACAGCGCGCCCCAGTAGATGCACGAGAGCAGGATGATCGCGGACGTGGCGCCGCCGGGGGACTGGGCCATGCCGAAGGTCAGGGGCAGCAGGATGGCGACGCCGTTGGCGCCGCCGAGACCCGGCAGCACGCCGATGATGACGCCGAGAGTGATTCCCACGAACATCAGCAGCAGGTTCGTGAGCGACAGCGCGACGCCGAAACCGTGCAGCAGCGACTGAATCTCGTCCATTTCAGTCGATCCCGAGGAACGCTTCGATCGGACCCTTGGGCAGGGGTACCTTGAACCACAGCTCGAAGATCAGGTAGAACGCCACCATGGTGCCGACGCTCACCGCCGCGACCTTCCACCACGCGTACTTGCCCAGCCAGCGCATGAAGAAGGTGATGAACAGAATGGAGGATACGTAGATACCGATCCAGCCGACCAGCGCAGCATAGATCACCGCCGGCACGAGGACGGTGAGGACGAGCTTCAGCTGCTCGACGAGCACGAAAACCCTGTCCTTGTCCTTGCGGGACACGAGCACCCGCAGCAGGTTAATCGCCGCCGACGTGCAGATGATGAGGCCGACGTAGAAGGGAAAGTATCCCGGCCTGGGTCCGTCGCTCGCCCAACCTGCCCCGAGCCTCACGCTGTCGAAGATCACGACCGCGCCGAACGCGAGGAACAGCGCCGCGACGATGACCTCGGCCGTCTTGTGACGCAACGCGATGCGCTTTTCCCCGCGCTCAGGCATCGAATTCCCCCTCCGGAAACGTGAGCGGCCCGGCCGAAGCCGGGCCGCCCTCGCGATCGCGGGCCCCTACTTCGAGCCTGCGAGGAATCCCGCGCCTTTCATCAGCGCGATGTGGCGTGCTTCCTCGCGCGCCACCCAGTCGGCGTATTGCTTGCCGTTCAGCGTGGTGCGGTTGAACGCTCCCTGCTCCATCAGCGCGTTCCACTCGGGCGTCGCCATCACCTTCTTGAACAGGTCGATGTAATACTGGACCTGCTCGTCGGTGACGCCCGCCGGCATGAAAATCCCGCGAAGCATCAGGTAATCGACGTCCAGCCCCGTGTCCTTGCAGATCGGGATGTCGGCCCAGGACATGTTGCCGGCGATCTTGGCCTTGTACGGCAGGCGGTTCAGCTCGAACACGCACAGCGGACGCAGGTTGCCGGCGCGCCATTGCGCCACCGCCTCGATCGGGTTGTTGACCGTGGAATCGACGTGCCCGCCGACGAGCTGCGTCGCCACCGCGCCGCCGCCCTTGAACGGGATATAAGTGAACTTGGCGCCGGTTCTCTGCTCGATCGCGGCGGTGATGATCTGGTCTTCCTGCTTGGCGCCGGTGCCGCCCATCTTCATCTTGCCCGGCCCCGCCTTCTTGACCGCCTCGATGTACTCCTTCGGCGTCTTGTACGGCGCCTTGGCGTTGACCCAGAGGACGAAGTTGTCGAGCGCCAGCATCTGCACCGGCGTAAGGTCGCGCCAGTTGAACGGCACCCCGGTCGCGAGCGGCGTGGTGAACAGGTTCGACAGCGTGATGATGATCTTGTGCGGGTCGCCCACGGCGTTCTTCACGTCGAGGAAGCCTTCGGCCCCCGCGCCGCCCGCCCTGTTGATCGGCAGGATCGACTGCTTCATCAGGCCGTGCTTGGC
>JBATEB010000033.1:0-8487 GCA_049663805.1 Burkholderiales bacterium | reverse complement strand
GCGCAGGCCGGGGCCGAAGTCTGGCTCATGGCGCGCACCCGCGGTGAAATCGATGCCGCCGCCGCCGAGATCCGCGCCGCGGGCGGAAAGGCGCGCGCGCTCGCCTGCGACGTGACGAATTCGGGGGAGACGAGAAAAGCCATCGCGGCGATCCCGCTGCTGGATGTCCTCGTCAACAACGCCGGCACCAACATTCCGGAGCCCTTCGTCGAGGTGAGCGAAGAGCACCTCGACCGGCTGCTCACTCTCAACGTGCGCGCCGCCTTCCTCGTTGCCCAGGCCGCGGCGAAGAAAATGCTCGAATCGCCCGAGCGCAAGAGTCGCGGCGGCGCCATCCTCCACATGTCGTCCCAGATGGGTCACGTCGGCGCCGTCAACCGCAGCGTCTACTGCCTCACCAAGCACGCCCTCGAAGGCCTCACCAAGGCCATGGCGCTCGAGCTCGCGGCGCACGGCATCCGCGTGCTCTCCATCGCACCGACTTTCGTCGAGACGCCGATGTACCGAGAGATGGCGGCGCGCCCCGAGTTCGCAAAGTGGGTGCAGGATCGGATTCCCGCGGGGCGGGTGGGTCAGGCCGATGAGGTGGCCGCGGCGGTAGTGTTCGCCGCCTCACCCGCGGCTTCGCTCATGACCGGAACGAGCCTCGTGGTCGACGGGGGCTGGACCGCGCAGTGAAGAAGTCGTGTCGCCGATCGTCCGAACGGCTCGGGGTTTGAAAAGTTGGTGGCCAAGGACGGAATTGAACCGCCGACACAAGGATTTTCAGTCCTCTGCTCTACCAACTGAGCTACTTGGCCGGGCCGGTGCGTCCGGAAGCCGGAGCGCGCGGAAAGGACGGCGGATTATAAAGCGGAACCCGCGGACACGCCAATAAGCCGCGGGTATCGGCACAAAAAAAGCCCCGCCGAAGCGGGGCTTTCCCGCAGAACGGAACTTCCCGTTCTTACATGTCCATCCCTTCCATTCCGCCCATCCCGCCCATCCCGTGCGCGTGGCCTCCGCCTCCGCCTTTCTTCTCTTCGACCAGCTCGGACACGGTGGCGTCGGTCGTGAGGATCAGGCCGGCGACCGAAGCGGCGTTTTGCAGCGCCGTCCGCGAGACCTTGGTGGGATCGAGCACGCCCATTTCGACGAGGTCGCCGAACTGCTCGGTTTGCGCGTTGAACCCGAAGTTGCCCTTGCCTTCGGCGACTTTGTTGATCACGACCGAGGGCTCGGCTCCCGCGTTGGCGACGATCTGGCGAAGCGGCTCTTCCAGGGCGCGGCGCACAATCTTGATTCCGGCCTCCTGGTCCGGATTGTCGCCTTTCAGCTTGTCGAGCGCACCGCGCGCGCGAATGTAGGCGACACCGCCCCCGGCAACGATGCCTTCCTCGACCGCCGCGCGGGTCGCGTGCAGCGCGTCCTCGACGCGGGCCTTCTTTTCCTTCATCTCGACTTCGGTCGCCGCGCCGACCTTGATCAAGGCAACGCCGCCGGCGAGCTTGGCAACGCGTTCCTGCAGCTTTTCCTTATCGTAGTCGCTGGTGGCTTCCTCGATCTGGGCGCGGATATTCTTGACCCGGGCCTCGATCGCCTTGGGGTCCCCGGCGCCGTCGATGAGAGTGGTTTCTTCCTTCCCGACCTCGATACGCTTGGCGCGCCCCAGGTCCTTCAGCGCCGTCTTTTCCAGAGTCAGACCCACCTCTTCGGCGATCACCTGACCGCCGGTGAGGGTGGCGATGTCCTCGAGCATGGCTTTGCGGCGGTCGCCGAACCCCGGCGCCTTGACCGCGCAGGTCTTGAGGATGCCACGCAGGTTGTTGACCACCAACGTCGCGAGCGCTTCGCCCTCGACTTCCTCGGCGACGATCAGCAGCGGCTTGCCGGCCTTGGCGACTTGCTCGAGTATCGGAAGCAGGTCGCGGATATTGGAGATCTTCTTGTCGTGCAGGAGCACGTACGGATCTTCCAGGACCGAAATCTGCTTTTCGGCGTTGTTGATGAAATACGGGGACAGATAACCGCGGTCGAACTGCATGCCTTCGACGACTTCGAGTTCGTTCTGCAAGCCCTTGCCGTCTTCGACGGTGATCACGCCTTCCTTGCCGACCTTGTCCATGGCGTCCGAGATGATCTTGCCGATGGCATCGTCAGCGTTGGCGGAAATCGCGCCCACCTGGGAAATTTCCTTGCTGGTGGTGCAGGGCTTGGACAGCTTCTTCAGCTCCTCGACGACCGCGATGACCGCCTTGTCGATCCCCCGCTTCAGGTCCATCGGGTTCATGCCGGAGGCGACAAATTTCATGCCCTCCTTCACGATCGACTGGGCGAGCACCGTCGCCGTGGTGGTGCCGTCGCCGGCAACGTCCGAAGTCTTGGACGCCACTTCCTTGACCATCTGCGCGCCCATGTTCTCGAGCTTGTCCTTGAGCTCGATTTCCTTGGCGACCGATACACCGTCCTTGGTGACGGTGGGGGCGCCGAACGAGCGCTCCAGCACCACGTTGCGGCCTTTGGGGCCGAGGGTCACCTTGACCGCATCGGCGAGAATGTTGACCCCGGCGAGCAGCTTGTGCCGCGCGGGTTCGTGAAAACGTACGTCTTTGGCAGCCATTTTTGCTCCTGAATTGAGTTCGTTGGATTTACTTGGTGACGACGCCCATGATGTCGTCTTCGCGCATCACCAGATACTCCGTGCCTTCCACCTTCACGGCCTGGCCGGAGTACTTGCCGAAGAGGATGCGGTCGCCGACCTTGACATCGAGCGGGCGAACCTTGCCATCCTCCAGGACCTTGCCCTTGCCGATCGCAACGACCTCCCCCTGATCGGGCTTCTCTCCGGCGGTGTCGGGGATCACGATCCCCCCTGCGGACTTGTTTTCTGCGTCAAGGCGCTTGACCACGACGCGATCGTGTAGGGGACGTATCTTGTTCATCATGAAAATACCTCCTTAGAAAGAGTTAGTGGCCACTGACTTTCATTGTGACCATGATAAATAGGGGAAAAGTGATTAGCACTCATCTCCAGCGAGTGCTAATGATAGGGATCAGGTCGGAAAATTTCAAGTCTCCGCTTGCACTTCCTGGACGGAACGCAGGAGCAAATCTTCCACGCGGCAGAGTCGGCCGTGATCGTTTCATCGATAAGGTACTAAATTCCGACCCCAAACCCGCAATGTAGAGAACTTAGATTACATAGATAAGCCAAGGGCTTGGCTTGACACGGGTTTCCCAGGTGGATTACAGTGCGCGCTCAGCCGCTAAGACTTGGTTTTCAGACGAGTTTTGGTGTCTTTACAGGGAAAAGGACCACCCGATGAAAAACCCTGCTCTGCGTTGCGCGGTCACGGCCTTGCTGTTGCTGGGCTGGTGCCCCGCCCATGCCGCGGACTCCTACTGGTATTCGGGTTTGGGAATCGGCTATTCGAAAGTTCAGTTCTACCCGGCGGATTTTACGGCGGTGGGGGCGAGCTTCGAGAGCAAGAAGGAGTTCGACGCCGGCTTCAAGGGATTTCTCGGGCAACAAATCAACCGGAACTGGGCGGCCGAAGTGAGTTACGTCTCACTCGGCAAATTCAAGTTCAACGGCTTCGACCCCAGCGCCAATCCAGTACAGGCGGTATACAAGGTTACGGGTTGGGGATTCTCGGCGCTTCCTACGATTAACTTCACCGACAACCTCGCGCTGTATGGACGGCTCGGAGGGTTTTTTTCACAGACGAGGACGACCATTTACGACACGAACGCTGGCACCAACAACGGCGGCCGTCAGAGTGACGAAGTGAGCTTTCTCACCGGGATTGGTGCGCAATATTTCTTCGGCGGCGATTCCGGCGTACGGGTTGAGTTCGAGAACTTCGGCAAGGTCGGCGAGGCGTGTCCGTCTTCGTCACCCTGCCGCACCGGCCGCGCCAACGCCAAGATGATTTCGGTCAACGCCATCTTCGCGTTCTGAAAGCACTCCGCTTCATCGCGGCCGGCGGGCCGCCCCGCTAGAGACCGAGTTCCCCCCAGAGCCGGTCGACGCGCTCCTTGACGTCGCTCCGCATGGCGATCGGCCGGCCCCAGGTGCGCGAAGTCTCCGCGGGCCATTTGTGCGTGGCGTCGATTCCCATTTTCGAACCCAGCCCCGCCACCGGGCTCGCAAAGTCGAGCGAGTCGATCGGGGTGTTCTCCACGACGAGCACGTCCCGGCGCGCATCGACCCGGGTGGTCAGGGCCCACACGACCTCCTTCCACTCGCGGACGTCGACGTCATCGTCGGTGACCACGACGAATTTGGTATACATGAACTGCCGCAGGATGCTCCAGATGCCGAACATCACCCGCCTGGCGTGGCCGGGATACTGCTTCCTGATGCTCACCACGGCGAGCCGGTAGGAACAACCCTCCGGCGGCAGATAGAAATCCGCGATCTCCGGGAATTGTTTCTGCAGGATCGGCACGAACACTTCGTTCAGCGCGGCACCGAGCACCGCCGGCTCGTCGGGCGGCTTGCCGGTGTAGGTGGAATGGTAGATCGCTTCGCGCCGCAGGGTGACGCGCTCGACGGTGAAAACGGGAAAGGCCTCCCTTTCGTTGTAGTAGCCGGTGTGGTCGCCGAACGGACCTTCGGCGGCGGTTTCGCCGGGCTGGATCACGCCCTCGAGCACGATTTCGCTCGACGCGGGTACGCGAAGTTCCGATCCCAGGCACTTGGCGATCTCGGTGCGCGATCCCCGCAGGAGCCCCGCGAACTGGTATTCGGAAAGCGTATCCGGTATCGGCGTCACCGCGGCGAGCATGGTCGCGGGGTCGGGACCGAGCGCAACCGCGACCGGGAACGGCTCCCCGGGCCGCGCCTCGCAGTGCTCGCGGAAGTCGATTGCGCCCCCGCGGTGAGCGAGCCACCGCATGATCAGCTTGTTCGGAGCGATGAGTTGCTGGCGGTAGATGCCGAGATTCTGGCGCTCCTTTCGCGGTCCGCGCGTGGTCGTGAGCCCCCAGGTAATGAGCGGCCCGGCGTCCTCCGGCCAGCAGGTCTGTACCGGCAGGCGCGACAGATCCACGTCCCCCTTCTCCCAGACCTCCTGCTGGCAAGGCGCGCCCGAGATTTCCCTGGGAGCCATGTGCAGCACTTGCTTGCCGATCGGAATCCAGCGCTCGAACACGTCGCGAAATCCCCTGGGCGGATCCGGCTCCTTGAGGAACGCCAGCAGCTTTCCGATATCGCGCAGCGCCTCGAGCGAATCCGCCCCCTCCGGCGCGCCCATCGCAAGCGCGACGCGGCGAGTGGTTCCGAAGAGATTTCCCAGCACGGGAATCGAATTCCCCTTGGGCTTCTCGAACAGCAGCGCCGGGCCGCCGGCCTTGAGCACGCGATCGCACACCTCGGTCATCTCCAGCTTCGGGTCGACCTCGGCCCGCACGCGCTTGAGCTCGCCCGCCCGCTCGAGCTGCGACAGGAAGTCGCGCAGATCGCGATAGCCCATGGTCAGACCGTCGTTGCGCCGCAGTGGAAGTTCATGTCCATGGGATTCCCTGCCTTATCGCGAAGTCGGCGAATATCCCCGCAAAAATGGCCGCGCCGACCCAGTTGTTGTGATTGAATGCGCTGAAGCATTCTTCGCGGCCGCGGCCGCGGATGAGGCGATAGTGGTACCCCATCAAGCCCGCGGCGGCGGCCAGACCGAGATAGTAAGCCACGCCGAGGTCTCGCTGCAGGCCGATGCCGGCGAGGATGGCGAGCATGGCGCCATAGCAGATCATCACGCCGAGAACGTCGTGCTTGCCGAGAGTGATGGCGGCAGTCCTGATCCCGATGCGCAGGTCGTCGTCGCGATCGACCATCGCGTACTCGGTGTCGTAGGCGACCGCCCAGAACACGTTGGCGAGCAGCAGCCACCCACACTCCGCCGGAAGGGTCCCGAGGGTCGCTGCGTACCCCATCGGGATGCCGAAGCCGAACGCGACCCCGAGGTAGGCCTGCGGTATCGCGAGAAATCGCTTGGTGAGCGGATAGGTCGCGGCAAGCCCGAGCGCGGCGAAGGACAGCAGCAGCGTGAGCCGGTTCAGGGACAAGACGAGCAGAAACGCAACGAAAGCCAGCGCCAGCGCGAGCACCAGCGCCTCGGGCCGCTTCACCGCACCGGTCGCGAGGGGCCGGTCGCGGGTGCGCTTGACTGCGGCGTCGTAGCGCCAATCCGCGATGTCGTTCATGACGCAGCCGGCCGAGCGCATCAGCAAGGTCCCCAGGGCGAAAATCCAGACCAGCCGTCCCTGCGGGCGACCTCCGCTTGCGAGCCACAGCGCCCAAAGCGTGGGCCACAGCAACAGGAGCGTGCCGATCGGCTTGTCGATCCGCATCAGCCGCTCGTACAGCGTCAGCTTCTCGGCGATCGCGGCGAGGGTCATGGGGCGCGCAGGGCAGCCGGCAAGGCCTCAGGCCATGAGGAAGTCCGCGCGCCCGCCGAGCCAGCGCTCGAGGTGCCGTTCGGCCGACTCGTGGCGCTCGGAAAGGAGCGTCTCGGCGGCCGCGCGCGCCGCTTCGATCAGGTCCGCGTCCAGCGTGAGATCGGCGAAGCGCAGGAGCGGCACCCCGCTCTGGCGGGCGCCGAGAAATTCGCCCGGACCGCGCAGCAGGAGATCCTCGCGCGCGATGACGAAGCCGTCCGAATTCTCGAAGATCACGCGCAGGCGCCTGCGGGCGCCTTCGCCGAGCGGATTCTTGTAGAGCAGGATGCAAACCGACTCCCGCGCGCCTCGCCCGACACGTCCGCGCAGTTGATGCAGCTGCGCGAGCCCGAAGCGCTCGGCGTGCTCGATCACCATGAGCGAAGCGCCGGGGATGTCGACGCCGACCTCGATTACGGTCGTTCCGACCAGGAGCTGGATCTCGCCCGCGAGAAAAGCCTGCATCGTTCGCGCTTTTTCGGAGGGCTTCAGGCGCCCATGGACCAGGCCGACGTTGAGCTCCGGGAGCTCGCGGCTGAGAGCCGCATGCGTGTCGAGGGCCGTCTGAAGCTGGAGCCTTTCGGATTCCTCGATGAGCGGACACACCCAGTACGCCTGCCCCCCTTCGGCGCACGCCTCGCGGATGCGGCGCACGACTTCGGCGCGGCGCGAGTCCGATATCAGCCGGGTCGCCACGGGCTTCCTCCCCGGCGGCAGCTCGTCAATGATCGACACGTCGAGGTCGGCGTAATAGCTCATCGAAAGCGTCCTCGGGATCGGCGTCGCGCTCATCATCAGCTGGTGCGGCTGCCCGCCCTTGGCCCGCAACGCCAGGCGCTGTTGTACACCGAAACGATGCTGCTCGTCGACGATGGCGAGCCCGAGCGAGCGAAAATCGACGCGCTCCTGGAACAGCGCGTGGGTCCCGATGACGACGCCGACCTTTCCGGCGGCGATCGCGGCACGGGTCGCTTCGCGCCCCCTGCCGGTCTGGCTCCCGGTGAGCCAGGCGACATCCACGCCCAGCGGCGCCAGCCACTCGCTGAACTTTCGAAAATGCTGTTCGGCCAGGATTTCGGTGGGTGCCATGACGGCGGCCTGCAGGCCGTTTTCCACGGAGCGCAGGACCGCCAGCAGCGCGACGACCGTCTTCCCGCTGCCCACATCGCCCTGCAGCAGCCGGTTCATCGGGTGGGGTTGGGCGAGGTCGCGTTCGATCTCCGCCCAGACCCGTTGCTGTGCCTGGGTCATCCGGAAGGGCAGCCGGCGGATGAGGGCTTCGGTGTGAAGGCCGATCGGGGCGAGGGCCGGAGCGGCGCGCGCCCTGCGCTCGCGGTAGTGCTTGCGCATCGAAAGCTGCTGTGCAAGCAGCTCGTCGAATTTCATGCGCCGCCACTCGGGCAGGGTCCGCGCGCTCAGCGCCGTCTGATCCGCTCCCGGGCGGGGGTGATGCAGCGCGCCGACCGCCTCGCGAAAACCGCACAGACCGAGCCGCTTCGTCATGTCCTCCGGCAGCGTATCGTCCAGCGAGGCGCCGGAGAGCGCGCTTTCGATCAATCGCCGCAGGCGCGACTGGGTGAGACGCGCGGTGGTCGAATAGACCGGGGTGAGCGAGCTCGGCAGCGGTTCCGCTCCGTTCAAAACGCGAAAACGGGGATGAATCATCTCCCCGCCGAAAAACCCCGCGCGCACTTCACCGAAGGCGCGCACGGTGACGCCGGCCGCGAGCGCTTTGGCCTGGCTCGGATAAAAATTGAAAAAGCGCAGCACCAGTTCGCCTGTGGAATCCTCGATCCGCGAGACCAGCTGACGCCGTGGGCGGTATACGATTTCGGACGAACGCACGATACCTTCCACTTGTACCGTAGCCCCCGATAGCGCCGTCGCGATCGGCGTGAGGCGTGTCTCGTCTTCGTAACGCAGCGGCAGGTGGAGAACCAGATCGAAGTCGCGCAGGATGCCGAGCTTGGCAAGCCGGGAGGCGAGCGTCCGATTCCCCGGCCCCGAAGGCGGCGAAGCGCCGGTGGCGGAGAGCGCGCGAGGGGAGCGCGACGACCTCGAACGGGATCG
>JBATEB010000032.1:0-11158 GCA_049663805.1 Burkholderiales bacterium | reverse complement strand
GCCTCCCCCTGTGCTCGCGGATTTCGTCACCAACTCGATCTTCGCGGTGCTGAACGGATCCGCCTGGTCGAAGGCGTTGTACGGAACGGGTTCGTACGGTCTGACGACGGGAAGCGGGTCGATCTTTCCCCGCAGATCCTTGGTTTTGTCCTTCAGTTCGGCCTTGAGGTCTCCGAACTCCTCGCCCGAGCAGGCGACGAGCAGCAAGCCTGTCAGCACCACGAGAAGGCGTCTCATCGCCTTTTCCCCGCCTTCGTGCCTTTCGCTGCCCGGCTCTGAGCCGCCACTTCCTCATCGTCCAGATAACGGAAGGTCTTCGCGGTCACGTCCATGACGATCGAGCCGTCTTTCCCCGCGGTCAGCGCGATATCGTTCAGCGTGACGATGCGGGACAGCTGGCCGATATCGCTCGCAAACTGTCCCATGTCGTGATAGGTGCCGTTCAGCTTCAGGGTGACCGGCAGCTCGGCATAGAATTCGCGCTTGGTTTCGGACGGGGCGGGCTTGAACAGGTCGAACTGCAGGCCCCGGCCGAGGCCCGCTTGATTGATGTCCACCAGAAGCGCGTCCATCTGCGAGCGATTGGGCAGCTGCTTGAGCAGGGCGCCGAAGGAACTGTCGATTTCGCGGAGCTGCTGGCGATAGAGATCCAGGTTAATCGCCTGGCGCTGCTTGGCGACGTACTCGTCCTTGAGCTTGATTTCCTGGGCGCGCCCGGCTTCGAGCGAGTCCATCTGCTCCTGCCAATCGAGGAAGTAGCCGAGGGCGACGATGCCGACCAGGAGCCCGACCAGCAGCATCGCCTTGGGCAGCGGCGGCCACGCGCCGGGATCGCGCGTGTTGAGATTCTTGAACTGTTCCAGCAGCTGCTTCATCGGGTCCTAGCGCTTGGCGGCCCCGGCCCTGGGTACGGCCTTGCCGGCCTTGTCCGCCTTGGCGGCATCCTCGGTCTGCAATTGCTTGAGATTTACGTTCATGTTGAACTCGGATACGCGCTTCTTGCTGACCGTCACGGCCTTGATTTCGACTAGATCGGGCTTCTCGAGGTAGGGCGACGCCCCGAAGTTGCGCATCAAGGTCGACACGCGCGCGTTCGACTGCGCGTAACCCACCAGATTGACTCTCAACCCGGTCTGCTTGATCGTTTTCAGATACACCCCGTCGGGCACCTGCTGGACGAGCTCCTGAAGCAGGTAGACGGCCTGGGCCCGGTCGGCCTGCAGGCGTTCGATGATCTGCTTGCGCGCGAGCAGGGCGGCGATCTCGGTCTTGAGCTTCCTGATCTCCTCGATTTCCTTGTCGAGCCGGACGTTCTCCCGCTTCAGGAACTCGTTGCGGTCGCTCTGCACGGAAATATAGCCCGCGATCGTGAGATGCACCGCGCCGACAATGAGCAGGCCCAGCACGGCCACCATGCCGCCCAGCACGCCGAGGTGCTGACGCTGGGCCCTGCGACGCGCCTCCCGCCAGGGAAGCAGATTGATGCGAATCATGAGTCGAATCTCCGCAGCGCCAGCCCGCATGCGACCATGAGCGAGGGCGCCTCCGCCACCAGTTTCTTCAGCTGCACCCGGGGCGAAATCACCATGTTGGCGAAGGGATTGGCGACGAGGGTGGCGATCTGGGTGCGACTCTGCACCATCTCGTCCAGTCCGGGGATGACGGCGGAGCCTCCGGCGAGCAACACGTGCTCGACCGAGGTGTACTGTGTCGAAGTGAAGAAGAACTGCATGGCGCGCTGAATCTCCAGCGCCGCATTTTCCATGAACGGCCGCAGCACCTCCGATTCGTAGTTCTCCGGCAGTCCCCCCGAGCGCTTGGCCGCCTCGGCCTCCTCGAGGCTCATCCCGTACTGGCGCATGATGTCCTGCGTCAGCTGGCTGCCGCCGAACGCCTGCTCGCGCGTATAGACGGTCTGGTCGTTGCGCAGCACCGTGATGTTGGTCACGTTCGCACCCAGATCCACGAGCGCGATATTCTGATCCTTGCCGTGATCGGGGAACTGCTCGCGGAGCAGCTCGAACGAGGACTGGATGGCGTAGGACTCGACGTCCATGACGACCGCCTTCAGACCCGAGGCCTCGGCCACCGCGACGCGGTCTTCCACCTTCTCCTTGCGCGACGCCGCGATCAGCACCTCGACCTCTTCCGGTCCCGAGGGAGCGGGTCCCACCACCTGGAAGTCGAGGTTCACCTCGTCCAGGGCGAACGGGATGTACTGATTGGCTTCGGTTTCGACCTGGATTTCCAATTCCTCGTCGCGAAGTCCCGCGGGAACGATGATCTTCTTGGTGATCACGGCGGCGCTCGGCAGGGCGAGCGCGACGTTCTTGGTGCGCGTCCCCATGCGCTTCCAGCCGCGCTGAACGGCGTCGACGACCGCGTCGAGATTGGTGATGTTGCCGTCCAGGACCGCGTCCTTGGGCAGCGCCTCGATGGCGTAGCGTTCGACCCGATGGCTTCCCTTGCCGCCGTCGGTGAGTTCCACCAGTTTTACCGATGACGAAGAGATATCCAGGCCGAAGAGCGGCGGAACCTTAGGCTTGAAAATGTCCAAATTAAAGCTGAGCTGCAACCGGATTTCCCCTTCAGACCTAGCCGCTTAGGTGAGATTAGTATAATTTACGCTAAATGCTAGCAACAACTCCCCACCCTGTAAAGTAAATTCTTCTCACACCATATTAGGCCCTTATGTCGAACAAGCGACCCTTTCAGCTCTCTATAATGGGCGACCTTTTCGTGGACGTTCCCTGAATGCGGTTGAGACGGTTTGCCTTCCCGGCGCTGGCGCTCGCCGGGTTGGCTGTAGCGGGTTTGGCGCTGGTCGGTTTCGTAGTGCTGCTCGCATACCCTAACCTGCCCTCCATCGAGGCGCTCACCGCGTATCAGCCGAAAATCCCCCTGCGCGTGTACACCGCGGACGGGGTCTTGATCGGGGAGTTCGGGGAGGAACGCCGATCGCTCGTCCGCATCGAAGAAGTCCCCGAGTTGATGAAGCGCGCCATCCTGGCGGCCGAGGACGAACGCTTCTACCAGCACACCGGGGTCGACTACCTGGGAGTGATCAGGGCAGCCTACTCCAACCTGCTGACGGGGGGCAAGATACAGGGTGCCTCCACGATCACCATGCAAGTGGCCCGCAATTTCTTCCTTTCGCGGGAAAAGACCCTGACCCGAAAGCTCTACGAGGCCTTGCTCGCCTTCAAGATCGAGAACAGCCTCGGCAAGGACCAGATACTGGAAATCTACGTCAACCAGATCTATCTGGGGCAGCGGGCCTACGGCTTCGGCTCCGCCTCACAGGTCTATTTCGGAAAAACGCTGACCCAGTTGAATACCGCCGAAATCGCGATGCTGGCCGGCTTGCCCAAGGCGCCGTCTTCCTTCAATCCGGTGATCAACCCCAAGCGCGCCAAGCAACGCCAGCTCTACGTGCTGCGCCGCATGCGTGACCTGGCGTTGCTCGACGACGCGCAGTACCAGGAGGCACAGGCCGAGCCGATCATCGTCAAGCCGGAGAGCATCAACGAGTACGAGATTCATGCCGAGTTCGTGGCGGAGATGGTGCGCCAGACGCTGTTCGAGCGCTATCCGGACGAAGTGTACTCCCGCGGATTTCGAGTCTATACGACGGTGACGCGCGCCGATCAGCAGGCCGCGTACGAGGCGCTTCGCCAGGGCTTGATCGCTTACGACAGGCGTCACGGATACCGCGGACCGGAGGGTTTCGTGGATCTCAGGAATGCCGCGGAGGAGGACTATGAAGAGGCCCTGCAGGATTACACCGACAGCGATGACCTGCTCCCGGCGCTCGTCCTGGAGGCGACCCCGAAACAGGTGAAAGCCTACCGGCGCGGCGGAGAGACCGTGACCCTCTCCGGGGAGGGACTGAAGTTCGCCGAACGCATGCTCGACCGCCGCACCCCACTGAACCGCAGAATCCAGCGCGGAGCGGTGATCCGGATACAGAAGGACGCCAAGGACAGCTGGCAGATTGCCCAGATCCCGGAAACCGAGGGCGCGTTCATCTCCCTCACCCCGCAAACCGGCGCGGTGCGTTCGCTCGTCGGCGGTTTCGATTTCAACCGCAATCAGTACAACCACGTAACGCAGGCCTATCGCCAGCCCGGCTCCGGGTTCAAGCCCTTCATCTATTCGGCGGCCTTGGAAAAAGGCTTCACTTCGGCGACGGTCATCAACGACGCTCCCGTGGTCGTCGACGCGGCGCTCACCGGCGGACAGGCGTGGGAACCCAAGAATTACGACGGCAAGTACGAGGGACCCATGAGCATGCGAATGGCCCTCGCGAAGTCGAAAAACATGGTCTCGATTCGGATCCTGCAGGCGATCTCCCCCCAGTACGCCCAGGATTACGTGACGCGCTTCGGCTTCGATGCCGAACGGCATCCTCCGTACCTGACGATGGCGCTCGGGGCCGGTTCGGCCACGCCCCTGCAGATGGCGCGCGCCTTCTCGGTGTTCGCGACCGGCGGATATCGCACCGAGCCCTACCTGATCCAGCGAATCGTCGACGACCGCGGCGAGGTGGTCGCGCAGGCGCAACCCACGCTGGCCGGTGACGAGTCGCTGCGGGTCATCGACGCCCGCAACGCGTTCATCATCGACAGCATGATGCACGACGTGGTCCGCTACGGGACTGCCGCGCGCGCCATGACCCTCGGGCGCCGGGATCTTGCCGGCAAGACCGGCACGACGAACGACTATGTCGACGCCTGGTTCAGCGGCTATCAGGCCACCCTGGCGAGTGTCGCCTGGGTCGGCTTCGACCAGCCGAAAAAGCTCGGTCCGGGGGAAACCGGGTCCCTCACCGCCCTGCCGATGTGGATGAGTTACATGGGAAAGGTGCTCAAGGACACGCCCGAAATGGCGCTTCGCATCCCCGAGGGCATCGTCACGGCCAAGGTCAACGAAAACGGGCTTCAGTCCACCGACGGAAGGGCGGAGATCTTTTTCCGGGAAAACGTTCCGCCCTCGCAGGGCCCGGCCGATCCGGTGCAGCGCACCCCCGAGGACGTCAAGAACCAGCTTTTCTAGCCCGCGACCTCCGCGCGCCGCGGTCCCGGGCTTCAGGGGCGCTTCAGAATCACCGCCTGGTGCGACTGCTCGCTCACCAGCCTGGACAGAGCGGCGAGCAATTCGCCGCCTTCGCGCGTGTCCAACCACTCAGAGCCGTTCCAGCGGAAATGGAATCCGCCGGACCTCGCCGCAACCCAGATTTCCTGCGCCGCCGAGTGGCGGTTGACCACGATCCGGCTGCCGTCGGCGAATTCCAGTTCGAGCACGCCCTCGCCCTTGGGCCCGCAGTCGCAGTCCGCCCCGCAGTCCTCCAGCGCCCGCGCGATCGCTTCCAGCGCCGCATCCGCCCGGGTTTCGAACTCGCTCGCCGTCATCGCCGTGATAGACTTGCCCGCAACAGTATCGGCATCATTATGCGCTTCGCCGCCGGCCTCCTCTTCGTCCTCCTCACCCTCTCGGCCTGCGGCAACAAGGGAGCGCTCTATCTGCCCTCGCCGGAGCGCACCCCGCAGCAGGACGACAGGCCCGCGTCCCGCAAGTGAACTTCTTTTCCCACCGGGACGGCGCGCTGCATGCGGAGGACGTGCCGCTCGCCGCGATCGCGGAACGCTTCGGCACGCCGTGCTACGTCTACTCGCGCGCGGCGCTGGAGTCCGCGTACGCCGAATTCAGCCGGGCCTGTTCGGGCCGGGACGCGCTTATCTGCTATTCGGTCAAGGCCAACCCGAATCTGGCGGTGCTGAACCTGCTGGCCCGGCTCGGCTCGGGTTTCGACATCGTGTCCGGCGGCGAGCTGGCGCGCGTGCTGGCCGCCGGGGGGGATGCGTCCAGGACCGTTTTCTCCGGGGTCGGGAAGAGCGAAGGAGAGATGCGCGCCGCGCTCGGAGCCGGCGTCCTGTGCTTCAACGTCGAATCCGAGGGCGAGCTCGAGCGGCTTGCGCGAGTCGCGGCGGATCTGCGCACCGTCGCGCCGGTATCCTTGCGGGTCAACCCCGATATCGATCCGCGTACCCACCCTCACATCGCCACCGGTCTGCGCGAAACCAAGTTCGGGGTCCCCTACGAAGAGGCGCCGCGGCTGTACCGAAGAGCCGCGGCGGCGCCCTCGTTGCGGATAACCGGAATCGATTTCCACATCGGCTCGCAGCTCACCGACACCGAACCGCTCGTCGCCGCGCTCGACAAAGCGCTCGAGTTCGTCGATTTGCTGAACGTCACGGGAATCCCGCTGCAGCATATCGATGTCGGCGGAGGACTGGGGATTCGCTACCGCGACGAAGAACCGCCGACGGTGCAAAAGTATCTCGGGCAGCTGTTCGAACGCATCGGCAGCCGCAAGCTGAAGCTGCTGTTCGAGCCGGGACGCTCGCTGGTAGGCAACACCGGAGTGCTGCTCACGCGAGTCGAATATCTCAAGCATGGTGTCGCGGCCAACTTCGCCGTCACCGACGCCGCGATGAACGACCTCCTTCGGCCGGCGCTCTACGACGCCTGGCACGACATTCAACCGGTCATCCGCCGCGAGGGCCCGGCGCGGCGCTATGACATAGTGGGACCGGTGTGCGAATCGGCTGATTTTCTTGCCCGCGACCGCCCGCTCGCGGTTGCGGCGGGGGACCTGCTCGCGGTCATGTCGGCAGGCGCTTACGGCATGAGCATGAGTTCGAATTACAATTCGCGCCCTCGCCCGGCGGAGGTCTACGTGGACGGCGCAATGACCCACCTCGTACGGGACCGGGAACGCATCGAGACCCTTTTTGCGTCGGAGCGTCTTTTGCCGTAAATTGCAATGTTTTCCACGGAATACGCTGCCTTCTGCAGTCGTTAGCAACACCATGAATCCCTCGGCGCCAACGCGCATGGGAGCGCCCTCGTACTCGAAACGGATCCTCCTGCTTGGCGGACTCGCGTCCCTGGCGCTCGCGATCGTGCTGTTCGCCTATTTCGGCAGCGAAATCCGCGCGAACGAGCGCAAAGCGCCCAAGGGGCCGCCGGCGGTGACCGTGACCGTGGCGCAGGTGCTCCAGGAAACCGTCCCGTTCCGCCTGCAGGCGATCGGGAACGTCGAAGCGTATGCCAGCGTCGCAGTCAAGGCGCGCGTCGACGGCCAGATCGTCCAGGTGGGTTTCAAGGAGGGCGATCCCGTCAAGCAGGGACAAATGCTTTTCAGGATCGATCCGCGCTCCATCGAGGCAGCGTTGCGACAAGCCGAGGCGAACGCCCTGCGCGACGCCGCGGCGCGCGACCAGGCACGCTCCCAGGAACGCCGCTACCAGGAACTGCTGGAGAAGAACTTCGTCTCGAAGGAAGCGTACGCGCAGATTCGTACCAATGCCGCGACCGCGGAGGCGAGCGCCAGCGCGAGCCAGGCCGCACTCGACAGCGCCAGGCTCAATCTCGAATACTGCACCGTTCGCGCGCCCATCGGCGGCTACGCCGGAAAGATCCAGATCCAGATGGGCAACCTCGTCAAGGCGAATGACGTCAACTCGCTCGTGGTCATCAACCAGGTCCAGCCCATCTACGTCAACTTTGCGGTCCCGGAGCAGCGGCTCGCCGAAGTACGCGAGCACATGACCTCGGGTCCGCCTGCGGCGACGGCCCTAGTCCCGGGCTCCGACCTGCCCCCGCCCTCCGGAACGCTCGTCTTCATCGACAACGCGGTGGATCCCAGCACGGGAACCATCAGGCTGCGCGCCCGCTTCCCGAACAAGGAACGCGTCCTGTGGCCGGGACAGTTCGTCAATGTGAGCGTGCAGCTCTATGAGCAGGCCAACGCCATCGTCATCCCGTCGCAGGCGGTGCAGACCGGCCCGGACGGCCAGTACGTGTACGTCGTCGGCAAGGACATGCTGGCCGACGTGCGCAAGATAGAAGTGCAGCGCACCGATGGCGAGCGTACCGTCGTCGAGAGCGGATTGACCCGGGGCGAGCGGGTCGTAACCCAGGGACAACTGCGCCTCGGACCGAAGATACGCGTGCAGGTCGGCGCCGCCGCCAAGGCGTCGTGAATTTCTGCGAGCTGTTCGTCCGCCGTCCGGTCATGACGGTGCTGGTCATGGCCGGGATCCTGATTTTCGGGCTGGCGAGCTACCGCCTGTTGCCGGTCTCGACGCTGCCCAACGTCGATTTCCCCACCATCCAGGTTACGGGGGAGCTTCCGGGCGCGAGTCCCGAGACCATGGCCTCCGCCGTGGCGACCGTGCTCGAGCGGCAGTTCTCGACCATCGCCGGAATCGACGAGATGAGCTCGGTGAGCGGCCAGGGCATCACCCGCATCACCATCCAGTTCGCGCTCGACCGCGACATCGATGCGGCCGCGCAGGACGTCAATTCGGCCATCGCCTCCGCGGCGCGGCAACTGCCGGCCACCATGCCGGCGCCGCCGTCCTTCCGCAAGGTGAACCCGGCCGACTTCGCGGTGTACTACCTCGCGCTCACTTCGCGGACCTTGCCGCTGTCGACCGTGAACGAATACGCCGAGACCAACCTCGCGCAGCGCATCTCGACCATCAACGGCGTCGCGCAAGTCCAGGTATTCGGGCAGCAGAAGTACGCGGTGCGGGTGCAGATCGATCCCAACGCGCTCGCGGCGCGGGGGGTCGGCATCAACGAGGTCGAGCAGGCGGTGGCGCAGGCGAACGTCAATCTGCCCACGGGGACGCTCTACGGCAAGGACCGCATGTTCGCGGTCCAGGCCACGGGGCAGCTGCAGGACGCGGCCGCGTTTCGTCCCATCATCGTCACCTACCGCAACGGGTCGCCGATCCGGCTGAGGGAGCTCGGCACCATCGTCGACGGCGTGCAGAACGACAAGGTCGCCGCTTCGTTCAAGGGTAAACGCGGGATCGTGCTCGCCATCCAGCGCCAGCCGGGCACCAATACGATCGAGGTGGTGGACAACGTCAAGCGGCTGCTGCCCACTTTCCGCGCCGAGGTCCCGTCGGCGATCGAAATCGAAACCCTATACGACCGCTCGGTGTCGATACGCGCTTCGGTGAACGAGGTGCAGTTCACGCTTTACATGGCGCTGATGCTCGTCGTGCTGGTCATCTTCCTGTTCCTGCGCAACATTCCGGCGACCGTCATTCCCTCGATCGCGCTGCCGATGTCCATCATCGGCACCTTTTCGGTGATGTATCTGTTCGGCTTCAGCCTGGACAACATCTCGCTCATGGCGCTCACCCTGTGCGTCGGCTTCGTCGTGGACGACGCCATCGTGATGCTGGAAAACATCACGCGCCACATCGAGCAGGGCAAGAGCGTCATGCAGGCGACGCTCGACGGCTCGAGAGAGATCGTATTCACGATTATTTCGATGACAATCTCGCTCGCTGCGGTTTTCATCCCGGTGCTATTCATGGGCGGAATTCTCGGCCGGCTGCTGCACGAGTTCGCCGTCACCATCATCGCGGCGGTGCTGATCTCCGGGTTCGTCTCGCTCACGCTCACGCCGATGATGTGCAGCCGCATCCTCAAGCCGCACCGCGCCGACCAGCGCCACGGCCGCCTCTACTGGGCCTTCGAGCGCGGCTTCGACGCGTGGAAGAACGGCTACGAGGTGAGCTTGCGCTGGACGCTCGGCCACCGGCGGGCCGTGCTGGTGTTGTTTCTCGCGGTCTGCGTCCTGACCGGCGTGCTGTTCGCGCGCGCGCCGAAAGGCTTCCTGCCGAGCGAGGACTCGGGGCAGCTGTTCTGCTTCGTCGAAGGCCCGCAGGATGCCTCGTTCCAGGCGATGATGGATCTGCAGCGGCAGGCAGCCGAGATCATCGGCAAGGACCCGAACGTCGAAGCGGCGATGTCGTTCGTGGGCGCCACGGGCTTCTCGCCGTCCCTCAATGTCGGGCGCATCACCATCACGCTCAAGCCCTTCAAGGAGCGCAAGCCCGCCGATCAGGTGGTGAGGGAGCTGCGGCCGAAGCTCGCGAATATTCTCGGCGCCAAGGTGTTCCTGCAGAACGTCCCGGCGATCCGCATCGGCGGACAACTGACGAAGAGCCCCTACCAGTATGTGATGCGCAGCGCCACCATCGAGGAGCTGTACCATTGGGCCCCGGTGATCGAGCAGAAGCTGCGCTCGCTTCCCGGCATCGTCGACGTGACCAGTGATCTGCAGATCACCCGGCCCGAGGTAACCGTCGAGATCGAGCGCGAGAAGGCTTCCGCGCTGGGCGTCTCGGCACAGACGATCGAACTGGCCCTCAACAATGCCTACGGCGCGCGTCAGATCTCGACGATCTACACGGCGACCAACCAGTACTTCGTGATCCTCGAGCTCGCGCAGCGCTATCAGACGGACCCGTCGGTCCTGCCCTTGCTCTACGTACGCTCCTCCACGGGGGCGCTCGTACCGCTCAACGCCCTGGCGAAGCTGAGCTACGGCGTCGGCCCGCTGCAGGTGACCCACCTCGGGCAGCTCACCTCGGTGACCTTCTCCTTCGATCTGCGCCCCGGGGTGGCGCTTTCGCAGGCGATCGCGCAGGTCGAGAACACGATGCGGGAGATGCAGGTGCCGGCGACCCTGACCGGCACGTTTTCGGGCACGGCACAGGCATATCGGGCCTCGCTGCAAGGCATGGGCATCCTGCTCGTGCTCTCGATCGTCGTCATATACCTGGTGCTGGGTATCCTTTACGAGAGCTTCATCCATCCGCTCACGATTCTCGCCGGGCTGCCGACTGCGGGCCTGGGTGCGTTGCTCACGTTGATGGCGTTCGGCGTCGAGCTCAATATGTATGCCTTCGTCGGCATCATCATGTTGGTCGGTATCGTCAAGAAGAACGCGATCCTGATGATAGATTTTGCGATCGAAGCGCAGCGCAAGGAAGGCAAGGCGCCCGAAGAGGCGATCTATCAGGCGGGGCTGGTTCGCTTCCGGCCGATCATGATGACGACCTTCGCCGCGCTGATGGGAAGCCTGCCGATCGCGATCGGCTTCGGCGTGGGCGGCGGTGCGCGCATGCCGCTCGGCCTGGCGGTAGTCGGGGGACTGCTGCTGTCGCAGGTGCTGACTCTCTACATCACGCCGGTGATCTACATCTACTTCGAGCACCTGCAGCGGTGGCTCAAGCGGCGGCGCGGTGCAGGCGCCGTGATGCCCGCCGCCACGGCTGTGAAAGGC
>JBATEB010000031.1:0-12061 GCA_049663805.1 Burkholderiales bacterium | reverse complement strand
ACCAAGCTCTGGCCCGAGGCGCACTGGGCGGTGCTCATCGAGAAGTCGGTGGAGGCAGGATTCAGGGTGATGCTCCCCTGGGGAAGCGTCGACGAGGAAGCGAGGGCCAGGCGACTCGCGGTCCACTCCGCAGTACAGGTTCTGCCAAGGCTCTCGCTGTCCGAGCTGGGCTATGTATTCGAAAGGGCGAAGGCCTGCGTCTGCATGGACACCGGTTTGAGCCATCTCATCGCCGCGCTCGGTGTGCCCTCGGTCACGCTCTACGGGTCGACCGACTCGGGGCTGATCGGCGCCTCGGGCGCCTCGCAGGTGCACCTGAAGTCGGATCGTTTTTGTTCTCCCTGCCAGGAAAAGACCTGCCGCTACAGCTCCGGGGACAATCCGTGTCTTCAGCAGATCACGCCGGACCGGGTCTTTGGCGAGCTGCTGCGCCTGACCGGCGACGGCAGGAACCACGTCCGGCCGCTGGGCCGGCTCGAACCGGCCGGGAGCGGGCGACCCGCCGCGGCCGGCGGCTAAGCCGCGCTCAGCCTCACCGGGATCCGCCGCGGCCCGAAGGGTTTTTCGAATCGCCCGAAGCGCCCGGCGACCGCGCCGCCGCACGCTTTGCAGCCCCCGTCGTCGGTGAGAGCGTAGTCGAGGATGCGGTACCAGTCGCGCCGAATCACGGCTTCGCCGCAGTGGGGACAATAGGTCGAGCCGCCTTCCGGATCGTGCACGTTGCCGGTATACACGTAGTGCAGGCCGTGGCCGAGCGCGATCCGGCGCGCGCGCTCGAGCGTTGCCGCCGGCGTCGGCGGGATATCGGTCATCTTGAAATCCGGGTGGAAGGCGGTGAAGTGCAGCGGCACGTCGGGGCCGAGCTCTTTCGCGATCCAGCGGCACTCGGCGTCGATTTCCTCGTCCGAGTCATTCCTGCCCGGAATCAGCAGCGTCGTGATCTCGAGCCAGACCTGGGTCTCGTGCCTGAGATAGACGAGCGTATCGAGCACCGGCTTCAGGTGCGCGCCGGCGAGCATGAAATAGAACTCGTCGGTGAACGCCTTCAAGTCGACGTTGGCGGCGTCCATCCTGGCGTAGAACTCGCGCCGCGGCCGGTCGTGCATGTAGCCCGCGGTCACCGCCACCGCCTTGACCCCGACTTCGCGGCAGGCGTCGGCGGCGTCCATCGCATATTCCGCGAAAACCACAGGATCGTTGTAGGTGAAAGCGATGCTGCGGCAGCCCATCTCGACCGCGGCGCGGGCAAGCTGCGCGGGGCTCGCGCTATCTGCGAGGGTGTCGATGTCCTTCGATTTGGAGATGTCCCAGTTCTGGCAGAATTTGCAGGCGAGGTTGCAGCCCGCGGTGCCGAAGGAGAGGATGCTCGAGCCCGGGTAGAAGTGGTTGAGCGGCTTCTTCTCCACCGGGTCGACGCAGAACCCCGAGGAGCGGCCGTAGGTGGTGAGCACCATTACGTCCCCCTCGCGCTTGCGGACGAAACACGCGCCGCGCTGGCCTTCGTGCAGCCGGCAGTCGCGCGGGCACAGGTCGCACTGCAGCCGGCCGTCCGGCAGCAGGTGCCACCAGCGCCCGACGTAGGGCTTCTCCGCGACCGCGCTCATGGCCGAAGCCCCGTCTCGCTCCACTTGAGCGCACTGTAGCGCTTTATCCGGCAGCGCCCGGTGCTCGTGTTCTGCGGGATCCCGGCCTTCTGCTTGAGGCTCGCGATGAACCGTTCCGGATCGGGCAGCCCTTCCCACACCTGCGGCAGATACGTCGCGCGTTGCTCGCCGTATTCGAGGATGACGCCGTCCACGCCGGGGCGCAGGCGCGCGACGAGATCGGCGTGGTCCTCGAACAGCAGCCGCTTGGGCGCCGAGAGCAGCGACACCTCGAGGTCGGTGCGCGCGAATTCCTCCCGGGTCAGGGGGGCGAAGCGCGTGTCCTGGAACGCCGCCGCGCAGGCGTTCGCAGCCACGTCCGCGGCGAGCGGCCGCTGGGCATCGAGCGAACCGACGCAGCCGCGCAGCTCTTCGTCCTGTTTCAGCGTGACGAAGGTCGCGCGCCATTCATTCAGCCAGGTTTCGCCGGCGGCGGGTCCCCGGGGACCGGGCGCGGAATCCCCGCCCAGCGCGTCGGCAATCGCGGCGCGCGCGATCTGCAGCAGCCTTCTTCCGTGCTCCGCCGCGTAGCGCGCCTGCCCGCGGTCCAGGGCGAAAGAGGCATAGCCCACCACCTGGTCCCTGCCCCCGGCGGTGTCGCCCGAGTTGCGGCAGTCGAGCAGGCGCGGGGCCAGGCCCTTTCTCTTCGCCGCGATCAGGGCGCCCGCGACCGGCGTCGCGCCGCAGGCCTGCTCGTGCGAGATTCCGGCGTCGAAATCGAGAATCGCCCTCACCGTGGCGCCGTCGATTTCGCGCGCGGTCTCGTAGGGTTGGTAGTGCGAGAGATCCGAGCTGATCACGATCAGCGTTTCCTCCCCGCCCCAAAGGCGTTCGAGCACTTCGGCGACCTTCTCCGGCGCAACCGACCCGACCACCAGCGGCACCAGCGAAAAGGTCCCCAGCACCTGCTGCAGGAACGGCAACTGCACTTCCAGCGCGTGCTCCTCGGCGTGCGTCGCGGCCGACTCGACCACCTGGGGCAGATCGCGGACCGCTGCGACGGCTGCCTGGTCAACGGGAACCCGCCCGAGCGGGGTGTCGAAGGCCCTCGCCGCGGGCAGCGCGAGGCCGCGCACGGGAACGCGATGGCAGGGTCCGAGGACCACCACGCGCCTGACGACGCCGCGCGCCGGGCGCAGCAGATCGTAGGCGCTCGCCGCGACCGGCCCGGAGTAGACGTAGCCCGCATGCGGCACGATCACCAGCTTGGGGAAACCCGGGGCGGGCGGCGCTTCGGCCGTCTGTTCCAGGAACGCGGTGACTTCCTCGGCGAGCGCGCGGGCCTCGCCCGGATAGAACAGCTTCGCCACGGCGGGCGGCCGCACTTCGGGATCGCGGAACAGACTCATGCTTCCAATATAGGGCCGGATGCGCCCGGACCCAAGCCCGAAACGCGCGCTATTTGCGCTCGAGCGGCCCGAGGTAGCGCGCGCTCCAGGTCCCGCGCGCCTCTCCCGAGCGCGCCTCGCCCGTCATGGTCTTGTCCGCCACCGCGCCTTCGATCTCGATCGGGCGGCCGGCGAGGGTCAGTCCGAAGCGGATGCGCTCGCCCGCCACGCCGAGCCCGCGCAAGGGCAACTCGGCCGCTCCGTCGCGGACCGTGCCGCGCAGGAGGTCGGGCTCCTGGGCGAGCGCGAGCGCGAGCAGCGAGCTCCCGAGCGCGGCGGGAAGCGAGAGCTCCCACACCCCCTCCACGCGCGCCGGAACGACGTAGTAATAGAGCTTGGTCCAGGGGGTGCCGACGATCCACTCCTTTTCCTCGACGTCCATCTCGACCTGGCGGTCGGGCCGCCAGGGCACGAGCGGGTAGTCGTGAGACACGATGCGCGTGCCCGGGCGCAGCTCCGCGCGCAACCGGGGCACCAGGCGCATCACGTACTGCGGCAGGAGGTAGAGCATCACCACGCTCGCGTCGCGGATATCGGCCTCGAAGAGATCGCCCTCGACGAAGCGCACGCGATCCTCGACGCCCGCCTTCTTCGCGTTGTCCCGCGCCATCTCGACCAGCCGCCTCTGGAGATCGATGCCGACCCCGCGCGCCCCGAAGCGCCGGGCCGAAGCGATCACCAGGCGCCCGTCACCCGAGCCGAGGTCGTAGACTACGTCGCCGGCCCGGATTTCGGCGAGCTCGAGCATGGCGTCGACGATCACCGTGGGCGTGGGCACGTAGGGCCCGGCGTCGTTCTCGTGCAATTCCACCGCCGCCGCACCGGCAGCGGCGACCAGCGCCAGCACCAGCGCGCCGGACCGCAGGGGCGATCTCATTTCGCGTTCTCCAGTCTGTCGAGCAAGCCCTCCAGCGCGAATTTCACCGAGCCGCGGCGCACCGCCTCGCGGCCGCCGGGGAAGCGGCGCATCGCGCTGGCGGTGAGCCGCCCCCTGCGCGCCCAGGCGAAGCACACCACGCCGACCGGCTTCGCCTTCGTTCCGCCGTCCGGTCCGGCGACGCCGGTCACGGCCAGGGCCACTTGCGCGCGGCTGTGCGCGAGTGCGCCGGAGGCCATCTCGCGCGCGGCGGCTTCGCTCACCGCGCCCTGGCGCGCGAGCGTGCGCGCGCGCACGCCGAGCAGTTCCTTTTTCGCCGCGTTGGAATAGGTGACGAAGCCGCGCTCGAACCAGGCGGAGCTCCCCGGCACCGCGGTCACCGCCTGCGCGATCCAGCCGCCGGTGCAGGATTCGGCGGTGGCGAGCATGAGGCGCCGGCGCTTCAATCCGGCGCCGACGCGCCTCGCCAGCGGCAGGAGCGACTCGCGGGCCATCAACCGATGAACTGCCTGGCGAGAGCCATGACGAGCAGGGTGTAGAAAGCGGCGAGGATGTCGTCGGCCATCACGCCGAATCCCCCCTTCACGGTGCGATCGATGTAGCGGATCGGCGGAGGCTTGACGACGTCGAAAGCGCGGAACGCGAAGAACGCGAAGCCCCGCCACGCCCAGTCCGCCGGCGAGAGCAGCAGCACCAGCAGCATCGCCACCACTTCGTCCCAATTCATGCCGCTGTGATCGGAAATGCCGAGGTCGCGCCCGGTGCGTTCGCAGGCCCACACGCCGATGCCGAACAGGATCACGATCACTCCAAAAACGGACAGCGGCGGCAGCCACGCTTCCAGCAGAAGATACAGAGGGAACGCGAGCAGCGTGCCGACCGTGCCGGGGGCGACCGGGGCGAGCCCGGTTCCGAATCCGAGCGCGATGAAGTGGGCCGGATGGGCGAGGGTGAAACCGAGCGTGGGCCGCCAGATCATGCGAAGTGGTCGTAGCCCCTGCTCGGAGCCGGAATGACCTTGTCTTCGGCGTCGAGGAGCTTCACCTGCGGCTTGCCGCGGACCGCGACGCCGACGCGGGTGAGCGCCAGGCCGAGGTCTCTACCGAGGGCCTCGATTTCGGCGCGCTTCGGGGGCGGCGCGGTGAAAACCAGCTCGTAGTCGTCGCCGCCCGCAAGCAGGCACTCGGTGGCGAGGGCGCGGTCCGGGCAGCCCGCGATGGCCTGCGCGCGCGGGAGCTTCTCCCACTCGAGCTCGGCGCCGACGCCGGAGGCTTCCAGGATATGCCCGAGATCGGCGAGCAGCCCGTCGGAGACGTCGATCGCGGCGCGGGCGAATCCGCGCAATCGCCCCCCCAGCTCGATGCGCGGCTCGGGCGCATGCAGGCGCGCGAGACAGGCCTCGAGCGTCGCGCCCTTGAGCTCGATGCGCCCCTGCAGGTGGGCGAGCGCGAGCGCCGCCTCGCCGGTCGCGCCCGACACCCAGATCTCGTCACCCATTCGCGCCGCGTCGCGCCGCAAGGCAAGTCCGGGCGGCACTTCGCCGATCGCGGTAACCGAGATCGAAAGCGGCCCGCGAGTGGTGTCGCCGCCGATGAGGTCCACTTCGAAACGCCGGGCGAGCCGGAAGAAACCGTCGGCGAACGCGGCGATCCATCTTTCATCGGCCTCGGGCAGCGCCAGCGCGAGGGTCACCCAGCGCGGGTCGGCACCCATCGCCGCGAGGTCCGAAAGGTTGACCGCGAGCGCCTTGTGCCCGAGCCCCCCGGGTTCGGCGTCCGGAAGGAAGTGGACTCCGGAGTTCAGCATATCGCTCGTGACCGCGAGCATCATCCCGGGACGCGGCGCGATGAGCGCGCAATCGTCACCCACGCCGAGCACCGCCGAGGGCGCGGGCCGGGTGAAATACTTGCGGATGACCTCGAATTCGGAAATCACGTGCTCAAGCCTTCTGCCTTCTCTCCTCCGCGCGCAGCGTCGCGGCGAGCTTGTCGAGCACGCCGTTCACGTACTTGTGCCCGTCGGTGCCGCCGAACGCCTTGGCGAGCTCGACCGCCTCGTTGATCACGACCCGGTAGGGAACGTCGGGAGCGTCGCGCAGCTCGAAGACGGCGAGCAGCAGGATGGCGCGTTCGACCGGAGAGAGCTCGGCGGGCTTGCGATCGAGCGCCGGCGCGAGCAACTGCTCGAGCTCGGCGGCGTGCGCGATCGTGCCCGCCAGAAGGTAGGCAAAGTAGCGGGCGTCGGCCTTGCCGAAGGCGCTCGACTCGGCGAGCTGCGCCTGCAGGTCGGCCGCGCTCCCGCCCGAGACCTGCCAGGCGTAGAGGCCCTGAAGGGCGAGCTCGCGCGAGCGGCGCCGCGCCGATCTCATCGGTGGTTCTTCGCGATGTTGCGCCCGAGGTTCGCCATTTCCACGGCGACCTCGGCGCAGTCGCGGCCTTTCTGCGCGGCGCGCGAGCGCGCCTGCTTCTCGTCGTCGGTGGTGAGGATGCCGTTCGCGACCGGGATGCCGGCGTCGAGCTGCACCTGCATCAGGCCCGAGGCCGATTGGTTCGCGACGATCTTGAAATGATAGGTCTCGCCGCGGATCACCGCACCGAGCGCGATCAGCGCGTCGTACTTTCCGGTGCCGGCGAGCTTCTGCAGGGCGAGGGGCGCCTCGAGCGCTCCCGGCACCGATATTTCGGTGACGCTCGCGACGCGCAACTCCGCGAGCCGTTCGCGGCAGGCTTCGAGCATCGCGATACCGATCTCCTGGTTGAAGCGCGAGCGCACGATGCCGATTCTCAAGCCCTCCCCGCTCGACTCGGGCTTGATCTCCATCAGGCGTCCCGCACCGCGGCCGGCTTTTCGACGTAGCCCGCGACCTCGAGCTCCCATCCGGCCATGCTCGGCATCTTGCGCGGCGCGGCCATCAGCCGCATCTTGCCGACCTTCAGGTCGCGCAGGATCTGCGCGCCGATTCCGTAGGTGAGGAAATCCATTTTCGCCGGCGGCCGGGGCCGCTCGGGCGAGGCGACCCGCTCGATCAGCTGCCCGGCGCTCTCGGAGCAGTTGAGCAGCACCATGATGCCCTTGCCCTCGGCGGCAATGCGCTCCAGTGCCTCCTGCACCGACCAGCTGTGCGTTCCCGGGCCGGCGTCGAGCAGATCGAGCAGCGACAGCGGCTCGTGCACCCGCACCAGTGTTTCGCCGGCCGGGGAGATCTCTCCGCGCGCGAGCGCCAGATGGGTTTCGCCGGAGAGCTTCTCCAGGTAGGCGATCATCCGGAACGGCCCAAAGCGCGTCTGGATCGTGCGCTCGGTGACGCGCCTGACCAGCGACTCGTTCTGGCTGCGAAACCGGATCAGGTCGGCGATCGAGCCGATCTTCAGGCCGTGCTGCTTCGCGAACTCGATCAGGTCGGGGAGCCGCGCCATGCTGCCGTCGTCCTTCATGATCTCGCACAGGACCGCCGCCGGGTTGAGCCCGGCGAGCCGGGCAAGATCGCAGCAGGCCTCGGTGTGGCCGGCGCGCACCAGCACGCCGCCGTTTCGCGCAATGAGCGGGAACACGTGACCGGGCTGCACGATGTCCGCGGGGGTGGAGGCGGGCGAGGCCGCCACCTTGATGGTGTGGGCGCGGTCTGCGGCCGAAATTCCCGTGGTCACACCGGAGGCGGCCTCGATCGACACGGTGAAATTGGTGCCGTGTACCGAGCGGTTGCGCGCCACCATCGGCAGCAGGTTCAATCGCTCGGCGTGCGCCTCGGGGATCGGCATGCAGATCAGGCCGCGGCCGAACTTCGCCATGAAGTTGACCTTCTCGGGGCTCACGAACTCCGCGGCGAAAATGAGATCGCCCTCGTTCTCGCGATCCTCGTCATCGACGAGCACCGCCATGCGGCCCGCCTTCAGCTCGGCGATGATCTCCGGAATGGTGTTGAGGCTCATGGGTCGCACGATCGGAAGCGCGAATTTTACGCTTATCGCCACCACCCCGCCCCTTCGGGGCACCCCTCCTCAAGAACGAGGAGGGGAATATCCATTGATCCCGCGAAGCGCTCCTACTGCTCTCCGCCCTGGTCCTGGGCTTCGACCTTCTCGCGGATGCGGGCGCTCTTGCCCGAGCGCGTTCGCATGTAGTAGAGCTTGGCGCGGGCGACGTCGCCTTTGCGCTTCACCTCGATCGACGCGATCATCGGCGAGTAGGTCTGGAAAGTGCGCTCGACGCCCTCGCCCGAGGACACCTTGCGCACGGTGAAGGCGGAATTGAGGCCGCGGTTCTTCTTCGCGATCACCACGCCTTCGTAGGCCTGAACGCGCTTGCGCTCGCCCTCGATGACGCTGACGTTCACGATCACCGTGTCTCCCGCGGAGAATTCGGGGAACTTGCGCCCCATGCGCTTCATCTCCTCGTCTTCGAGCTTCTGAATGATGTTCATCGTCCTGTTCCTTCCTTCAGTTCCCGCCTGAACTCTTCAAGCAGCTTGCGTTCGTCCTCGCTCATCCCGCGCCGCTCCAGCAGCTCCGGTCTCCTCAGCCACGTGCGTCCCAGCGACTGCTTCAGCCGCCAGCGCTCGATCTGCGCATGGTGCCCCGAGAGGAGCACCGGCGGGACCCCCTCCCCCGCGTACGCTTCCGGCCGCGTGTACTGGGGGGCCTCGAGCAGCCCGTTGGCGAACGAGTCCTGCCCGGCCGACGCTTCGCCACCCAGCGCGCCGGGCAGCTGCCGCACTACCGCGTCGATCACCACCATCGCCGCGACCTCGCCTCCGGAGAGGACATAGTCGCCGATCGACAGCTCTTCGTCCACCGATCGGCGGATCAGGCGCTCGTCCACGCCTTCGTACCGGCCGGCGAGGAACACCAGTCGCGGCGCACGCGCGAGCTCCATCACCTTGCGGTGATCCAGCACCGGCCCCTGGGGCGAGAGATGGATCACCCTTGCCTCGCCTTCCGCCGCCGCCTTCGCCGCGGCGATCGCCTTCTCCAGCGGCTCGGCCAGCATCACCATGCCGGGCCCGCCCCCGTACGGCCGGTCGTCGACCGTGCGGTAATGGTCGGTGGTGAAATCCCGGGGATTCCACAGCGCGAGGCTCCACAACTCCTGCTCCAGCGCCCGCCGCGTGATACCCCAGCCGGTCACCGCCGCGAACATCTCCGGGAACAGCGTCACGCAGTCGAAGCGGATCACCAGTCCGCCTCCCAGTCGACTTCGACCGTTCCGGCCTCGAGGTCGACTTTCCTTATCACATCGCCCGCGACCGGCACGAGCCGCTCCCCGCCCTCGTGCGCGACGCGCATCACCTCGTTCGCGCCGGTGGGCAGGAACCCGGTGACCCTGCCGAGCCGCTGCCCCGTCGCGTTCACCACTTCCAGCCCGACCAGGTCGGCCTGGTAGAACTCGTGCGCGGCGGTCTGCGGCAACTCCTCGCGCTTGAGCGCCACTTCGAACCCCCGGTACCTCGCCGCCTGGTCGCGGTCCGAACACCCCTCGAATCGCGCCACCAGGTGCGCGTCGTGCGCGCGGCACTCGACCACCTCGGTCCTGCTCAGCTTCCCCGGCGTCCCGACCCACCAGGCGGAGTGTCTGCAAAGACTGTCCCGGTCGTCGCCGAAGGGCTCGATCTTCACCGCCCCCTTCACGCCGAAGGGCGCCATCACGCGCCCCATGACAATCCAGCGGGTTGGCGTCGCCAACCGCTCGCGCTACTTGGCCGGGCTTTCAGCCGGCGCCTTGTAGCCCTTCATCAGGCGCTTCACCGTTGGGGACAGCTGCGCACCCTTGCCGCGCCAGAACTCCAGGCGGTCCATCGCGAAGCGCAGCGCCTCGCGACCCTCGGGCGCCTTGGGATCGTAGAAGCCGACGCGCTCGATGAAACGCTTGTTCGCCGCCCGGCGCGAATCGGCGACCACGACGTTGAAAAAGGGCCGATGCTTGGCCCCGCCGCGCGAAAGACGAATCACCACCATGATGGAGTACCGGAAAGCGGAAAAGGGCGTGATTTTACGCGAGCTTAGGTCTCATTGGCAAGGGAAAACGGGTTGAGCGCGGGGTCGGATCAGCTGCGCCCTGCAATTTTCGTTGCGTGACAAAGAAGCACCCCGATGCCGGATAATGCCGCCCATGGGAACCCTGACGTGTCCTTTCCTTTTCGCCCAGATCAGGCACCCCAGAATCTACCCCAGTGCTCGTCCCAACCAAACTGGACAAAACGACCACAATGTCTATAATGCTCGGAACACCTTCCGAGACCCACCATGACGACACTCACATTCCGCAACAGCCGGGGCGAACTGGTCGATATCGCCAGTGTTCCCGCCACCCGGGCCAAGAGCGAGTTCGGCGCCGTCCTCGATAGTGCCGTCGCCCGCGGAGCGGTCGCGATCACCCGGCACGACGCGACCAAGGCGGTGCTGGTCTCCTACGCCGAGTTCGAGGCGCTGGTGAAGTCGCGCTCCTCCGCTCTCGATGACCTGAGCGCGCAGTTCGACGGGCTGCTCCAGCGCATGCAGACGCCCAAGGCAACAAAGGGCATGAAGGCGGCGTTCAACGCCTCGCCGGCCGATTTGGGCCGCGCCGCCGTCAGGGCTGCGGCCAAAAAACGCTAGGGCACAAGCCCGCCGGCGATGACTGCGCCCGAACGGCCGCACATTTACGTGCTGGCCGGCGTCAACGGCGCAGGCAAAAGCAGCATCGCCGGCGCGGCCTTCCGCGCGAACGGCGCCGACTACTACAACCCCGACGAGACCGCCCGAGCGCTGAGGGCCGCCAATCCCACACTAAGTCAGTCCGACGCCAACGGCGCCGCCTGGCAGCAGGGCAAGAGGCTGCTGGAAAAAGCCATCGCCGGGCGGCTCGACTTCGCATTCGAGACCACGCTCGGCGCGAACACCATCCCGGCGCTGCTCGCCGAGGCGGCGGCTCAAGGGATCGAAGTCCACGTCTGGTATGCGGGTCTCGCGAGCCCTGAGCTCCACATCGAGCGCGTGCACAAACGCGTCCGCAAAGGCGGCCACGACATTCCCGAAGAGGACATCCGCCGGCGCTACGAGCGCAGCCGCATCAACCTCATCTATCTCCTGCCCAAGCTCGCCGCCCTGCGCGTGTACGACAACAGCGCGGATGCGGACCCCGCCGCCGGCAAGGCGCCCGCGCCCAAATTGGTGCTGCACATGGATCACGGAAAAATTCTCGGCCCGGCGGACCTGTCGCGGACGCCGGACTGGGCGAAGCCGATCGTCGCCGCCGCGCTGAAGCTGAATCAGGGTTGAATCCGGCGACGGCGGCACCCGGACCCCCCGAACCGTCAGGCAACCCCTACACCGCCGCGGTGCCCACGGAGCCGCGCGAGTGCTACGGATTCCACCGGTACGGATAGTCCATCTGGGCGGCGATCCGGTCGCGTGCCTCCGTGCCCGCCAGTCTCTGCACCAGGTGCAGGCCCGCGTCGATGGCGGAGGACACCCCGCGCGCGGTAATGACGTCCCCCTCATCGACCACTCTTTCGTGGACCACGACCCCACAATAGGGTTCGAGCTCCTTGTATGCGCTCGGATGCGTCGTCGCGCGGCGGCCCCGGAGAAATCCCGCGGCTCCCACGAGAAGAGCGCCGGTGCAGACCGATACCTTCAGCGGCGCGGACCGGGCGGTTCGCAGCCAGTCGATGAACCCCCGGTCATGCTGGAGGGTCCGGGTGCCGAAACCACCGGGAACGAAAAGCATGTCGTAGGAATCGAGGGGCTCATCGACCGCATCGGCCTCGATGCGAAGACCCCGGTCATCGACCACGTGCTGCGTGCGCGAGCAGATGCGCCATTCGAGATCATCGAGTATCTTCATCGACTTCAGGCGCGTCACCGGGTCGTAAAAGCCGATGAAATCCAGGGAGGTCATGCGGTCGAATACGATGAAAGCAGCTTTCATGGAGTCCTACATCCTGTTCAGCTTCGAGGCGCGACAGATTGGAAATGGGCCGATCAGAGTCAAGTCTAGACGACAGGCCATCCGGAGGCCAAATCGCCACGATCGAAACTCGCTTGCGTCTGGCGTTTTGAGTTCGAGCTGGCGGGAGTGCTTTCGCCGCGGCTGATCCTGGTCGATGTCGGCAAAACCTGACACCGCCTGTCAGGTAAACCCTCTACCTTTTCCCCCCGCCCTCCCCGCTGCTAACC
>JBATEB010000030.1:0-2453 GCA_049663805.1 Burkholderiales bacterium | reverse complement strand
ACTAAATACCAAAAGGGAGCTTCGGCTCCCTTTTTTATTTCTGCCCGCGGTGACAGGATTGAGACATTGGTAGAGGCCGATGCCGGCATACGCTATTGCATGAATCACAGGCCGAACCAGCGGGCGCGCCTGCTCGAACCGAAATGCTCCTTTTCGGACCGTAAGGCGACTGAAGGCTCGTGGTACGTACCCGTGGGCGACGGCCCCGAGAAGAAATCCACGTCTACCCGGCCGATCCGCCCGGCGCCAAACTCGATGTAGCAGGAACCCGCGCCGGTGTAAGCCCCGGAGTGCTCGCCCCCCCGTATGCGCGCGATCAGCGAAGCCGCGACGGCGCGAGCCGCGGCCTCGGCAAACACGCCCGCCTTTGGCGTTCCGGTATTCGCAATGTCGCCCACTGCGTACACCCCGGCGAATCGTGTTTCGAGCGTCTTCGGATTGACGGGCACCCAGCCGTTCTCGGCCATGCCGCTTTCCTCGACAACCTTCGGCGCACGGTGCTTGGGCACACCCAGGTATAAGTCGTAGGGCAGCTCGCTGCCGTCGTCCAGCACCGCGACGCGGCGTCCGGGGTCAAGCGAAGCCACGCGGCGGCTGGGGACAAACTTGATTTCGCGCTCAGAAAAGGCGCCGACGAGCGCCCTGGAAGTCTCGGGCGACGGCGGCACCGGGCTCCCCAACGGCAGCACCAGTGTAATTTCGCATCGGCTGCGGACGCCCTTTTTCGTCAGGTAGTCGTGCAGAAGCAGCGCGCATTCGCTGGGAGCCGGCGGGCACTTGTACGGCGCCGCGGAAACGCCGATGATGGCCCGGCCTTTTGAGAAATTGTGGACTATCCCGCGCATCCGCTCCGCCCCGGCTTCGGAGTAAAACTCGCTGCCCTCATCGGCCAGTCCCGGCGTGGCGTCGAGGTCGTAGTCGGCGCCGAGCGCGACTACCAGGACATCGGACTCGTAGCTGCCGGCATCGGTCGTGACGCGCCGCGCGTCCGGATCAATCGCGGTAATCGTCTGCTGCAGAAAGCGGACGCCCGTTTTTACAAAGTTGCGGTACGGCAGACGGACGGCATCCGGCGTCGTCAGGCCGAACATCACGTCAAGCTTCGAGTAGCCGAAAATGAAGTGGTCGTTCTTGTCGATGAGGGTCACATCGACCTCATCGCCGAACGCCTCCGACAAGAGAGTGCTGAGCTCGAGGCCTCCGAAACCCGCTCCAAGAATCAGGACGCGCGTCTTCATAGAAATATCCTCCCGGGAAAAGAATGATCAATGCTCTCGCGGAACCGCTGTGCGGTGCTTCCGGAACGCTGAGAAGTAGATGAAAACTACCGTCCTCCCGGTGGGGCAGCTATCGCATTGCGAACGCAATTTTAGAGTATTGTTTTTATATGAGCACATATATATTGATGTACTGCTCCCCATTTGTCCACCCCGGTTTGGGGGAAGGAATTAAAAGGAAATGGCGGGATTGACGCGGCGGAAGAATTCCTACTTATACGCTATCGCAGCGCTCGAAGGGCCTATCAGGTGGAGCACCTCGAACTTTTTGAACCCGGCCTCGGCGCACCATTCGTTGAAATCGGCCGACGTGTAGTCGAACCCCTCGCCCGTCTCGATGAGCATGTTGAGGGACATCAGGAGCCCGAAGGTGTTCTCCCTGCGGGCGTCGTCGATGAGGTTCTCGACCACGATGAACGCCCCCCTTTCGGGAAGGGCCTCGTAAGCCGACCTTATGAGCTGCTTCTTCTTCTCGAGGTTCCAGTCGTGGAGTATCATCCCCATCGTTACAACGTCCGCGTTCGGCAGCGGGTCGCGGAAGAAGTCCCCCGAAGCCGTCGACACGCGGTCTGACAGCCCCGCCCGCTCTATCGACCTTTTCGCGATGGGCTCGACCTCGGGGAGGTCGAAGGACGTGCAAATCAAGTTACGGTGCTTTTCGGCGACGGCTATGGAGAGCACCCCCGCCGCGCCGCCCACGTCGCATAGCGTCCTGAAACGGGAGAAGTCGAACTTCTGCGCGAGCGCTATGAAATTGTGGCGCGATATGCCGGCCATCGCCCACATGAACTGCTCGAGGCGCGGGATGTCCGAGTATAGCTCCTCGAAGAGGGGCTTCTGGCTGTGCTTGATCTCGTTCTGTGCCTTTCCGGTCTGGAGCGCTTCGCCCAGGTCGTCCCAGTATTTATATAGGCGCTTGTTGAGCATCTCGAGGATGCCGCCCATGTAGGACGGGTTATCCCTGTCGAGGTAGATGCGCGTCGTTTCGGTGTTCCGGTAGAGCGCGCCCGGGCCGTCCCCTTCCCGCTCGAGGAACCCCATCGACAGGAGCGCGTCGAGGAAGTCCCGCGTGCCCCTCGATTGGAGGGAGAGCATCTCCCCTATCCCCTCGGCGGTCATGGAATTGTCGCCCAGCTTCGTGAACAGGTCGAATTCGACAGCGGTGAGCAGCACTTT
>JBATEB010000029.1:0-8964 GCA_049663805.1 Burkholderiales bacterium | reverse complement strand
GCTCGGAGGTGCGGATATCCTGAATCCGCCGCAGCAACTCATCGAAATAATCGAAGGGCTGGTCCGGATTCTTCAGGCGTTCGTCGTCGAGGACGAAACCCTTGACGATGAACTCGCGGAGCTTCTGCGTGGCCCAGATGCGAAAACGGGTGGCGACGGCGCTTTTGACACGGTAGCCGACGGAGATGATGGCGTCGAGGTTGTAAAACTCAACCCGCCGCTGGACCGAACGGCCGCCCTCCTGTTGAACTGTCAAGGATTCCTTGACAGTTGCCGCACGGCCCAACTCCTTCTCCGCAAAGACGTTTTGCAGATGCAGGCTCACGTTCTGCTTGGTCGTCTGGAAGAGATCGGCCATATGCTGCTGGGTCAGCCATACGGTTTCGTTCTCCAGCCGGACTTCGATTTTCGTCCGCCCGTCCTCCGTTGAATAGACGAGGAACTGGCCCTTGGCTGGAGGACCGGATTTTTCCGAATCGCTCATGTTTCGAGGATCTCCGCCACGTTGCCGGCGATGGTTTGTTCGAGCTCGCGCGCCTGGGCGTTGAGGGCTTCGAGCTCCTCGTTCAGCGTTTCGAGTTGCTCCTTGAAATCCTCGTCGCTAACGTCTTCGCCCGGCGCGACGCCGACGTAGCGGCCGGGGTTGAGCGACCAGCCTTGCGCTTCGATCTCCTTGAGCGTGGCGGTTTTGCACAGGCCGGGGACATCAGCGTACTTCGACTTCTTGCCGAAGACTTCCGAGAGCTTGGCTTTCGCTTCGTCGCCGGCAAGTGTGAAGTCGGGTCCTTCGCGGCGATAGAGCCGCACGAGGTTGGCGAGGAAGCTGACCTGCGCCTCGGTCCAGTCGCGATGGGCGCGGTCGATCTGGCGGTAGACGTGGCGGGCGTCCACGAACAACACCTTGTCGGCGCGCGGGGTTTTCTTCTTGCCGCGGTCGAGGAACCACAGGGTGCAGGGCAGCGTGACGGTGTAGAACATGTTCGGGCCGACGGCGACCACGGCGTCCACGGCGCGGGCCTGGATGAGCTGTTTGCTCAATTCCATTTCGGAGGCGCGGGCGTCGCTCGCGGAATTGGCCATGACGAAGGCGGCGCGGCCTTTGTCGTTGAGCGAGGAGTAGAAGAGCTGGATCCAGAGGTAGTTGGCGTTGTCGGTGCGCGGCAGGCCGAAGGGGAAGCGGCGCGCATTTCCGTTTGCATCTCGGCCGACGGCGTCTTTCAGCCGGTCCTTGTCCACGGCGTTGACGTTGAACGGCGGATTGGCGAGGGCGAAGTCGAATGCGCCCACGGCCTTGTGCGGGTCGTCGTAGTAGCTGTTGACGTCGGCGCCATGTTTGATTTCGCCCTCCAGGCCGTGCACGGCGAGGTTCATGCGGCACAGGCGCCCGGTTTCGTCGGTCTTTTCGACGCCGAAGATGGAGAGCTCGGACGAGAGATTTTTCTTGTGCTCGGCGACGAAGCGCGCGGACTGGACGAACATGCCGCCTGAGCCGCAGGCGGGGTCGAGGATGCGGCCGTGGAAAGGTTCGAGGATTTCGACCATGAGGCGCACGATGGGCGCCGGGGTGTAGAACTCGCCGCCCTTCTGCCCCTCGGTGCGGGCGAATTGGCCGAGGAAGTATTCGTAGATGCGCCCGAAGGCGTCATAGTCGAGGCTGACGGGGATCTCGGAGACTTTCTTCAGCAGCTCCTTGAGCAGGGTGCCGTTGAAGATCTGGTAGTTGCGCGGCAGCACGCCCGCGAGCTGCGGGTTGTGCTTCTCGATGTCGGCCATCGCCTCGTTGACGGCCTTGCCGACGTTGCTGCCTTCGGGCCGCTGCAGCAGGTAGTCGAAGCGCGAGTTCGGCGTCAGGAACAGGACGCCTTCGGCCTGGTAGGCCTTGGGGTCGTCGATGCGCGAGGCGCCGCGGCGCGCCGAGCTGCCCGCCTTCTCCAGTTGCGTGCGGCGCTGCGCGAAGCGCGCTTCGGCGAAGCGCAGGAAGATCAGGCCGAGGACCGGCCCCGAGTATTCGCCCGCCTTGAGGCCGGAGTTGGCGCGGAACTGGTCGGCCGCGTCCCAGAGGCGCTTTTCCAGCTGATGATTGGCCTCGTCTTTTTCGGTGGGTGCGACCCAGCGCATGAATGCCCTCCCCAGGCCATTCAGTACTTCAGTCCATTCATGCCGCCGCGCCGGCCGGATGCTTTGGTGCGCCCTGCACGAGGTAATCGAGAATGTCCCCCTGCATGCGCTCGATCTCCAGGCGATAGCCGGAACTCAAAGAGGGCCATTCCTCCGGCCTCGCTGATTTATGCAGCGTCTCGAGCAGCCGCTCCAGTTGCGCGACGCGCTCGCGTGTTACCGCAAGCTCCCGGTCGTTCCGTATCATGGTCTGATCTCCACTATTCCGCGTTTCGTGCCATCCCTCTTCGTTTGCCACGTCTCCAAAAACTCTCGCATCGACTCGTCCGACAGCATACCTTCGCGCACCCAGAATACGCTCGCCCGGGAGGAAGCAGGAGGGAGTATAGGGTCTTCAGCCCGGATGCCCCGACGCGCAAATGCACGCGGGTCTTCTTATTCGCTTCGAGCCACGCTCAACCCATGAGGTCCGCGTACAACGGGGACGTCAGATAGCGCTCGCCATACGAAGGCAGGATCGCGACGATCAACCTGCCCGCGTGTTCGGGCCGGCGCGCGACCTGCAGCGCCGCCCACACCGCCGCGCCCGAGGAGATGCCGACGAAGAGGCCCTCTTCCTTCGCCACGCGGCGCGCCGTCGCAATCGCGTCGTCGTTGGTCACGCGGATGATCTCGTCGTAGATGCCGCGGTTCAGGACCTCGGGAACGAATCCGGCGCCCAGTCCCTGGAGGGCGTGGGGCCCTTTCGCTCCGCCCGACAGGACCGCGGAAGCGTCGGGCTCGACGGCGATGCATTTGAATCCGGGCTTGCGCGACTTGATGACCTCGCCGACTCCGGTGATCGTTCCGCCGGTGCCGATACCCGAGACGAGGATGTCGGCTGCACCGTCGGTGTCGCGCCAGATCTCTTCGGCGGTCGTGCGGCGATGGACCTCCGGGTTCGCGGGATTCCTGAACTGCTGGGGTATGAAGTACCGCTTCGGATCCGATGCCGCCAGTTCCTCGGCGCGCTTTACCGCGCCGAGGGCGCCTTCGGCCGCCGGGGTGAGCACGAGTTCGGCGCCGAAGGCGCGAATCACGGCGCGGCGCTCGCGGCTCATGGATTCCGGCATGAAGAGCATGCAGCGGTAACCCTTCACCGCGCAGACCCAGGCGAGCGCGATGCCGGTGTTCCCGCTGGTCGGTTCGACGACGATCATGCCGGGCTTGAGCGTCCCGGCGCGCTCCGCGGCATCGATCATCGCCACCCCGATCCGGTCCTTCACACTCGCACCCGGGCCGTAGAACTCGAGCTTGGCGACGATCTGCGCAGGCAATCCCGCTGCAACCCGGTTCAGCCGTACGAGCGGCGTGTTGCCGACGAGTCCCAGCGCGCTGTCTGCGATGTTCATGGCCGTATCCTCGCACTGCCTGCCTTTGATGACCACCTCGAGGTACCGGCCCGGGGCCGCCAGCCGCGAAGTCCTTGCCTTCGTCATTGCTTATAGATCGGCTGGATACTACTACGTTGTCGCAGCGGTCCTGCGCGGAGGTGTCGGAGGTGTATCTATGCCTCGACCATGTCCTTTTTTGTGCTTTGTACCAACGCGACCAACTCGTCACGTTCGGCCTGAGGGACTTTAAAGACCTCCACGGCGGCATGGAGGTGTCCCAGGAATACCGACCAGTCAGCTCCACTGATTCTCATCCCCTGATGGGAGGTCTTCATATCCCGTCCGATGTAGTACACGGGGCCGCCTGCACTCGAACACAGAAAATCGATCAGGAGCTGCTTCGAGCGCTTCAAGCCATCCTCCGCCCGGTGCTGCCAGAAGCGACCCAGTTGCGTATCGGCTCGCAAGCGTGGCAACAGGTCGTTGACAACTGCGGAAATGGCGTCATAACCGCCAAGACGTTCATAAAGAGTTTTCTTGCTCATTGCCTTGCCTCCTTCTGGTCGAGAATGGCCATAACGTGCTGTTGAGCCGCGCGGCCTAAGTAAGTTGGCTACTCATACTCGTATGATGTTGCCCTTGAGCGAATAGAGAATCGCAATCACGTCCTTCTTCGTGTCCTCGCCCAGCTTGTTCTTCTCCATCGCTCCGACGATGTCGTCGGTCACCGCCAGGTACTCCTGTTCGCTGATGTTCATGCCCTTGTGCGCGGCGGGCATGTCCTTGCCGGTGTAGGCTTCCGGGCCGCCGGAACCGGCACTGAAGAACTCCCGCGCCATCTTCTTGAGGTGATCGAGATCCTTGACGTTCTCAAAGCGGGTCTTCACGATGGGATTCGCCAAGTGCGCGGCCACGACATCGTCCACCAGTCTGGCAATGCCCTTGGCGCCGCCCAGTCGTTCATATAGCGTAGTGTTCATAGTCGTCTGCTCCTCTTGTCAGTAGGTGTTTTGTTCGTTCAGAGGCAAGAAATCCAATCGACGTTCGCCTACTTGCGCTTGATGACCACCTCGAGGTACTGGCCCGGGGCCGCCAGCGAACCGTCGGTCGTGCGATTGAACCGTTCGGCGAGGGCGATCAGGTCCGTGGCGAGCGACTCCTGCCTGGCGGAATCGAGCGCTCCGAACGCCTTCTGCAGCGGGCCGTAGAAGGTGCGGAAGACCTCGAGCCAGTGGGCCGCGCTGCGGTAACGAAACACGAAGTCCTTGCGCTCGACCGCGATCGAGTCGAGCCGCTTGCCGAAGAGCTCGCGCAGGCGCTCTTCCGTGCCCCAGAGCGAGGGCGACTTCACGCCGGCCGGCGGGGGCAGGTACCGGCCCATCAGCTTGAACAGTTCGCCGATGAAGCTCGACGGGGTCCAGTTGGCCAGGCCGATCCGGCCGCCGGGTTTGCAGACGCGCGCCATTTCGGCGGCGGCTTTCTCCTGGTCGGGGGTGAACATCACGCCGAACGTGGACAACACGACATCGAAACTCGCCTCCGCATACGGCAGGTTCTCGGCGTCCGCCTGCTCGAACTTCACCGGCAGGCCCTCGGCGCCCGCGCGGGCGCGAGCGCGCTCGATCAGCGCCGGGACGTAATCGGTCGAGGTGACATCGGCCCAGCGCCGCGCCGCGGCGAGCGTCGCATTGCCGTTGCCGGCGGCGACATCGAGCACGCGCGCGCCCGGACGCAGGTCGAGCGCCTCGCACAGGGACTCGCCGACGATTTGCAGCGTCGTGCCGACGACGGCGTAGTCGCCGGCGGACCAGGCAGCTTGCTGCCTGCCCTTCACGGCGGCGAGGTCGACCGCGGGTTGGGGGGTGGACGCGACTGCGGACATGGTTTTCTCCTGGTGACGGGGTTGGGAACGTGTCTTTGGTGCGGGTGCGTGGTCCTGTTGCTCTTCGCCGGATCCGGCTCTTGTGCCGCCGATCGGACGTGCCGACATTTCACTCCGCGCGAGCGCGCAGGGGGTCCCGCAAAGCGGGACAAGATGCGGGACAAAAGCGGGGACAATGCCACTAGAATCGGGCTTGTTGAGACGGCGGGGGGGTACCGGCGAGGTGCAGGACCACGCGCATTCCTTCGGCTACTGGCTGAGGCGTCGCCGCAAGGCGCTCGATCTCACCCAGGAGGCGCTCGCCCGGCGCGTCAGCTGTTCGGACTTCACGATCAGGAAGATCGAAGCCGATGAGCGTCGACCCTCGCGGCATCTCGCCGACCGGCTCGTCACGGCCCTCGCCGTGCCCGAGGAGGAGCGGCGCGCCTTCCTCGATGCGGCGCGCGCGGTCCGAGCCACCCATCGTCTGCCCCTCGACGCCGCGCCGCTCGGCGCGTCCGCGACCAGGCCTTCGCCCGATTCCGCGCACGATCCCGCCATTCGCTCGACGAACGAAACCGCGCCCTTTGTCGGCCGGGGCGTCGAATACGGCCTGCTCATCGGGCTGATTGCGCGATTGACGACCGGCGCCGGCCAGGCGGTCCTGATCGAAGGCGAGCCCGGCATCGGCAAGAGCCGCTTGATGCGCGAAGTCGCACGCTACGCGGAAGCCCAGGGCCTGCCCACGCTCGCGACAAATTGTTTCGAGATCGATCGGGCGATGCCCTATCAGCCCGTGATCGACCTGGTCACGCGCGCGCTCGACCGGGCGTCACCCGCCGCGCTGCGCAAGATCGCGCCCGTGTCGCTCGCCGAGCTCGCCGCGCTGGTTCCCGCGGTGGCCGAGCGCTTTCCGGATCTGCCCCGGCTGTCGCGCGACTTCCCCGAGGCGCGCCAGGCTCGTCTGTCGCGCGCGGTGGGGCAGCTCCTCGAAGCGACAGCAGACGGCAGGCCGCTCGTTCTCATGGTGGACGATATCCAGTGGGCCGACGACGCGAGCGCGCAGGTGCTCCACTACCTCGCCCGACATGTCGCCGAACGACCGGCACTCGTGATCTACGCGGTTCGCGACGAGGATCTCGACAGCGACGAGCGGCTCGCGCGGCTGGTCGAGAGCCTGCGCCGCGAGACCGACGCGCGCCGTGTGCCGCTCGCGCGATTGGGTCCCGGCGATGCCGAAAATCTCGTCGCGGCGCTCGGCGGTGCGCGACTCGCCGCCCCCGGACTGGCCGAGCGCCTGCATCGCGAGACCGAGGGCAATCCGTTCTTCCTCGTGTCGATCCTGCAGTCCCTGAGCGACGGCGAGATCCCGCCGGGGACCCGCTCGATCGGGGAGCCGGCGATGCTGCCGGATGCGTTGCGCGCCGCCGTGCGCGCGCGCATCACGCACGTGCCGCAGGAGATCCGCTCCACGCTCGAAACCGCCGCCGTCCTCGGCCGGCGCTTCGACTTCGACACCCTGCTCGATGTGACTCGCGAACCCGAGGGGCGGCTGCTCGACGCGGTGGAGGCGCTCGTGAAGCGCCGTTTGCTGCGCGAGGAATCCGAGGGCGGCGTCTACGACTTCAGCCACGACAAGGTTCGCGAAGTGGTCTACCTCGACATCGGCGGGACCCGGCGGATGCTGCTGCATCGGTCGGTGGCCGAAGTCCTGGAGCGCCGCGGCGAAGGCGAAGCGCACGAGCGCGACGCGCGGCTCGCGGAGCACTACGAGCGCGCTCACGTCTGGTCGAAGGCGCTCAAGTACCTCGTCCTGGCCGGCGAGCGTTCCCAGGCGCTGTTCGCGATGCGCGACGCGCTGCACTGGCTGGACCGCGCCGTCGCGCTCTCCGAATCTCATCCGGAGGCGATGGACGAGCGTGAGCGTCTCGCTCTCTACGAGCGGCGCGGTGCGGCGCGCGCACAGGCCGGGCAGACCGAAGGCGCCGTGGCGGACATGCGCCGCGTCATCGACGCGGCGCGCTCGGCGGGCCAACGTGAAAAGGCGCGCGACGCGCTGATTCAGCTCGGCATGGCGTACCGGCGCGCCGACGCCTACGACGAGGCGACCGCCTGTCTCAACGCGGCCCTGGCGGAATCCCGTGCAATGAACGACGAGCACCAGGCCGCCGACACCCTCTATCACCTCGGCACGGTCGCATGGAGCACCGGGCTGAACGACCAGTCCATCGGGTTTCACCAGGAGGCGGTCGAAATCTGCGAGCGGAACGGACTTGCCGATCTCGTCGCAGTGCAAGCCTGGCACGGACGCGGCGAGGCGCACTTTGCGAACGCCGAGCCCGCCGCGGCGATCCAGTGCTACACCCGGTCGATCGAGCTCGCACGCGGCATCGGCGACAAGAGCTACGAGTCCGAGAATCTGATGATGATCGGGCATGCCTGCACCGGAACCAAGGGTCTCGGCGACTACCCGCGCGCCCTGTCGAGCTTCAACGCGGCGCTCGCGATCGCGCGCGCCGCAGACCTGCAGTGGCATATGGGTCCCACGCTTCTCGGACTCGACCACGTGCGAGCCTGTACCGGGGACTACGGTGCGGCGTGGGCCGGCATGATGAAAACCCTGCGCTGGCTCGAAAGCCTGAAGCAGCTGCGCTATCAGTTCATCGCCTATGATTTCATCGGCCACCTCCTGCTGGACCTCGGCCTGGACGAGCAGGCGCTCCAGTACATGGAGAGTGGTCTCGCGCTCGGCCGCAAGACCGGCATCGATTTCTGGCGCGTCGCCATCGAGGCGCACCGCGCGATCGCGATGTCGCGGCTCGGTCACGCGGATGTCGCGCCGCTGCTGCAGGATGCACTCGAACGCGCCCGTCGCGCCTCGGAGCGCTACTTGGCGGTTCGTTGTCTCGGCGGCCTCGCGGAAGTCGCGCTCGCGCAGGGAGATGCGAACCGCTGCCGCGTCTTCGCGGACGAGCTGCTCGCCCTCGCCGCGTCGAATGGACTGCTCGAACACGAAGCGAGCGCGCGACGCTGGCTCGGCGAGGCATGGCTGGCGGAGAAGGCCTACGAACGAGCGCACGCCGAGCTCTCGCGCGCAGCGGCGCTGGCGAAGGATATCGGCAGAGTGCGTCTCCTGATGGACGCTCAAACCCGACTCGCTCGTCTGCTCGCGGCGCAGGGGCAGCGCGACGCCGCACGGGGCCATGGCGCCGAGGCGCGCGCGACGGCGGAGGCGATCGAAAGGAGCCTGGCGTCCTCGGGGCTCGAAGCGCGGCTGCTCCCGACCGGGATTCGTTCTGAGTAACCCGGAACACGTAGAATCGCCGCATGCTGACCGTCGAGCGGCTCACCAAGCGCTTCCCCGCGCCCGAGGGGACGATCACGGCGCTCGAAGACTTCTCGCTCGAGGTCCCCGAGGGAACCTTCGTCGCGGTAATCGGGCCGAGCGGCTGCGGCAAGAGCACGCTGTTCAACATCGTCGGCGGCCTGCTGGACGGTTGGGAGGGGCGGGTACTGATCGACGGCCACCCCGCAGACGCCGCGCAGCACGACGTCGGCATGGTGTTCCAGGAGGAATCCACTTTCCCGTGGCTGACCACCGCCGAAAACGTC
>JBATEB010000028.1:0-1688 GCA_049663805.1 Burkholderiales bacterium | reverse complement strand
GGACGCGGTTGCGCGAGGGCTTGCAGCTTTCCGCGCCCCCGGCGGCCGCATGCGGCGCCTGACCGCCCGCTCCGGCGCGAGGCTCATCGACGACAGCTACAACGCCAATCCCGACTCGGTGCGGGCGGCGATCGACGTCCTCGCCGCGCAGCGCGGGACCCGGCTGCTGCTGCTCGGCGACATGGGTGAAGTGGGCGGGCGGGGAGAGGAATTCCACCGGGAGATCGGCGCCTACGCGCGCGAGCGCGGCATCGACCGACTGTACGCGACCGGCGCGCTGTGCCGCGCCGCCGTCGAAGCCTTCGGCGAGGGCGCGCGGCACTTCGCCACTGCGGAGGAACTGATTGCGGCGGCGAAGGGCGAACTTTCCCCGCAGGCTGCGGCGCTCGTCAAGGGATCGCGCTTCATGCGCATGGAGCGAGTCGTTCAGGCCCTGGCCGAACCCGCTGAAGCGGAGGGGCACTAGATGCTGCTTTCCCTGACCCAGTGGCTCGCCCAGGATGTGCGCGCGTTCAACGTGTTCCAGTACATCACTCTGCGCGCGGTGCTCGCGACGCTGACGGCGCTCGCCATCTCGCTGCTCGCCGGGCCGGCCGTGATCCGCAAGCTCACCGCCTACAAGATCGGCCAGGCGGTGCGCGACGACGGCCCCCAGACCCACCTCGCCAAGGCGGGCACCCCGACCATGGGCGGGGCGCTCGTGCTGATCTCGATCCTGGTGACGACGCTGCTCTGGGCGGATCTCTCCAATCGTTTCGTCTGGGCCGTCCTGGTAGTCACCTTCGGATTCGGCGCGATCGGCTGGGTCGACGACTACCGCAAGGTCGTCAAGAACGATCCCAAGGGCCTCTCGGCCGGACAGAAGTTCTTCTGGCAATCCCTGATCGGGTTCGTCGCGGCGGTGTATCTGGCGTTCGCCGTGTCGGCGCCGAGCACGGCCAAGATCCTGGATCTCTTCATCGCCTGGGTGGCGAGCGGTTTTTCGATGGACCTGCCGCCCAAGGCCGACCTGATCGTGCCCTTTTTCAAGAACGTCGCGTATCCGCTCGGTGTCTTCGGTTTCATCACGCTCAGCTGGTTCGTCATCGTCGGCACTTCGAACGCGGTCAATCTCACCGACGGCCTCGACGGTCTTGCCATCATGCCGGCGGTGATGGTGGCCGGCGGCCTCGCCGTATTCGCGATGGTGACCGGACGCGTGGACTACTCGCGCTACCTGCTCTTCCCCTATATCCCCGGGGCGGCCGAGCTCACGGTGATCTGCGGGGCGCTCGTCGGCGCGGGCCTGGGGTTTCTCTGGTTCAACGCCTATCCGGCCGACGTTTTCATGGGCGACGTCGGCGCGCTCTCTCTGGGCGCGGCGCTCGGAACGGTCGCCGTGATCGTGCGCCAGGAGATTGTGCTCCTGATCATGGGCGGAGTTTTCGTCGCGGAAACGCTCTCGGTGATGATCCAGGTGGCCTATTTCAAGTGGAGCGGCGGCCGGCGTGTTTTCCGAATGGCGCCGTTGCACCACCACTACGAGCTCTCCGGGTGGAAGGAGTCCCAGGTGGTCGTGCGCTTCTGGATCATCACGATGATGCTGGTGTTGTTCGGTCTGTCGACTTTGAAGCTGCGGTGAATTTCGCGGGCAGAAAGGTGCTGGTGCTCGGGCTGGGTGATACGGGACTGTCGATGGCGAAGTGGGC
>JBATEB010000027.1:0-11942 GCA_049663805.1 Burkholderiales bacterium | reverse complement strand
TCGCCGACCAGACGAACGCCCCGCCCGCGTACGCGACCCCTGCTCCGACCAGGCCCGCGATCCCGAGCACCAGCAGATAGAACGTGCCCGTCACCAGCTCGGTGATGACGAGCACGAAGCCGGCGATCAGCCAGATAAGGGGAGTGTCCATGAGGCTATGCTACCTCATCGGGCTGGCGCAAAACCGGCGCAAAACCGGGGACAGACCACGGTTTTCCGAGCGCACGAGCGGAAACCGTGGTCTGTCCCCGGTTTATCCCGGACAGGCGGGCAGCATCAGCGCCTGCAGCACTTCGCCGGTGGAGCGGTTCTGCACGAAGGCGGCGACACCGGAGTGTTTGGTATTGGTTCCCGGAAGCAGGGGCAGCAGGCGTTTCTCCTCGATCTTCAGGGTTTCGCCGAAGGCGATCGGCCCGATCCACTCGCGCACGACGTAATCGTGCTCGAGCCGCCTGCCCCGGTTCTCGCCTGCTTTCACTTCGCTCGCGAGCTTGTTCTCGTAGGCCGCGAGGTACACCGCGGCATTTTTTTTCCGGGCGGGATCGAAGAGTTGCGCGCTCAGCTCGGTCTGGATTCCATCCCCGGCGACCTCCCGGATCGCGAGCGCGATCCGCGCGCGGGCCGGCGTCGAGTTGATGCGCGCGACCTCCTCGGTGAAGCGGTCGCTGCCCCAGCGGCGGAACTCCTGCCCCTGCAGCAGCACCTGCGGGGTATAGACGATAACCGGACGCCTCAGCGCGGCGAGCTTGCGTTGCCGCTCGGAGAACCTGCGCTTGGCGAACGGGTCCTTCCAGCCGATGTAGTCCCAGTAGTCGACGTGAAGCGCGAGCGGCACGAGCTGATCGGGCCTGAAGCCCTGGGCGGAGAGCGACGACAGCCACTGGTCCGCCGGCGGGCAGCTGTCGCAGCCTTCGGAAGTGTAGAGCTCGACCAGCGCGGTGGTGTGCGGGCCGCTGTAGGCCGAGCACGTATTGGCGGCGCCGTGCGCGACTCCCGAAAGCGCGACCGCGCCCGCCGCGAGAACGTATTTGAGCCTCATGATCCTCCTGTCGCCGGGGAAGCGATCATCCTTACAGGTCCCCGAGAGACTAAAGCAGGTACCCGGCGACTCGCAAGCTCGGCCGCGTTTGCCGCGGCGACCGCGTGCCCTCATAATCGCCGCCTCCCCATGAACCCGCACGTATCCCGCGTCTTCGCGCCCTTTTTCTCCAGCGCCTTCGCCTGGAATTTCGCGCTCGGACTGACCCACCTGCTGATCCCGCTGTACGCGCGCGAGCTCGGCTTCTCGGGAATCGCGATCGGCAGCCTGATCGCGCTTCCCGTGGCCGTTCAGATCGTCTTCAACCTGCTCGGCGGCGCCTGGACCGACCGCGTCGGCGGAATGGCGATCTCCCTCGCGGCCTTCGCGGCGACCGTGCTCGCCGGCACGCTGTTCGCGCTGTCGGCGAGCTTTTCCGCCCTGCTCGTCGCCCAGCTCGTGATGACGGTCGCGCGCGCCGTCTACTGGCCGGCGACCTGGTCGCTCGCGAGCCGGCTGCCCGGCAGCCACAGCCGGCTGATGGGCTGGCTCAACGCGACCAGCAGTCTCGGGCAGATTGCCGGCACCGTCGCCGCCGGAGTGATCATCGCGGGCTGGGGATTCGGCGCCGGGTTCTGGACGGTTGCCGCGACGGGGGCGGTCTCGTTCGCCCTGGGCCTGGCGTTCCGCTACGCGCCTTCGCGCCCGAAGAGCGCGCCGCCGCCGATGCTCGCCACCTACCGCATGCTGCTGCGGCGCCGCGCGATCTATTACGGCGTGCTGTGCGCTTACCTGTCGGCGCTGCCGTTTTCGCTGTCGGTGTCCTTCTATCCGATCCTGCTGGTCGAAAAGGGCTTCGATTCCGAAGCGGCGGGATGGCTCGTCGGCATGCGCGCGATCGGCTCGATCGCCTCGGGCGTGGCGCTCGCACGCTTCGTCAAGCGCGCCGACGATCGCTCGGTACCGTTCGCGTCGGCACTGATCGTCGCGGCCTCGATCGGATTGGTGGCCGGGTTCGCCGACTGGGCGGTGATCGCGCTGTTCCTCCTCGGCGTCGGCCTGGGCTCGGGCGTGATGACCATTTACTTCCAGGTGCTGGTGAGCACGATCTCCTCCGCGGAGACGCGCGGGTCGGCCATGGCGCTGGCGGGCCTGGGCTGGGCGCTGTCGCACATGTCCGCGCCGCTGGTCATGGGCTGGCTCAAGGATCGGTACGGGATAGAGTCGGCGTTCTACCTCCTGGGGGCAGGCGCGGTGCTGCTCTCCCTCGCGCTGCTGCCCGCCCATCGCTGGGCCCTCGCCGAGGGCAGGCCGCGCTGAAGCCGGCCCGGGCGGGGCCCGCCGATGGCCGCCACCCGGCGCCGGCGTCAACTCCGGTAGACTGCTCGCTTTGCATCACGGAGTCCGCCGTGGACACCATGACCAAATGGGTGGGCATCGTCTTCGCAGCCGGGATCGCCCTGATGGTGATCGAGTATCGCTTCGCGAAGAAAAAGAAGGAAGGTTTCACCCCGACCGACAAGAAACGCATCCTCGGCATCCTGTGGATCACCGGTTTCATCGCTCTGCTGGTGGCCGGCCTCATCTGGATGAGCCCGGACTAGGAAGATCCGGAGAAGCAGCGAAGGAAAGCGCAGACGGGTGATGCGTGCACGCCAGACGGCGGTTTGATTCATTCGGAGCTTCGATAGGCGAATGAAGGTGCCCCTGGGGGTGCTCGACCAGTCCCCCGTCATCAGCGGAACCAGCCCCGCTCAGGCCCTCGCCGAGACGATCGCCCTCGCCCGGTTCGCCGAGGATCTGGGCTACCACCGCTACTGGCTCGCCGAGCATCACGCGATCGCGGCGCTCGCCGATCCCTGCCCCGAAATCCTCGCCGCCCGGGTCGCCAGCGCCACTTCGCGCATTCGCGTGGGGACGGGCGGCGTGCTCCTGCCCTACTACAGCCCGCTCAAGGTCGCCGAGGTATTCCGCATGCTGGAGGCGCTCTTTCCCGGAAGGATCGACCTGGGGCTGGGCCGCGCTCCCGGCGGCGACCCCCGCACGGTCCTCGCGATGACGGACGGCGAATACGAGGGCGCGGACCGCATGCCCCAGCAGGTGCACGACCTGGTGGGATTCCTCGACCGGACGCTTCCCGCGGGACATCCCTTCGCCGGCGTCAAGGCGCAGCCCGCGGGCGACACCTCGCCCGAAGTATGGCTGCTCGGCTCCTCCGACTACAGCGGAGCGCTCGCCGCGCGGCTCGGCCTGCGTTTCGCGTTCGCGCATTTCATCAACGCGCACGGCGGCGACGCGGTGTCGCGCGCCTACCGCGACGCCTTCGAGCCCTCGGCGCGCGAGCCGCAAGCCCGGTCGCTGGTGTGCGCGTTCGTCATCTGCGCCGGGACGCGCCCCGAGGCCGAACGGCTCGCGGCGAGCATCGGCCTGCGCCGGCTGCACATGGCGAAGGGGGTCGACGCGCCCGTGCCGACCGTCGAAGAAGCGCGGGCGTATCGCTACTCCCCACAGGAGCGCGCCTACGTCGAGCAGCAACGCTCGCGCATCGTTCTCGGCGACCCGGGGGAGGTGCGCGAGTCGCTGCTCGCGCTGCAGGAAAAGTTCGCCGCGGACGAGATCATGGTGATCACCATCACCGGCGACTACGAGAGCCGGCGCACCTCGTATCGGCTGCTCGCGGAGGCGTTCGCCTGAGAACCGGTTACCTCCGGGATTCGCCCGCGATCCACTCGGTCCGGTTGCGGCCCGCGTGCTTGGCGCGGTAGAGCGCCGCGTCCGCCCGTGCGAGCAGCTCCACGGGATCGGGCGATCGCTCCAGGGCGGCCAGACCGAGCGAGGCCGTGATGCGGGGCAGCGCCCGCCCGTCGTGGCCGAACGGCGCCGAAGCGATCGCTTCCCGCAGCCGCTCGGCCGCGTGGATCGCCCCGGGCAGCGCCGTCTGCGGGAAAACCAGCACGAATTCCTCGCCGCCGGTACGGGCGGCGAAGTCCGAGGGCCTCAAGTTGCCGCGCACCAGAAGTCCGACCTGCGCCAGCGCCGCGTCCCCCGCGGGATGCCCGAAGCGGTCGTTGACGCTCTTGAAATGATCGACGTCCATGGCGGCGATGCACAGCGGCTCGCCAGCGTGCAGATGACGCTGCACGATCCGGGGCAGCGTCTGATCGAGCCAGCGCCGGTTGCGCAGACCGGTGAGCGCGTCGTTCAGCGCCGCCTGCTCGAATTGCCGGCGCAGGACGATGTTGGCCTGCACCGCCTCGTTGTTGGAACGCATGCGTTTCGCCAGCCGCACCAGCAGGCCGTTGGAAAACGCGTGCGACGACTCGGCCAGCCACCAGAAGGTCTTCTCGTCGAGCGCGAGCAGCCGCGTCGGCTCCTCCGCCGCGACCGTCGCGGTCGTGAGACTGCCCGCGAGCAGCGACAGCTCACCGACGGTTTCGCCGCGGCCGATCCGGGCGAGCGGCGGACCGCCGCCGTCCAGTTCCACGCGCAGCGCGCCCGAGATCACGATGCAGACGCGCACATTGGGCTCGCCCTTTCGCATCAGGCACTCGCCGGCTCCAAGATCGATCAGCGTGGCGCGCGGGACGAGCGCGTCGAGAATCACCTCTTCGATTCCCTGCAGCGCCAGCAGCTCGCGCAGCATGGCGACGCTCGCACGGCCGGGTCGGGGGTCGCCGCCGGAGATCGAGGGAGCAGGCTGCGACGGATTTTCCGAGACGCTCACTTGGGATGCCTACCCGATTCTAGCGCGGGCGGCATCCCCGTCCTAGCGCCGCACCCCCGGAGTTTCGACCGCCAGCCCCCGCCCCCGCCACGCGAGGTAGAGCTCGAGGTCGAGGTACTCCCGCGCGCCGTAGGGCAGCATCTCCGCGCGTATTCCCGACAGGCAGGCTCGCAGCCGGCGCTCGAGCGATCCCAGCGTCTGCCACTCGAGGCGGTAGGCCGGATAGGCGTTGGGGTGGCCCTGGCTGAGGGTCTCCGAGAGCAAGCGCCTGCCCCGGTTGGCCTCGTGGCAATGCGCGCAGGACAGGTTCATCTGGCCGCGGCGCCCGTAGTAGTACGCCCGGCCGGAGTCGAAGTGCCGCTTCGCCTCGCCCTCGATGTTCGCCGAAATCGGCAGGCCGTGCGACTGGCGCGCGACATAGGCAGTGAGCGCGAGGAGTTCCGCGGACTCGTGCGCCAGCGGAGCCGTGCCCATGCGAGCGGTGCGGCACAGGTTGATGCGGCCCTCGAGGTTGAGGAGCCCGCCGGAGGCGTCGATGCGCGGATAGCGCGCGGCCACGCCGCGCATGCTGCTGCGCGCGTCGCCGTGGCAGCCGGCGCAGGATTTTTCGCCCGCGCCCCCCTCCCAGAGCTTCTCCCCGCGCTCCACCCAGAGCATTCCGGGATTGGCGAACTCGTCGTCTTGAAGCCCCCGCAGGTCCTTTCCGAGAAATTCCGAACCGGACTCGATCTGATCGGGCGGGATGCCGCGTTCCTGCGCGAGCGCGTTTCCCGCGGCGACGGCGGCCGCGGCGGCAAGCGCCAGGGCGAGCCTCATCCGCGCACGACGATCGACTGCCGCTCGGAGCCTTCCCGGCCCTCGTCGTCGACCCAGTCGAACACCAGTTCGCCGCTCGCCTCGGCGACGGTATGGAACTGCAGGTAGGGGTTGGCGGCGATGCCCGGGGAGAGGTCCGCCCGGAAGACCTCGGCGCCGTTGTAGCGGCAGGAGAGGGTCCTGATGGTATTGCGCTTGATGGGGCGCCCGACTTCGTCGGTGCGGTAGCCGGTCTCCATCGGATGCTGGATGATGATGCGCACTTCGATGATCTCGCCGCGCTTTGCCCGCGGCGGAATCCGGATTCTCGCGGTCACCAGTCCCGCTCCTCAGCTCTCGTCCAGGCAGGCCGAGAGGGTCACCACGATGGAGGCGGAGTCCGACCAGAACGAGCCGTCGGAGAGCCGCGCGACGGCGGTGACGCGCTGGCTGCCCGCGAGGCGCACGCGCGAGCCGATCTCGGCGCGCCCGGCGCGCGGGCCGAGGTAGAAGTTCGCCATGTTGCGCACCGGGTTGCGCTCCGAAAACAGGTGAATGCTCTTGACGTGATCGGTGGCGGTCATCGGGCTGGCGACGCTGACCCGCAGCGGAACGGAGTTGCCGTTGTCGGCGAGCAGCGGCAGCTCGAGCTTCACCCTGCCGCGCCCGACCGGCGCGCCGCCGGCGAGCTCGCGCACCGCCGCATCGACCGCGTCGGCCTGCGCCAGCGCCGCCCCCGGCGCCGCCAGCGCCCCGGCCATGCCGGCGAGGAAATCGCGGCGCTTCACCGCCCTTCCTTCAGCGTCGCGAGCCAGGCGACCACGTCCTCGACCTGCTGCGCCGAGAGGATGGGCCGGCCGCGGTAGGCCGCGGCCACCTGCGTCAGATTTTCCGTCCTGAAGTAGGCCGGCATGGGTGTCTCCGGGTTCACGCGGGTCGAATCGGCGACCCGCAGGCGAAGCTGACCGGGGGAGAAGCGCGCCCCGACGCCCGCGAGCGAGGGGGCGATATTCCCGAAGAGCGTCTCACCCGGCACCGCGTGGCAGAGGGTGCACGCGCCCGCGTCGCGGTTGACCGCAATGCTTCGGCCGCGGCCGGCGTCGCCCGGTGCGGGCGCGAGCGGCCGCGGGATGGCATCCCCGACGACCTCCAGCCGCACCCGGGTCTCCTGCGCGAAGGCGGTCGCGGCGCATGCGGCCAGTAAGGCGAAGGCCCGGGGCCATCCCCGGGGGCGCCGCCCGCGCGGTCCTCGCACCGGTCCCCGCTACGCGAGCGTCAGCCCGTGGTGCTTCAGCGGCAGCGAGCGGATGCGCTTGCCGGTCGCGGCGAAGAGCGCGTTGCAGACGCACGGCGCGATCGAAGCCTGACCCGGTTCGCCGATACCGCCCCAGAAACCGCCGGAGGGCGCGATCACGACTTCGACCCTGGGCATTTCGCGCAGGCGCATCATGCGGTAGTCGTGGAAGTTCGACTGCTCGGCGCGGCCGTCCTTGATGGTGATCTCGCCCCAGAACATCGCGGTGAGCATGAACACCGCGCTGCCCTGCATCTGCGCGTTGATGTTGTCCGGGTTGACCGCGTATCCCGGATCGACGCCGAGCACCAGGCGATGGATCCTGACCTCGCCCTTGTCGCTCACCGACAGCTCGGCCACCGCGGCGGTGTAGCTGCCGTAGGCTTCGGTCTGCGCGATGCCGCGAAACACGCCGGCGGGAAGCGGCTTGCCCCAGTCGGCCGCTTTCGCGACCGCCTCGAGGATTCCCAGGTCCTTGGGCGATTTCCGCAGCAGGGCGCGGCGGTATTCGACCGGGTCCCTGCCCGCGGCGCTCGCGAGCTCGTCCATGAAGCACTCGCGCACGAACGGATTCTGCGAATGGCCGACGGTGCGCCAGAAGCCGACCGGAACATGAGCGTTGCGCTGCGCGTACTCGATGCGCACGTTCGGAATGTCGTGCGGCAGGTCGTTCAGGGACGCGACCGCCTGCGGATCGATTCCGCCCTTGAGCGGCAGCTTGAGCAGGGTCGCGATGATGGAGGTGGAGGAGACGCGCGAGGTCCACGCGACCGGAGCGCCCGAGGCGTCCAGACCGGCCTTGAGGCGGATGAGACTCGCCGGCCGGTAGAAGTCGTGCTGGGTGTCCTCCTCGCGCGACCACAGCATCTTCACCGGCTTGCCTTCCATCGCCTTGGCGATGGCCACGCCCTGGCGCACGAAGTCCTGTGCGCCGCCGCGCCGGCCGAAGCCGCCGCCGAGCTGCGCCCGGTGCACCTCGACGTTCTCCAGCGGCACACCCGCCGTCGCCGCCGCCGCGGCGAGAGAGGCTTCCGCGTTCTGGGTGGAGACCCACACGTCGACGCGCCCGTTCCTGACGCGCGCGGTGCAGCCTTGCGGCTCCAGCGTCGCGTGCGCGAGATACGGCGTGAAGTACTCGGCCTCGATCGTTTTCGCCGCAGAGGCGAATCCCTTGTCGACGTCCCCGGCCTGGCGGGCCACCGAAACGTCCTTCTGCTCCAGCCCGCCCTTGTAGAACTCCATCAGGCTCGCGCTCGACACGTTGCCGTTCGCGCCGAAGTCCCAGTCGATCGCGACGTCCTTGAGCGCTTCCTTGGCGCGCCACCAGTTGTCGGCGACCACGGCGACGAATCCGTCCATCGGCAGCACCTTGATGATGCCGCGCCGGCCCTGGACCCTGGACGAATCGACCGACTTGAGCTTGCCGCCGTACACCGGGCACTGCGCCACCGCGGCGTACAGCATGCCGGGCAGCTGCGCGTCGATGCCGTAGCGCTGCCTGCCCATCACGGTCGCCGGGATATCGACGCGCTTGACCGAGGTGCCGGCGAGCTTCCAGTCCTTCGGGTCCTTGAGCTTCACCTCCCTGGGCGCTTCGAGTTTGGCGGCGTCGTTCGCGACCTTGCCGAAGCTCGTCTTGCGCCCGCTGCGGGTGTGGGTGATGACGCTCTTCGCGGCGACGCACTCCGACGCGGGCACGCGCCACTTCCTGGCGGCCGCCGCGATCAGCATCTCGCGCGCGGTCGCGCCGCCGCGGCGCAGGTATTCCTGGGAGTTGCGGATGGTGCGGCTGCCGACGGAGGCCATGTCGCCCCAGGCGCGCTTGCGCTTGACGTTCGCGTTGGCGGAGGCGTATTCGATCTTGACTTTCCTCCAGTCGCATTCCAGCTCCTCGGCCACCAGCATCGGCGCCGAGGTCATGCTGCCCTGGCCCATCTCGGAGCGGGCATAGCGGATGATCACGATGTCGTTCGGCTGGACGACCACCCAGGCGTTGATCTCGGCGCTCTTGCCCTGAGCGAATGCCTCCGGAATGGCGATGCCGACCGTCAGGCCGCCGCCGATTGCCGCCGAAGTCTTGAGGAAGCGGCGGCGCGACGGAACGAATGTCTGGTTCGCGGTTTTCGTCATGGCCGCCCCTATGCCTTCGCCGGCTTCATCGACTTCGCCGCGGCGTGGATCGCGGTGCGGATGCGCGCATAGGTGCCGCAGCGGCAGATGTTGGTCATCGCCTCGTCGATATCCTTGTCGCTCGGATCGGGATTCTTCTTGAGCAGCGCCGCCGCCACCAGGATCTGGCCGCCCTGGCAGTAGCCGCACTGCGGCACTTCGTGATCGATCCAGGCCTTCTGCACCGGGTGCACCCGGCCGCGCGGGGCGAGGCCTTCGATCGTGACCACGCGCTTGCCCGCCGCGGCCGACACCGGGAACGAGCAGGAGCGCACCGGCTCGCCGTCGACATGCACGGTGCAGGCGCCGCACTGCGCGATGCCGCAGCCGAACTTCGGCCCTTTGACATCGAGCACGTCGCGCAGCACCCACAGCAGCGGCATTTCGGGCTCGACGTCCGCCGAGCGCGGCTTGCCGTTGACGGTCAGTTTGATCATGGGACGGGTCTCCTGTTTCCGGTGAGTGATCGAAAGGGTCGCGTATTATCGTTCGGCGCGGGCGATCCCATCAAGCCCTGCGCAGATTCTGGTGCTTGAGCGGAAGCGAGCGCACGCGCTTGCCGGTCGCGGCGAAAATCGCGTTGCACAGCGCGGGGGCGAGCGGCGCGAGGGGCGTCTCCCCCATCCCGCCCCAGAAGCCTCCGCTCGGGACGAGCACCGCCTCGATTTGCCGCGGCAACTCGGCCATGCGCATGATGCGGTAGTCGTGGAAATTGGACTGCTCGACGCGGCCGCGCTTGAGGGTGATCTCGCCCCACAGGGCCGAGGTGAGTCCGTAGGCGACGCAGCTCTGGATCTGGGCTTCCGCGGAATCCGGGTTGACGACGTGGCCCGGATCGACCGCCACCACCACGCGCCGGATATCGAGCTCGCCCGCCCCGCTCACCGACACCTCGATCACCGCGGCGGCGTAGCTGCCGTGCGAATCCTGCACCGCGATGCCGCGGTGCACGCCCGCGGGCAGGGGCGAGCCCCACCCGGAAGCGCGGGCCGCGGCTTCCAGCACCGCCAGGTCCTTGGGGCTTTTCTGCAGCAGGACACGCCGGTACTCAACCGGGTCGCGGCCGGCGGCGTGGGCCATCTCGTCGACGAAGCACTCGCGCATGAACGGGTTCTGCGAATGGAACACCGTGCGCATGAACCCGACCGGAACGTGGCTGTTCCTCATCGCGAATTCGACCTTCAGGTTGGGCACGGCGTAGGGAAGATCGACGATGCCGCCGAGCGCGTGGCGATCCACGCCCCCCTTGATGTCCTGCGGCCGAACGGCAGCGAGGATCGAGTGGCTCGCGTCGCGGATGTGCAAGGCCAGCGGTTTTCCGTCGGCATCGAGCCCGGCCCTGAAGCGCATCAGGGTCATCGGCCGGTAGAAGTCGTGCTGCATGTCCTCTTCGCGCGACCACAGGAGCTTGACCGGGGTGCCTTCCACCGCCTTCGCGATCGCCACGGCCTGGCGCGTGTAGTCCTGGAAGCCGCGCCGCCCGAAGCCCCCGCCCAGATAGGTCAGGTGCACGTCGACCTTCTCGAGCGGCACGCCCGCCCCCGCCGCCGCGGCGGCGTGCGTGGCTTCGGCGTTCTGGGTCGGCGCCCAGACTTCGACGCGGCCGTCCTTCACCAGCGCGGTGCAGTTCATCGGCTCCAGCGGCGCGTGATTGAGGAAGGGCGCGAAGTACTCCGACTCGATCACCTTCGCCGCGGAAGCGAAACCTGCCTCGAGGTCGCCTTCGCTGCGCGCCACGGCGGCTCCGGGATCGTCGAGCCCCGTGGCGACGAACCCGCGGATGCTTTCGGTCGTGACGTTTTCGTACTCCCCGAAGTCCCACTCGATCGGCAGGGCTTTCAGCATGCGCTCGGCGCGCCACCAGTTGTCGGCGACGACCGCCACCGCATCCTCCAGCCGCACCACCTTGATCAAGCCACGCAGGCCCTTGATCCGCTCGTCGGCGACGCTCCCGACCTTGCCGCGGAACACCGGGCACTGCGCGATCGCGGCATACGCCATCCCGGGAAGCTGCACGTCGATGCCGAAGACCGCCTTGCCCGTCACCTTGTCCGGAATGTCGAGCCGGCGGGCCGGCTTGCCGATGAGATTCCACTCCCGGGGCTCCTTGAGCTTCACCTCCGCCGGCGGCTCGATCCTGGAGGCCGCGTGGGCGACCTGGCCGAAGCGCAGCCTCCTGCGCGACGGCATGTGACTGATCACGCCGTTCTCGGCGTCGCATTCGGACGCGGGCACTTTCCACCGCTGCGCCGCGGCGGCGACCAGCATCTCGCGCGCGGTCGCGCCCGCGCGGCGAAGATATTCCTGCGAGCCGCGGATCGAGCGGCTGCCGCCGGTCGCCATCGAGCCCCAGACGCGATTGCGCCGCACCTGCTCGCCGGTCGAGACGAACTCGGTGCGGACCTTCTTCCAGTCGCACTCGAGCTCCTCCGCTACGAGCATCGCCAGGCCGGTGGAGCTGCCCTGCCCCATCTCCGAGCGCGCGACGCGGATGAGGACGCCGTCGTCGGGGCGGATCACGATCCAGGCGGTGAGCTCGGGGCCTTTCGCGCTTTCCGCAGCGGCAACCGCCCGCGCGGGAATCATCAACTGCAGCGCGAGACCGCCGCCTGCGGCCGTGGACACCTTGAGAAAATCGCGGCGGGATTTGCGGAACGAATTTGTCATGACGTCTCGGACCGGTCAATTCTGCGCTTCGGGCCACCGGCCCGCAACCGCCGACACGAACATCGGGACGCTTCAGTATTCCTCAGAGGTGAGCTTACGTCGCGCTGGAGAAAGAGCGCGGCCGCATGACGATCGAGGCGCTGGCCGACGCTTCACGCCTTGCTCGGAACCGGATTTCGCTGCCGGCGCCAGGCCGCAGGCGGCATTTCGAATTCGCGCTTGAACGCCCGGTTGAACGCCGATTCCGACTCGTAGCCGGATTCCTCGGCGATCCC